>CAYGDG010000001.1:0-130703 GCA_964348725.1 uncultured Candidatus Saccharibacteria bacterium
AGTAATTCCTAATCCAAATCCTGATTCCACTAGTAGTACTACTGATAATACTCAAACATTAGAGCAAAATACTCAACAAGGTTATATTACTAAACTTCCCAATTTAGTAGATTCAACGAAAGTAAGTGAGGCTACAGCTCTATTTTTAGACCCGAGCGACGAATGGATTGCTAAAATGAAAAAAGAAGATGAAAGAGGATTTTATACTACAGCTGATGATAGTATGTATTATGTAAGTTTAGCCACAACCTTTTTAGAATCAAAAAAGCTAAAAATTGTTCATACTCAAAAAAGATACTTGGATTTTACTAAAGCCAATGGAAGTAAAATCTATGTAGATAGAAATCTAGCAGATGCAGAAGCATGGGGTGTTATATTATTTGATGGCAGTAAAGATCCGTCGAAAGTAGACATGACGGTTATTCAGTCTGAATATGAAAAGTACTTTAAATAGATAGTTAGGTACCATAAGATTAAGCAAAAATTCCAGGAGTTGCAGTGTAAAAAAGGTGCCTGATACCGTTTTCCAAGGCAAAGATGATACAGAAGACGACGTGAGCATATTCGTGCTTCGTGAATTATTACAAAAACTGGAGAGTGAGAAGAATGTATCTCTTTAATTTTTTACATTAGCTGCAATTCGCATCTGTGTCCGAAGAAATGCCTTGCCATGCCGAGCCGTCGTACACGCACAGTTCATTTGGCGTGGAAGAAGAATCCATGTACATATCACCGGATGCCGGTGAAGAAGGTGCTGAAGCTCTCGGTTCCAGACGCATCGTATCTGAAATATGCAAAGTTCTTTGCGGGCTTATAGTCCCGATACCAACATTTCCATTTCCTAATACAGTAACTTTATCAGACTGTGTCGTAGAGCCATTGTCCGTAGTTCGTATTGTAGCTTTCGTTCCTTTTGCTGAATCAGTAAAATTTTCTGTGGCTTGCAGGTTAAAACTTCCAGTAGAAGTGCTACCAAAACCAGTGTCACCGTATCCTCTGCCAGCTATTGCTACCAAATAGTCTCCGCTCTGGACTGCTGTAGGTGAAGCTACTGTGCCTCTTGCTCTCCTGCCAATCATTCCAGAAAGCTGAGCTGTAGAATATGTATCATTTAAAATTCTAGAAGCCATATCAGTTTCGGTAACGGCTACTGTGTGTAAAATAGAAATTGGTGTTGCAGTCCCAATCCCAATATTTCCATCATTTGCAATAAACATTCTATCCAAGGCTGTAGTTGAACCGTTTGGGGTAGTCATAAAAAATAAATTCGTTCCATTCGCAGTATCAGTCCAATTTTCTGTGGCTGTCGAAGAGATATACCCCTTACTACCAGTAAAAGCAACACCATTATATCCACGAAAGGAAAGAGAACCCAAGCTCATACCGGACTGAACTGCGGTGGGTGTAGCTTCTGTTCCATTTGCTCTACGGAATACATTTTGTCCGCCTCCACCTGAAGCTGTGGAATCATATGAAGAAACTATATATCCTTGTGAAGCTGTAGTAATAAGTTCTGGTGATACTTGTTGAAAAGTACTAGCTCCTCTAAAAATAGAAGTACCATTTACATCCAATAATTTTGTGGGTGTAAGTGTCCCAATACCCACATTCCCACTACTATCTACCTGCAATCCATGATATGTAATTTTGTAAGCTCTATCAGTAACAGTTTGAGATATAGAAACTGTAAGACTTGTAGTAGAATTAAAAGCAGTAATCAATCCTGCATTTACACCGTTAGAAAAAATAAATTGTAAACCTACCATATCACTAGTAAATGTAGTACCTATTCCTGTGATTGTAGTTCCAGATTGTGAAGCTGTGCCTGTAGAGTATTGAGTTGGCTGAACAGACAAAGAATTTGTAGGTGTATTTGTACCGATTCCCACTTTTCCATCTGCTTTAATTGTCATCTTTTCTGTTCTTGCCACACCTGTAGTTTCAGAAGTCACAAAAGATATTCTCTGTGGTGCTACACCCGCAGATACAGTACCATCAACTTTGAAAAATACTCCCGCACTTCCTTGTGTTTCTACACCATCATAAATGGTACCAAGAAATGTAAGTACATCATCACCTGCAATTGGCACAGTCGGGCTTGCTAAAGTTCCCCTAGAACGCGCACCTTTGTATACTGCTCTATTTCCTGCTGTATCTGAAGAAACTAAAATTGAAGTATCTACTTGTGTATTAGAAGATATTAAAAACTGCTCGCTAGTTATAAGAGAAGCTGCTGGAACATTACCATCAGAAATATGGAGTTGAACACTCGGGTTTGTAATTCCAATACCCACATTTCCAGCAGTGTAATAATTGTCAGTTCCACTCGCAGTCCATACAGAACTCACAGAACAATTCGCGGATCCCGGAGTACACGATGGATTGAGCGTTTCACCCGCATAAAAACCGTCCGATCCGGGACTATCGCTGGCGATAATTTTTATATTTGTCGCCACTACAACAAAAAACACAATACACATGGCCGTAGTCGCATGACGTTTTATAATGTGTTGTAAGAATTTCATACCGGTACTTAGTATTATATAGTATAGCAGTATTATAAGGTATATCAAGACTTGGCTTGAAACTACACCTCCTTTGCTGCTTCTATCACGATGCTTTTTTCGCCGTTGCGCACGGTGACTTTGCCGGAGACCGCGATGCATTTTTCGGCTGTGAAGAGGGCGGCGGATTTTTGGTATAAGGAAGGGAAGACGACGGCTTCTATGGAGCCCGTGAAGTCGGCTATCTTGATGAATGCCATTTGTTCATTCTTTTTCGTGATGATGGGGCGACAGGATTCTATGATGCCGGCGATGGTGATGGGGAAACCGTTGCTGACCTCGGCGATTATTTTTTTTATGTTCATATCGCGCTTTTCCAATTTTTCGCGGATGCGGTCCAGCGGATGCCCGGAGATATACAAGCCGAGCAATTCTTTTTCCCAGAGCAATTTTTCCGCTTGCGGAACATCCGGCGCGTCTTGCAGCTTAAAGTTCGGCAGGGAACTGCCGGAGATGCCGCCAAAAAGTGAAACTTGATTTATGTTCTGTGTGGAAGATTGTTTGTTGTATTCAAGCATATCTTCTACGTTAAAAAGTAAAGCACCGCGCTGGCCGAATTCATCCAATGCTCCGGATTTGATAAGGGCTTCCATTGATTTTTTGTTTAAGTTTTTATGCTTGATGCGATCCAGAAAATTCGTGATGTCTGTAAAATTGCCATTCGTTTTGCGTTCGGTGATGATGGCGTCCGAAATATCCGTGCCCATATTTTTAATAGTATACAAACCGAAACGGATTTTTTCGCTGACTTCGCCATTTCTGATAACAGTAAATCCACCGTAGCTTTCATTGATGTTCGGCGGCAGTACTGGTATGTTCATCTTTTTGCACTCTTCAATAATTTCAGAAATTTTTTCCACGTCGCCGGATTCGGCCGTGAGGATGGCGGTCATGTATTCCACCGGATAGTTCGCTTTCATGTATGCAGTCTGGTAGGCCACTTTGCCGTATGAAGCCGCATGCGCTTTATTGAATCCGTACGCCTGGAATGGCTCAAAGAGCTTCCATAATTCTTCGGCGAATTTTTTGGTCTGGCCATGCTCCACGATGCCTTTGGTAAATTTATCTCGCTGAGCGGCCATCTCGGCCGGAATTTTTTTACCGACGGCTTTGCGGAATTTATCCGCTTCTTCCCAGTTGTAGCCGGCCATTTCCAATGCGCAGAAAAGCAGGTCGTCCTGGTACACGATGAGTCCATACGATTCGCCAAGGAATTTTTTCATGCGCGGATCCAGATATTTCACGAGATGCGGATTGTGCTTACGCTTGATATATTCGGGAATAGATTCCATCGGGCCGGGGCGGTACAGGGCCACCATGGCATTGATGTCATGAATGGATGACGGGCGCAGTTCTTTCAAGTAGCGCGTCATGCCGGAGCCGTTCAACTGGAACAATCCTTCGGTCTGCCCGCTGGCGAGGAGCGCGAAAGTTTTTTTGTCGTCCAAGGGGATGCGTTCTATGTCTATATCTATATTATAAAATTTCTTTACGAGCGAAATTGCATCTCCTAAAATCGCGAGGTTCCGAATGCCGAGGAAGTCAAACTTGAGGAGCCCAGCTTCTTCCACAGAATACATATCGTACTGCGTGATGCGCTTGCCGCCTTTGGGGTCCAGCTGTATCGGCGTGTAATCCGAAATGGCAGTTGGTGCTATCACGACTCCCGCCGCGTGCACGGAGATGTGCCTGGCGCATCCTTCCATTTTTTTTGCAAGGTCAATTATTTTTTTCGTGTCCGGCTCTTTCTTATACGCTTCGGCGAGTTCGGGCACGATTTCCATGGCATGGTCCAGCGTCATCGGCATGCCTTGCGAACCCATCGGAATGAGCTTGGATAATCTGTCGCCGATGTCATACGGATAACCGAGTGAGCGAGCGACATCACGCACTGCACCGCGCGCCATCATCGTACCAAACGTTCCTATCTGCGCCACTTTATCCTCGCCGTATTTGTGCTTCGCATACTCTATCATTTCGTCGCGGCGGTTGTCGGCGTAGTCCATGTCTATATCGGGCGCGGACGGGCGGAACGGATTCAAGAAGCGCTCAAAGGGCAATTTGTATTCTATCGGGTCCACATTCGTGATGCCGAGAAGATAGGTGACCATGGAGCCCGCCACCGAGCCTCTAATGGTAGTCAAAATCCCGTTCTCTTTGGCGTGGCGCAGAAGGTCGCCCACCACCAGGAAGTATGGCGAGTAGCCTTTGGTAAAAATAATTTCCAGCTCGTATTCCACGCGCTTCAGTATCTCCGGCGTTTCTTTCAAGCCGAGGCGCGCGAATCCGGCAAATGCCAGCTCGCGCAATTTTTCATCATATGATTTTCCGTCTTCAATTTTTAAGTCGGGGAAAACCCACTTGCCGAGTTCAAGTTCAATATTGCACATGTCAGCCACTTTCACCGTATTCGTCACCGCTTCCGGGCAGTCCGCAAATGCTTCCATCATTTTCTCTGCTGGCAGGAATGAAAAATCATCATTTGAAAATTCAAACTTCGCGCCTTCCTTGCCATCACCCTGCGTATTTATCTGAAGCAATGTGTGATGCGCATCGTGATCGTCACTGCACGGATAGTGCGAATCCTGCGTCGCCACTACATCCACGCCATGTTTTTTTGCCAGCTTGATAAGGGTGTCGCGTACCATCTTGTCATTTTCCACTGACGGATGATGCTGGATTTCAATAAAATAATTTTCTTTGCCGAAAATATCCTGGTGCTCTTGTACTAATGCGTCCATTTTTTCCATATCACCTCGCAATGCCGCCTGGGACAGCTCGCCGCCGAGGCAAGCGGACAGCGCGATGATGCCTTCCGAATGTTGGCGCAAGATTTCTTTGTCCATGCGCGGCTTATAGTAATAACCTTCCAAGTTCGCTAGCGTGACGAGCTTGATGAGGTTCTTGTACCCGATATTATTTTTCGCGAGCAGGATGAGGTGATAGTATCGTTTACCACTGCCCGCTTCCGCCGCACGGTCAAAGCGCGAGCCGGCGGTCACATATGCTTCCACACCGATGATGGGCTTGATGCCTTCTTTTTTCGCCAGCTTGTAGAATTCTATCGCGCCGTACATATTTCCGTGGTCGGTCACTGCCATCGCCGGCATCTTGAATTTCTTGGCGAGCGCCACCAAATCCTCCAGCTTTGAAAGCCCGTCAAGCAGGGAATAGTGGCTATGCGTATGCAAGTGGACGAATGTGCTCATGATTTTATTCATGTATAATAGCACATAAGACCGATGCCTAAAAATCTGAAAAGCCAGCAAAAAAATAGAGTAAAAATCGGCATAGACGAAGCCGGCCGCGGACCGCTTGCCGGACCTGTCGCCGTGGGCGCATTTCTTTTCCGCGCGGGGCTCACCAGCGAAATAAAAAAAATGCCCATTCCGCTCCGCGATTCAAAAAAGCTCACCGAAATACAGCGCGAAATCTGGTTTGCAAAAATTCTAGAGTGGCAAAAAGAAGGCAAGGCGGATTTTTCCGTATCTTTCGCCGCCGCGAGTGCCATAGACAAAATCGGCATTTCACAATGCATCAAAAATTCTCTCGCGAAATCTTTGGAGAAAATATATATGAAAGACTGCATAATACTTTTGGACGGGGGACTGAAAGCGCCAGAGAAATACAAAAATCAGAAGACAATCATCAAAGGGGACGAGAAAGAGCCTGCCATATCCCTTGCTTCTATTTGCGTGAAAGTCCTCCGCGACCGACTCATGAAGAAATACGCCAAAAAGTTCCCAAACTATGGCCTGGAAAAGCACAAAGGCTACGGCACGGCAAAACACTATGAAAATATAAGGCTTTTTGGCGTTTGCTCACTTCATAGAAAGAGTTATCTCAAAGCCCTTGACTTTTAATGTTATTGGGTGTATAATGAACTGGTAAATAGTCCTGATTTTAAACCATTTAAATTCACATAAAAACTAAATATTGATATGAAAAAAAGAAAAGTACTTCTGGCGATTGCGATCGTCAGCTTCCTGGCGCCGGGAGTCACCTGGGCACAAGAGAGTGCAGCACCTGCACAGCAAACTGTTCCTCAAAATCCGGAACAAGCTGTGGAAACTAACGAAGGAGGTGCGGTGTTGAAAGTCACGGTCGGTGCAGGCTATGATCTGCGCCGTGATGCGTTGCTGTTGGCCGGATGGACTCTCATGACTGAAGAAGATCTGCAACGTGCGAGGTTGATGCTCTCTTTTTCTTTCCCAACGACCTCTTTCGCAGCCACTATAGCGGTCTCGCCATTTAATGGCAGGTTTGGAAATTGTCTGCAGATCGGCGCGGAAGTGGCATACTTTTATAAATCTAATATAAGAGTAAAAATTTTCTCTAAGCATTTGGCACCATCTGACACTGCCTTTAGCGATCCCAAAGCTTCTTGGAACACAACAATGGCATATTCTTTGCCATTCATAGGGGTTTCTATTCCCTTTGGAAGTCGAGTATCTCTTGTTGTTCAAAGCAATACGTTTTGGTATCTGGCCTGGGTGCGTTATGGGTACAAAGATTGGTCAGGATCACGCGAATGGGGAAGTGTGCACGGAAGCCTTACTTTTCGTTTGAGCGAATAAATGTAAATAAAAGAGTGAACAAAAAAAAATTGTTCACTCTTTTTTATTACAAATTTACAGCGAGGTATGAACCGATCATTGCCGCCGTCTCGCCGCGGAGGGTAAGCGGGCCGAGAGATGCGACAGAGAAACTTTTTTCTTTCGAGAGGGTGAGCTCTTCTTCGCTCCATCCGCCTTCGGGGCCGATCCAGATATTCATATTTTTTGTACCTGATTTTTCAAATTTCGTTCCCGACATATGGAATAAAATATTTTCGCCGGTAGTTGCCTCGAGCGCATTTTTAAAATCCCTCGGCTCGGAAATTTCCGGCACGGAATTTCTGCCGCTCTGCTCCGCCGCTTCTTTGGCGATTTTTCGCAGACGCTCCATATTGAGTCCGGTTTTTATGGTGCGAGCGGTGAGGATGGGGATTATTTTTGATACGCCACATTCGGTTGCTTTCTGCACGACGAGTTCAAAATTTTCTTTTTTCAATATGGCGCAATATAAGGACACTTCGCGTTCAAGTTTTGCTTCTTCTCGGGATTCTACGCGTATTTTCACAGCAGCACCTACTATTTCTATTATTTCAGCCAAAGCGGATTTGCCTTTGCCATCCGAAAGTTCTATTTTTTCACCCGGCTCAAGACGCAGGATTTTGGCCATCTGGCGGCCTTCTTCACCGCCTATTTCGAGCGTATTTTGGGCTAAATCGAAATCCCCAATAAATCGGTGTATTTTCATACAAATATCCTAGCATATGTATTGGCATTTCTGGTATACTATAGGGTATGGAGAATAAGAAAATCAGAGTGGCAATAAACGGATTCGGGCGCATCGGGCGAGCTTTCTTGAAAGTGGCTTGGGAGCGCGAAGAGATAGAAGTGGTAGCGGCGAATGATCTTGGCGACCATGAGAACATGGCATATCTTTTAAAATATGACACGGTGTACGGAAAATGGAATCACGAAGTCAAAGCGGAAGCTGATGGCTTGGTAATCGACGGCAAGAAGGTGTTGATGTATGCCGAAAAAGATCCGGCTATGCTGCCATGGGGCAAGCTCGATATCGATGTGGTCATCGAATCGACTGGTTTCTTTACCGCATATGACAAAGCGAATGCGCATATCACGGCGGGAGCAAAGAAAGTAGTCATCTCCGCGCCGGCAAAAGAAAGCACAGAAGCCGGCATTCCGGGCTTGCCCGCCGTGGTGGGCGCGACTATTTTACTGGGAGTGAACGAAAATAAATTTGGTACCTGCCCGCTCACTTCAAATGCGTCATGTACTACAAATGCGGCCAGTCCTCTCATCGCGATTTTGGATGAAGCTATTGGAATTGAAAAAGCGATCTTGAATACCGTGCACGGATATACTGCCACGCAGTCCCTCGTAGACGGCCCTGCCGGTAAGAAAGGCTTTCGTGAAGGACGCGCCGCGGCGCAGAACATTGTGCCGACATCGACTGGTGCGGCCATTGCCGTGACCAAGGCATTCCCATCACTCGAAGGACTTTTTGACGGTGTGTCCATCCGCGTGCCGGTGCCTGCCGGATCGATCGTAGACATCACTTTCATCGCCAAGAAAAATACGAGTGCCGAAGAAGTGAATGACATCCTGCGTAAAGCAGCCAAAGAGGCCCGATGGCAGAGAATTTTTGCCGCTACTGACGAACCGCTTGTATCTTCCGACATTCTCGGAGAATCCCACGCATCCATCGCACAGCTTGATCTTACCCGTGTCATCGGGGGGAATCTGGTGAAAGTGATGGGTTGGTATGATAATGAGATGGGGTACACCCACACACTCGTCGATCATGCCATAAAGACGGGAAGGGCATAAATATGAAAATTTACATCGCAAGCGATCACGCCGGATACGAGCTCAAAGAGAAGCTGAAGCTGTACCTGCACGGCCCGAACCAGGATGTCCGCGATTTCGGCGCGTATGTAAATAATCCGGATGATGATTATCCCGATTTCGTAAAACCGCTGGCAGTGGCAGTGGCAACTACATCTGACAGCTGTGGCATCGTCATTGGCGGCTCGGGCGAAGGCGAAGCGATATGCGCGAATCGCGCGCCGAATGTCCGCGCCTGCCAATTCTACGGCGGCAATCTCGATGTCGTCAAAGTGGCGCGCGAGCACAATAATGCGAATGTGCTTTCCCTCGGTGCGCGATTTATCACTGAAGAAGAAGCGCGCAAAGCAGTCGATATTTTCCTGACTACCGCATTTTCCGGTGACGAGCGGCACAAGCGCCGTATCGAGAAGCTCGACATCCTGTAAATTATGGCTGAAATAATCCCGGCAATCCTGCCAAAAAATTATGAAGATATGAAGAATAAGATCGCACTCGTGCGCGGGATCGTTCCTGTGGTGCAGATAGATTTTTGCGATGGCGTTTTTGTAAATACTCGTACGTGGCCATATTCGACCGGCGGCAATGAAGATTATTATTTCCGCAAGATCATGGATGAGGAAGAAGGAATGCCGTTCTGGGAAGATATCGATTTTGAACTCGACCTGATGGTACGGGATGCAGTGGAGAATTTCGATATTTACATGAAGCTTGGCCCGAAGCGGATGGTTTTTCATATCGAGGCTGTAGGTGATTTGGAGGAATTCCGCAATTTTGTGGAAGGACTTGATATGTATGTGCGTGAAAATGTGCAGATCGGTGCCGCGATACAAATAGGCACGCCTACAGAAAATATTTTTCCGATCGTGCCGCATCTCGATTTCGTCCAATGTATGGGTGCTGAAAGCATCGGCCGCCAAGGGCAGCCTTCGGATGATCGCGTGCTTGAAAAAATAAGAACGCTCGCTGAAAAATTTCCTGGCCTTGAGATATCCGTGGACGGGGGAGTAAATATGGAAACTGCGTCCGACCTCGTAGCGGCCGGAGCCACCCGTCTTGTCGTCGGCTCGGCGATATTCCGTACGGATGATATAATTGGAGCGATAGAGAACTTGCGCGATGCAAGTGAGCAGTAAGAATACAAATGCTTAATGACCAAAAAATAAAAGAACTCGAATATAAGGCGAACGATATTCGAAAGAGCATTATTGAAATGCTTGTGGAAGCTGGTAGCGGACACACTGCCGGTCCGCTCGGCATGACGGACATCTTTACTTTTTTCTATTTTCACGCGCTCAAGCACGATCCGAAAAATCCCGAATGGCCGGAGCGCGACCGCGTCATACTTTCAAACGGGCACATCTGCCCGGTGCTGTATGCCACCATGGCGCATGCCGGTTATTTTCCGGTGGAAGAATTAAAGACGCTCCGCAAATGGGGTAGCCGTTTACAGGGGCATCCGCACCGCGAATACTTGCCGATGGTGGAGAATTCATCCGGACCGCTCGGTTCTGGTCTTTCGCAGGCCGTGGGTATGGCGCTTGCTGATAAGATAGACGGAAAAGACAAAGATAGATTTATTTATGCTTTTCTTTCGGATGGTGAGCACAATGAGGGTAATACATGGGAGGCTATACTATTAGCGGGAAAAAACAAACTTCGGAATCTTATCGCCATCATAGACAGGAATAATATTCAGATAGACGGCAATACGGAGGACATCATGCCGCTCGAGAATTTTGCGGATAAATATCGCGCTTTCAATTGGCATGTCATTGAATGCTCCGGTCATAATTTTATCGCTTTGCAGCAAGCGCTCGATGAAGCACAGGCAGTGGCTGAGAAGCCATCCGTCATCATCGCGCATACGATTCCCGGCAAAGGCGTGCATGAATTCGAGCGAGATTACAAATGGCACGGCAAGCCGCCGACGAAAGAAGAAGCTGTTATGGCTTTGAAAGAACTCCGCACGCTTGGCGGCAAAATTACAAGCGAACACGAATAAATATGCTGAACCCGAAATTAAAATTAAATCCGAAAGTATTTAATGCCGAATGCGAGCAGGTACCCATCCGCCAGGGCTTTGGGCAGGGCCTTTTGAAAGCGGGCGAGCTGGATGAAAATGTCGTCGCTCTGTGTGCAGACCTGACCGAAAGCACAAAGATGAATTTATTTGCCGAGAAATTTCCGAAGCGCTTTGTGGAGATCGGCGTGGCAGAGCAGAACTTGGCGACGGTCGCCAGCGGCATGGCCGCGATGGGAAAAATTCCTTTCTGTTCTTCATATGCTATGTTTTCTCCTGGCAGGAATTGGGAGCAGATACGCACGACCATCGCATACAACGACCGCAAGGTCGTCATCGTCGGCTCGCACGCGGGCATTTCTGTGGGTCCCGACGGCGGTACGCACCAGGCGCTCGAAGACATGGGCCTGATGCGCCTGATTCCGAATATGGATGTCATTTCTCCGTGCGATGCGCTGGAAGCCAAACGAGCGACGCTCGCTTTAGCCAAATCAAAACGTCCGGCATACCTGCGCCTCGCTCGCGAGAAGACACCGATAATTACCACAGAAGAAACTCCGTTTGAAATAGGCAAAGCAGAAATATATTGGCTGCCGGACAGCGGTCTTGCTCATGTAGGCATCATCGCCACCGGCGCGCTTGTGCATAAGGCGCTCCTTGCCGTCAAAGAACTTGAAAATGAAATTAAAATAAAAGTATTGAACCTGCCTTCGGTAAAACCGCTTGATAGAGAAGCAGTCATTGCTCTGGCTAAAGAATGCAAAGCGATCGTGACGGTAGAAGAACATCAAAAAATGGGTGGTATGGGTTCAGCTGTCGCTGAAGTATTGGCCCAGGAATTTCCAGTACCTATAGAATTCATCGGTGTGGCTGATCGATTCGGCCAGTCCGGAACACCGGAAGAGCTCGTAGAAAAATACGGTATGGGAAAAGATTCTATAGTAGAAGCAGTGAGGAAAGTGTTGAAAAGAAAAAATTAATTCTGACGCATTTGCTTTTTTATCTCCAATCGTTCTTTCTTTTCCTTCTGTTCATTTTCATACGATTCTCGTTCTTCGTCAGATTCATAATTTTCAGCGTACATAATCGCATTATCAAGCTCTTTTTTGTAATGTTGTCTTATCAAGTTAATTTTAAATATCGCTTCATTTTTTGCGGCAATTTTAGCACTTAGATCTTCTTTTAGGCCTGGAAGCATGCCAGCCGTATCTATATTTTTTAGTCTCTCTAATTCCGTCTCTTCCTTTAATAAATCGTTATTTATTTTTTCTATATTTTGTTCAAACCGAGGAATATCCTCGATTGATTTTAAGATTGATTGCCGACTCTGCTTTTCTTTAAATTCTTCTTTGGAGAGATTGATAATTTGTTGATTGATTGTTTCTTTCACCGATTCGTTATTAATTGTCGCACTCATTATATTTGTAAAATTTTCCTCCCCAAAAATATCTTTTAAATGCTCAAGTATGGCATTTATATCTTCCTGAGATTCTTGCCCCAAGGCATTTTTCTTGAAAAAGTTTATTTCAGATGCTGAAATCTTGTTTGACCAAAGCCCACCTTCTTTTACTTTTCTCAGAAAAAAGTCTTCTTTATCCATATTAATTTATTTCATTAGCTTTATAATTTGCCGGCGCGTTGGCGAGCAACGTTTCCAGCTTTTCGCGGGAAAGCAGGCCCTTCTGGGCTCCTATATATTGTACCACTGACATGGAATTTATGGGACCCCAGGCCAGAGCTTCAGGGACTGATTTGCCCAGGGCTATTGCCGCAGTAAAGGTAGAAGAAAATGCGTCTCCAGCACCTGTCCTGTCTACCGGGGCGGCAGTGTCCGGATACATCGGAATAGTCCAGATATTTTTTCCGTCAGATGCCGTAGCGCCGTTTGGGCCGTCGCTGATGCACACAATTTTTGGGCCCAGCGCGTGGATGCCGGCGATTAAAATTTTAATATCTTTATTCTGAATATTTAAAATCCGCTCCGCTTCCTCTACATTGCAGAAGAAAATTTCCGTGCGCTCATAGATGGCATGCAATTTTTCCGTGCCCAGCTTCATCTGGAATGTGCCTGGCTGGAAGGCGAGCTTCGTCTCCGGATGCGCTGCGAGCCATGCGCCTAGTTTTTCATGGAAGGGTAAGGAATTTTCTGCCAGCGACGAAAGATACACCCATTTCACCGGCGGAAGCGTCGGCAAATCATATTCAAATTCCTCGTGCTTGATAAGTATCGTGCGCTCTACGCCATACCACAGCACATAATGGTAATTCGTTTTCTTACCGGGATTTACTTTCACAAATTCTTCGCTCACATTGTCTTTCAGAAGGGAAGCGAGGCATTTTTTGCCGTCTTCATCATCCCCGACATTTGAAAGCAGGGCAGAGGAGAGGCCGAGGCGAGCGGCGGACACGGCGGCATTCGGGCTGTTGCCCACGGCGTAGAGAACATCCACCGATTCATACGGCACCTTGTCACCGAAGCGCACACAGAGCTCCGAAGAATCCATATCTATCTTGGAATGCACATGCGCATCTTTCATTTTAATGAATGCGTCTATCACGATGTCGCCGATGGCGAGGAAATCTATGTTTTCAGTCATGCTGGAATTATACTAGAAAACTGCATATTGCAAAAGCTATGCTTTTTTGGCAGGTCGGCACTTTGCACAGGTGCAGCCGTATGGCTTGATGTATTCGTCAAACATCTCTTTGCCGTAATCATAACAAAGCTCTTGGTCCGCCGTGATATTCTTTTTCGCGGATATCCAGATCCTGCCGCCAATGATATCTACTTCGCAATTCGCGACCGATTTGCAGGCGTGATTGATATAGCGCGCGAGATTTTTCCGGCTCTTGCCGTCGATCGTCCATTTGGAATTTATTTCGAAGAGATACATCCCGCCGCGACGGTTTGCTTCTTCAGCGGTAATCTTGTCGCCGACATACTCGATTATTTTTTTACCTTTCTGGATCGGTGCGGTTATATACAGCCCCAGGCCGGCGGTGGATCTTTTTATTTTGAGCAGGGAATTTTGCATCCAAACATTATACTATGAAGAAAAAGAAATCCTAATGAAACAAGAAAGATTATGTGATAAAATGACGTAGTGGAAAAAATACCCCAGCAGTCCCCAAAAAGCTCCGAAAATAAAGAGCAAAAAACTGTTATCGCCCCGCTGAGCCTCGAATATTTCAATAATACTGCGGAAGGAAAGAGATATAAGGAAGAAATTATTTCATTGCTGCCGGACCTGAACCAGCAATTCAAATTTCCCGGCGGGGAGCAATTTAGAATGCTCGATTATTTACATCAAGCAAGAATAAAATATTTTTTAGGGGAAAAATTTGAAGATGACATCGAAGCTGCGAGAGGCTTATTTAAAAACGTCCAAGATACCCAGCAGAAGCAGTTAATGGAGAACAACTATGCTGACGGCCTGATGTCTTTGATGGAGGAATTCCAATCTCCCGATGATCGATATGTGGAACAGCTACTCCGGCTCGCTTCGGAACTTTCTACCGCAGATTTTATTTTAAAGAATCATAAACAAGATAAAAGCGCATTAGTGCAGCGTGTCGCCAGTTTATATGCGGAAAGTGGAAATTTCGAAAAAATTCCCAAATTATTTGAAGAAATCAAATCTCCTTTCCATCAGATTATTTTTTTTACTGACTTGATCAAGACTACTGACGATAGGGAGCAGGTCGAAAGTCTACTATCAAAAGCGAAAAATATTTTTTCAAAAGTGAATAAATCCGATTATCTATACCGTAAAGCTGCGGAAAAACTTATCTATGCTCTCGCGCAGAACGGGTACCAGGCGGAAATCGGGCAAATCCTTAATTCTATGAGTAATAATGCTTCCAAAATAAATACGTTACTTTCTTTAGCAAAAATGAATAATTTTTCTGAAGATACAAAAAACAAATTTCTTCAGTCGGCGCTTGAAATTGCGGAAAGCGAAAGCAATAGCGATATCGATAAAAATAATAATTATGGCAGGATTGCGGCCTGGTATGTCGATAATAATAATACGGAAAAGGCTGATGAAATTTTAAAGCTTAATGAGCCGGGTACTACTTTTCAACCTTCAAGTTTTCTTGAAGGTCTGTCTCCACACTCTTTGCGTCACAATGAAAGAGCCAGAGAGTATGTCACTCAGTATCTAGCAGATGAGACTGTTTTTAAGCCAGTGAGCCGTGATATTAATAATGGCACTTTTATTAAAACCTTTACGCAAATGGGTCTCAATGACGAAGCTATGGATATAATTGCAGATCTCAATCTTGTGAATCCCCATATAACCCTTAGCAATATTAATTCTTTTATCAATGGCATAAATGATTATCTGTCCGCAGAAAAGACAAACAAAAAAGAAATTCAGCAAAATACAGGTGTGGAATTTTATGCAGATATTTTTTCCACTCCCAAAAAAGCTTTTTGGGCGGGATATTTTATGCTTGGAAAAAAAGAGCACATGAGTGCTGATATCCCTGAACACATACAAATAGCTTATGAATTGGGAGAATCCTATGACTATAAATATAAAAAGTACAAAAAGACACCATATGATTTTGGAGCCCTGCATGATGCTAAATCCGTAAGAACCTTCCTCCAAGCAATGGAGAATTATAAATTTGAAAATATTCCCGAAGCTTTGGAATCTATATTGCAGGCATTGCCGGAAGAAGCGGATCAGGCTGTCTATGAATTTATTTCAACCAATCCTGAAGCCGCTCGTCGATTGATAAAAGTGCTGATTTCCATAGATGCGAACAAGGGCAGTCGATATGCGCTTGACTTGATTGCGCGTAAAAGCACACCGGATAAAGTATTTACTTATTTCTCGAAATTGTTTATGGAGCATGGCCGCTTTACAAAAGAACTTGCTCCTTTTCTTTCGGAGCCTGAAGATATCCTTATCGTCAGACGACTTGTCTCTCAATACCCGAATCAGCTCAATAATGTAATAGACACTTTAGCCCAAATAGGATTGAAAAACTTTGCCAAAGAGGAAACCCTTTGGGATGCTCTGGAAGATCTAGGAACTTTGACTCCGGGTATATATAAAAAGTACCGTTCCTTGAATCCGTTAGAAAGAAAGAAGTTCGTGGAAAAAGTAGAAAAATTTGACTATTCAAACTTCTTTGAAAATAAGCCTGTCCCAGGCGGCGAGGCCGATCAGGAATTTGATCAGGATGTCATGCTCGATCTGCTGTACAGAGCTTATAATCCCGTAAATATGAGCTACGAACGTGTAAGGGAATTATTGCCCCAAGTCAAAGACAGGACAGGGGATCTGAAAAATTATTTTTTCCCCTCGAGCTATGACGTAGAATTTTCAGTGCCGTCGTATGTATTGAAGACCGGTGAAAGCATTTCAGGGGAAACGCTCGGAAAAATAAAAAATGTTTTAAACAGCGCTGATGACCAGCTTACGGACGAAGCGTTTTTGAAGCTCATCCGGGCGACGACCGATTTTACTGAGGCCGAAGCTGCCGCTCTTTTTTCAGTGTTGAGAAATGAGTCGCAGGTACTGGCGGCGAAAAGCAATATGTACTCCGGTCTCGATACTAATGCGTTCCAGGATCTTTCTTCCCTGAAAGAAATATTCGGTGTTTTTGCCGCGGACAATTTTGGCACAAAAATGATGGAAAAAATAAAGCAGGAAAATAAGATATCCAATAAAGCGGAGCAATTGTTAAAAAATCACACACGTCGTAAAAATCTTCTGAAAGCTCTCGGCTATCAGTCGGAAAATGAGCTCACAGAAAGCATTCCCACTATAGAACTGGCCTCACGCCTCTTCGCGGAGCAAGTACTGTCCAAATATGTTGTGCTCATCAATAAGGAGCTACGCAAATTCATTTCTTCTCCCGACGCCGGCCAAGCAAAAAAGAATGCGAAAGCGTATGTTTCAAAAAACCAAGGATCATTTTTTGCAAAAGCGACTGCCGGAATATGCACGGCAGGAGATGTAGAGCTGTGGGATATGCCGAATCATTTTCATATAAACATTGTGAATGAAAATCAAATGGTCAAAGGCAATACGATGGCGTATATAGAAAATGTCGAAGGGAAGAAATCTTTGGTATTGCGCGGCTTCAATCCCTCGGATATGTATCTCAAAGAAATAACTGCCGAGTCGTTTGTGGAGGAAATGCTGAAAGTTGCCCGAGATTTTAAAAAGCTAAATAATCTGGAGCATATTTACATCATAATAGGGGGTACGTGGGATTCCAATAGACCCCAGATTAGAAATTATCTTGCGCAACAATATCTTTCCAAATTAAAAGCCGTTCCTTATGAGATGGCAGTCTCTGGGTTTTCGAAGACACAAGGTGTTTTTCTCCTGGAATAACTTGACAAATTGATATCTTGGGTCTAGAATATTCTTAAATTCTTAAACAATAATATCAATGAAAACAACACCAACACCAATTCACCTTTCCCAAGTGGGAGAGCAATTAGGTCGGCTTTTCACAAAGCTCGCCGAGCCAGGGGGAAGTATTCTGTGGGAGAAACTCAATTATCTCCTTGATCAGGACTACTCGAATGATCACCCTTCGATGGTTCTTGGAGCCGTTTCGGCTGAACAAGGAATCAAAGGCAAAGAGTTCTCCTTTTCCTTCAACGATTGCGACAAGTCTTGCCTCATAACCGAGGTAAAAAAGACCGTCAAGATCAAAGATTGGGCGAGTGATCTCATTCAGAAGAACACGCACTTTGCCATCGAGAAGATTGAAGGAAAACGAACCTTCCTTGCTGTCTCTTTGGCCGATCTCGGATTCAAGGAGAAGACGTCTCTTCCGGAGGTACTAACGAGAGCAAAAAAACTCGGATTAAATTATTGTCCGGACAGGACAGCATTGGAATATTGTTTGCACTCGCCGGCGATCCTGAAAGCCGACAGGATATTTTTTGCTTCTGTTCCTGCGAGGATACCGAAAAGGGATCTGAAAGACCACATCTTACGCCTTTCAAAAGGGGAACTTGATGCAGTCCGTGTTTTCTCGGATCGCTACCTGGTACCTGGGGATTTGATTATTTTCTTAAAAGGATAATCATTTTAAATGCCTTCTGAATTTTCAGAAGGCATTTTGTTTTTCCGATATTGGACTCCCAGAAAGAGGAGGGATATGTATCATAAAAAGGGATACTTGACTTTTTATTTAAAAGGTATATAATATAAGAGTACCGTAATTCACAGCTTTTCAACATATGTGCGCAGAAGGTACACAACAAAGCATTAAAAATTGGTATAATAATATTATAATATATGAATGATTTTAAAAAAGTGCGCAAAAACGCAGTCGTAAGCAAAGTTTCAAAGAAAATAAATTGGTCCAGGAACGGGATGCTCTCATCCGCGCTTCTTTTGGCTATTTCATTTTCTATCGTCGCGGTTACCGGTGCGGCAAGTCCGATTCCGGATCCGGGACATCCTTTTTCTGAAATAGTAGATGCTCCTGTTGCCAATGGTGTGATCACCGCGGACGGTATGCTTTCTCAAGCTGACTGGACTACATTCAATGGCAAGCAAGATGCGCTTGGTTTTACCGCAGTGCCAAATACAAGAACAATAAATAGCAATGCTTTGAGCGGGGATATTGTATTGGATACGGATGATATCGGAGAAGGCGCAACTAATCTATATTACACAGCAGCTAGAGCAAATGCGGATTTTGATACGCGACTCGCTCTCAAGAGTACCACTGATGTAGCTGAAGGTACGAATTTGTATTATACAAATGCCAGAGCGGATGCCAGGATTGCGGCTGCAGCCGGCGTGAGCGTGGCTTCTTTAGTGGGCGGTACGATTCCAATTTCTCAAATTCCAGTTTCACTTATCGGTGCAGTCGCATATCAAAGCACGTGGGATGCGAATACAAATACACCTGCTCTTGCTGACGGCGTAGGAACTCGCGGAGACTATTATATAGTTTCAGTTGCCGGTGCTACAGCTCTCGGTATTGAAACTTCTTGGAATATAGGTGATTATGTTATTTACAATGGTACTACGTGGGAAAAAGTTCTCAATAATAACAGTGTCTTGTCTGTAAACGGATATGCAGGTGTTGTAAATCTAAATAAAACTGATATCGGTCTTTCTAATGTAGAAAATACAGCACTTTCCACATGGGCTGGAAGTTCTGCTATTACAACACTCGGCACAATAACTACCGGAGTATGGAATGGCACAGATATAGATCTTGCGACATATGTATCCGGCAATCTTCCAATTGCAAATTTAAACAGCGGCACGAATGCTTCCGCCACCACTTTCTGGCGCGGAGATGGCACATGGGCAAATCCAAATTACCGCACTCTCGTAATTTTAGGATCTGATGTTGTAAATAATAATGCTACTGCGAACACGATTGCTGATTGCACAGGATTATCTTTCCCAGTCATTGCGGGCAATAAATATAATTTTGAAGCAAATATATATTATACAGCAGCTTCAAATCTTACCGGTTCACGCTGGTCTATCAATGGTCCGGCAATCTCTAATCTTGTATATAATTCCCGCTACTCACTGACAAGCACGACGACTACGCTCGGTAATTACATAGCATATGATTTGCCCGCGCTCTCTAATGCTTCTACGCCTTTCGGCAGCGGTACTGCGACAATTACAGGATTTATCACCCCGTCTGTAGACGGCACTGTAGTCGTACGGTTTGCATCCGAAATTTCAAGCTCCGCGATCACGTGCAAAGCAGGAAGCACGCTGGAATGGTGGCAGTCATAATTTTATATGAAAAATATATTTAAAATTTTTCTTCCCGTTTGTGCGGTTCTATTCTTCTTTGGCGCATCTTCCGCTTCCGCCGGCTCGCTCTCATGCTATGTCGCGGCTGCGCCTGCGTCAGGCTCCGATGTAAAAATAATGGAAATGCGCGCGACAGCGAATTCACATGCGGCGCTTTCAGGTTCCGGCTATCCGCTCGGCGTGTACTGCAATGGTGTTTCTGGTCTCTCCACTTCATGTGCCGGGAATTTTGAAGTAGTCGCGAAACTCTCCGGCTCTGCTAACGCACATGTGAGACAGGGCGATCAGCCCGACGGTACCGATGGCATACATTATCTGCCGTCCCAGTATGCGTGTATCTCTGTGCCTACCGGCGGAAATATCGTCGTGGGCTATCAGGCGAACAATTGCAACGGTTTTGATACGACTCTTTTTTCCATGAACAAAACACCGACGAATTCCCATGTCGGCGAGAGCAGTGCGTATACAAATAAAGTGTGTGCTACAGGCAGTATGCCTTCCGGCGGCTCAGTACTTTTGCCTTCCAGTAATCCACCGGCGCCCATCACGCCTCCTGTCACACCTCTCACACCTGATCCGATTTCAGTTCCAGAAACAGATGGCAGAAATATCATTGACCGCGTGCTCGGTATAAATCGCCCAGTTTCTGCTTTACCTAATACAAATAGTGTGGATGATGACATACAAGTAGCCGGAGTTTCAGATAATACGGATGAAGTATTTGGTATACAAAATTCCGGTTTTCCAGGAGGAACAGTGAATGAAGATGTGGCTGAAAACACTGTTGCGCCCGTAGTATCCAACACAAGAAATATTTTCTCAGCGGCATCAATATTCGGAAATAACGGTTTTCTGCCTGAAAGCCCGCTTGGCTGGGCGGCAGCCGGTGTGCTCCTTGCGGTGATATTCCTGCTCGGCAGGAGATTGGTTAAGAATAAGCTCAGGGTAGGAAAGAATGCTTCAGTTTAGTATTTCTTTATCACAGCTTTAGATAATTTTTATATACAAGTGTATATATTATGGTGATGTACAAGACACATCATCGGTATTTATATGTGTGTATTTTTATGTTATTTTGCTTATGCAGTGCGCGTATTTCTTTTGCCGCAGTCATTATCAATGAAATAAAATTAAGCCCCACAGCTGAGCGATTTATAGAGCTGTATAATACGGATGATGCTGAAATAGATCTGACCGGCTGGTATATGCAGAGGAAAACAGCGACTGGCGCGAGCTGGGGTTCGCTTGTTTCAAATCCGAATTTTGAAGGCAAGAAAATAGATGGCCATGGATATTTTTTGATTTCTCGGAGTGAGATGATGGGCGCGGATATCGTATTTTCTTCGCTCACCCTGACTGAATCAAATTCCATACAATTAAAAAATGCTTCAGGTGATGTCGTGAATAAAATCGGCTGGGGTGAGGCAAATGATTGTGGCGGCACATGCGCGGGAAATCCAGGCGAAGGGGAAAGCATCGCAAAAATGGCTGATGCATGGGTGGCGGGCGTACCTACGCCGCATGCGACCAATGCTGCCGGTAGTGAGAATAACACTGAAAATACAAATATCGGCAGTACATCTTCCGACGATAGTTCCTCGGCAGCTGCGGTGCCTGAAGCAAAGGCCGAGACAAAAAAGAAAGAAGAGCTGAAAATACAGGTAAAAATTTCAGGAAAAAAATCGGGGCTTGCCGGCATACCCATGGAATTTGAAGCGCAAGCGACGGGGCTTTCGGGTGAGCCGCTATCTTCCGGAAAACTTTTCTGGAATTTCGGGGACGGGGATTCATTGGAAGCGCAGAGCTCGCAGAAATTCAGCCACACATATTATTATCCCGGTGACTATGCGCTGACGCTGGAATATGCGCAAAATCCGTACGGCTATACACCGGATGCGAGTCATAAGATCATCATAAAAATTTCAGCTGTTTCAACCGTGATTTCGCGGGTGGGGGACGGCAAAGATTTTTTCGTGGAGCTTTCAAATCCTTCGGACTATGAGCAGGATATCTCGCGCTGGATGCTTATTTCCGGCGCAAAAAGTTTTTCTTTGCCGAAGAATACTATATTGCCAGCGAAAAAATCCATTATCATTTCCGGTAAAATTACAAAGTTCATGCCAGAAGATGCGGCAGGGTTACGATTGCTGACTTCTGCGGGCGAGACGGCATTTGATTATGGAGCATCTTTGGTTCCGGCAGTCATGGAAGTAATAGAAGAAGTGGTTGCAGAAAAGCCGCCCGAGCCGGAGGCTCGGGCGGCTATGTCTATTTCTGAAATAAGTGAAGCGGAAATCCCGGACGATTTACCTATCAGCGCTCTCAGTGCCGCTGTCGCTGGTGCTGACAGCATTGATGACAGCGGCACTCGTGGCGGGAGTAGCGGAGGAAGCTTGTTCTTCTGGCTTGGCGGCTTCGGTCTTCTTCTCTTCGCCGGTGCCGGCGTTTACTTCATCCGCCGGAGCGGCAGTGTCAGTACTGGCAGCGGGTTCAAACTCCAAGAATGATTCATCATCAGTAATTTTTGCCTTTTCCAAATCCGCTTCCAGCTCCGCCATCTCTATATCCGCCGTCTTTGCTTCTAGTTTTTCTTCAAACTTTTCCGAATCGGCAGTTTCTACCGGTTCTTCTATGAGGGCGATAGCCGCTTTGGCTTGGGAGAGTGTGGCATCTATCGCTTCTTTTTCCTCTGGCTCTTTGTCTGCCGCGGCTATTTCTTTTGATACATTATCAGTAGCTTTCTGAATGCTGGTTTTAGCTACTGCGGCGCGCGCCGGCGTGAGTTTCTTTTGCTTGGCCAGTGTTTTCACTTCAGAAATTCTTTTATCCACGCGCTTCTTGCCCTGCGCTATCTTTGCGTCCGAAGTAAATACGAGCGCATCTTCCATTTTTTCTTTCACGTTTATTTTTACAGGATATAGGAAATCGCCCGGCAGTGCCGATGCCGACGCGTAGGTCAGGCCGGACACAGAGAGTATGGCTACCATGACGCCAGCCAGGGCGACCTTGCCGAAGAGCGAAAAAGAATGTTTTGAAAAATATGGCGACGTGATGTGTATCGGATGGTTTTTTACAAATGCATCCACGCGCATCCACATGCGCGTTTTCTCGTCCGGAGTCAGGCGGCTCTGTTTCATCGCTGTTATTACTTTGTTTGTTTTATTGTGCATGTTATTCTTTTTCATTTTCTTTCTCATTTAAAATTTTTTTCAGTTTTTCCAGCCCCCTGTGTATTCGTACTGATATGTTATTCTCGCTTTCTCTCAATATTTTTGCTATCTCTTTAATATTCATATCTTCGGCATACCGTAAGGTGAGCACCGAGCGATATTTTTTATCCAATTGCCCGAGAGCTTCCAATGCCACTTTGCCGTCAAAATTTTCTTCATGCAGGGATCGCTCATCGGTGTCAGTCGCTTCATCAAAACCTGTTTCCATCATCGCGTCCAGGGACTGCGCTTTTTTCCGGCGGCGGTCGTCTATGATGAGGTTGCCTGCCACTTTGTACAGGAACGCGCGCAGATTTTCCACTTCTTTGCCTTCGCGCACATATTCCCAAGTCTTAGTGAAAGTGTCCGCTGTCAGGTCTAGGGCCTTTTCGCGATTACTCGTTTGAAACAGGCAGTATCGGAATATGGCATCGGAAAAATCATCGTATGCTTTGGCAAATTCTTCTTGTTTTGATTGTTTGTGGACTTCTATCATACGAGACGGATGAAGGCGGCTTTTCTTACAGTCTTCTAATTATACTTAATAATAGGACAAAAAAGAACCCGACTCCGATACAAGGGGAGTGACAGGTTCTCAAATATTGTTAATTTTCAGCTTTTCTTGGTTCCGAGAACATGTCGGCTCTTTTTAAAGCGGACCACTTTACGAAGTGAAAGAAAGCTATTAGCCCTATAAATAGGGGGACTATTGCTAATTGTTCCATAATTTTTTGTTTTGAATTAATTAATATATTTGTTCTGTTCTGCGTATTATGACGGAGACATTGTCAATATCTTACAAAGGCTAATAAATGCTATACTTTTTAAATGCCTGAAAGAAAAATACTGATATTGGGCGGGGGATTCGGCGGCATTATTGCGGCGAGGGAATTGGCGCGGAAAAATCTGAAAAACACGCACATCACGCTTCTCTCAAATAAAAATTATTTTGAATATTATCCTGCGCTGTACCGCGTCGTCACCGGCGCGTCGCCCATTGAAGTGTGCGTGCCGCTTTCCGAAGTGTTGCCGAAGAAAGTTGAATGCAATGTGGACGCAGTTAAAGAAGTGAACGTGGCTGAAAAATTCGTGACGGGGGAGAGCGGTTCGGCATATCATTATGACGATCTCATCATCGCCCTCGGTAGTGAGACGACATATTTCGGCTTGCCCGGTATTGAAGATTTGTCGCTCGGATTCAAATCCGTGAACGAAGCGCTCCGGCTGAAGAATCATCTAGCAAAACTTTTTGAAGAACATCAGCATCCGTCCCAGGGCGAGATGGTCGCGCATTTCCATATCGTCATCGTCGGTGGCGGGCCGTCCGGCGTGGAAGTAGCCGGTGACTTATCCGTGCATATGCAGAAATTAGCAAAAGAATATAAAGTAGACCCTTCATTTATTACTATTGACCTTATTGAATCCGGCGGGCGACTCATACCGAGCATTCCGCCCGCGTCTTCCGCGCGCGTGCTGGCCCGCCTTCGTAAGCTCGGCATCAATGTATTCCTGAATCGCTTCGTAGTGAAAGAAGAGATAGAACAAGTATATATGAAAGATATGTCCCTTCAAGCAAAGACACTCATCTGGACGGCCGGCACGCAATTGAACCGCCTTATATCTACGATACAAGGACTTTCTTTTGCCAAGAATAAAAGAGTAGAAGTGGATGAATATTTAGGCGCGAAAGGTACGGATAGCGTGTATATCATCGGCGACGCGGCAGCCACGCCGTATTCCGGTCTCGCGCAAACTGCTATTTATGACGGCGAATATGTCGCGGATGTCATCGCCGCTCGGACAAAAGGCCGCGAACCAAAAAAATACAAGCCGAAGAAAACAGCATTTTCTATTCCCGTCGGTGATAATTGGGGCGTATTCGTCATGGGCCCATTTCGCATGTATGGCTATCCGGCATACATCATGCGCCACATGATAGACTTCATGTTCTTCTCCGGTGTCCTCTCCGTTAAAAAACTTTTCAGCCTTTTCTTTGAGGGGTGGAAATACAGGAAGCTTAAAGATTAATTTTTTTCAGCACCTTCGGAATTTTTTTGAAATCTTGCATTAATGTTTCTCGCATACCGCCATTGTAGAGCGCAGCGGCGGGGTGGTAGAGGGGGAAGAAATGTTTTGTGTTTAATTTGGCGAATTTTTTGATGAGGAGCTTGCCGTGGATGGCGGATATTTTTTCCGCGGGGAAAAAGTCATTCATGGAATGCCTGCCTAAGAAAATAATAAGCTTCGGGTCTATGAAATTTAATTCTTCCAAGAGCCACTCGCGGCACGCGTCTTTTTCTTCCGGCAGGGGATCGCGATTGTTTGGCGGGCGGTATTTTACGATGTTGGTGATATAAATGTTTTCGCGCTTCAGGCCAATTTCCGCCAACATCTCATTTAAGAATTTTCCAGCGGCGCCAACGAAGGGAATGCCCTGCTCATCCTCACTTTTACCCGGCGCTTCGCCGATGAAGACTATCTCGGCTTTCGGATTACCATCACCCGGCACAGGCTGGGTAGCCGTCTTTTTCAGCTCGCAGGCGCATTTTTGGAACCATTTTTTATGGATCTCATTAAGTTGTTGGCTTTTATCCATACACATATAGTATAATATAAATATGAATAAACATTATATATGTACGGGAGGGTGCGGGGGCGTGTCGGAAATGCCAGGCGTGTGCCAGGATCCAAATTGCGCAAAGCACGGCCAGCCGCTGATGGAATGCAAATGCGGCGACGGCAAGCATGAAAATGGCACGTGTGAAAATTGCAGCAAAATCTGTAACGGCACATGTGACATCGAGCCAGCCAAACCGGAATTAAATTAAATGTTCAAAAACTTTTTGCTGAAAAAAATGCTCCGGATGCAAGGCATTCCGGAGGCGCAGATAGATATGGTCATCGCGATGATGGAAAAAGATCCGGAGCTTTTTAAGACTATCGCCTCTGAGATACAAGAGGAAATGAAAAAAGGAACAGACCAGCAGACTGCCGCGATGCAGGTGATGCAGAAGTACCAGGACAAGCTGAAAAAATTGGCATAATTATGGACAGAGACGACACACAATTGATATCCGATTATCTTGAAGGCGATGAAAAGGCGCTCGCTGTTCTTGTGGAACGTTATTTTACCGACGCCTATTCTTTTGCACGGAAGCTCACGAATGACGCACAGATTGCCGAAGATGTGACGCAGGAATCTTTTACCAAGGCATGGAAGAATATGCGGAAGTTTATTCCGGGCAAGAGCTTTCGGGGATGGCTTTTTACAATCATCCGCAATACGGCGATTGATATCTTGAGAAAGAAAAAGGAAATTCTGTTTTCTTCATTTGAAGCGGATATTGCAAATACTGACGGAGAGAACATGTTGACGGCAACGCTTGCGGACGAGATGCCTCTGCCGGACGAGCTTTTGGCTCGTGCCGAAGATGCGCAGTATGTCGCCATGCTCCTTGAAAAGATTAATCCTGATTATAAGGAGGTGCTCACGCTTAAGCACGAACATGATATGACATTTACTGAAATCGGGGAACTCCTGCAAAAGCCGCTTCATACTGTAAAAAGCCAGTATCGCAGAGGGCTTACGGCATTGCGGCGCTTGTTGGAAGCGCAGGCAGCTTGAGCTAACAGAAAGAATGCACCAAAATGCATTCTTTTTTCGTAGTATTGGTATGGACAGGATGCAGCAGTTGGAAAGGCTTTATACGAAAGTGCTTGCCTCCATACAAAAAGAGGAACTGAAGCGTGCCCGCGTGTTTGCCGCTTCGGCGCTTCTAGTAGCGTTTTCTTCGGTAATCAGCGGAGTGTTTGCGGTCAAATATATGGTTCAAGGATTTTTACAGTCGGGTTTTTACAGTTACGTATCCCTTCTTTTTTCCGACACGGATATTGTCGTTGCTTCTTGGAAGGAATTATTTTTATCGCTTACTGAATCTCTTCCGTTTGCCGGCATGACTTTCTCGCTCATCGCCCTAGCAGTCTTGCTCGCTTCGGTTCGTACTTTGGCAAGAAACATGCGACCGCACTTGATTCCATCGTTTATCAATTAAATTAAAAATATGAACATACAAGCATACATCAAATCAGCATCGTTCAAAGGCATTCTCATCGGCTTATGTATTGCCATTGCCGCGCTTATTATTTTCCAGGCAGGCATCACGGTCGGTGAGCGAAGATCGACATTTGCACGCCATTTCGGCGACAGTTTTGAAAGAAATTTCAGGAATCCACGGGATGACGGGTTTGCGCGACGCAAATTGCCGGGCGGCTCCGATATGCCGGGAGGGCACGGCGCCGTCGGAGAAATCGTGAGCATCGCGCTTCCTCAAATCATAGTTGCCGGGCAGGACAAGTTTGAAAAGACGGTAGTTGTCGGTGGTTCGACAGAAATCCGCGAGTTCCGTGATACACTGAAAGCAGATGAGTTGAAAGTCGGAAATTTCATTATCGTGCTCGGCAGTCCAAATGATAACGGAGAGATAGAGGCAAAACTTATTCGCCTCCTGCCTTCACCTGGCGCAAAACCTGGCAGTAAGCCTGCTCAATAAAATATGAAAAACTTTTTTCTAAAATTTAAAAAATGGATTCTTGCTCATAAGTTCTGGAGCGCGGTGATCATTGTCGTCGTTATTTTCACAGGCTGGAAGCTGGTACAGGCAGCGAGGAGCACGGATGGGAATGTACGATATGTGACCGCGGCGGTAAAAAAAGGCGCCGTCATTTCTTCCATCAATGCGAGCGGACAAGTATCTTCCACGAACCAGGTGGACATAAAAGCGAAAGTTTCCGGCGATGTGACATATGTCGCTGCGCAGGCGGGGCAGAAAGTGGCCGCCGGCGCTTTGCTCTTCCAGCTGGATGCGAAAGAGGCGCAGAAGTCAGTGCGCGATGCGGAGATAAGTTTAGAGTCCGCAAAATTATCTTTGGAAAAATTAATGAAGCCAGCTGATTCTCTTTCTATTCTTGAAGCGGAAAATTCACTGACCAAAGCCAAAGCCGACCTCGTGAAAGCGTATGACGACGGATTCAATACGGTGGCAAACGCCTTTCTGGATTTGCCGGGTGCTATGACCGGACTGTATGACATCCTGTATTCTTCCGATGCGTCTAGCTCTTCCGTGCAGTGGAATATTTCTTATTACGCCGATTCCGCCCGCGACCAATATAATGACGACGGAAAATCTACAGTATACAAAGAAGACGCCGACAAAAAATATCAGGCGGCGAAAGCGGCATATGACAAGAATTTTTCAGACTACAAGAATGCCACCCGCTATGACGATGCTGTCGCCATAGAAGTGCTGATAACCAAGACATATGATACGACTAAAGTAATGGCTGAAGCAGTGAAGAGCACTACGAACCTCATCCAGTATTATCAGGACAGGCTCACTTCGCGGGGCATGGATATCGTGCCGAAATCATACACGCATCTTGCGAGCCTCGGTTCTTATACAGGCGACACGAATTCACACCTCCTTTCTTTGCTCAATATAAAAAATTCCATTCGCGACGCGAATTTTTCAATTCCGCAGAAGACCCAGTCCCTGGAAAAATTGCGCGAGGGATCGGACAGTCTGGATATACGGTCTTCCGAGCTCTCGCTCAAACAGCGGGAAAACGCTCTTGCCGATGCCAAAGAAAAACTGTCGGACTATTTCATCCGCGCGCCGTTTGCCGGCACGCTGGCGGCGATGAATTTTAAAAAGTCCGATTCCGTTTCCAGCGGCATTGCGGTGGCCACACTCATCACCGCGAACAAGTTCGCCGAAATTTCTCTCAATGAAGTGGACGTGGCAAAAATACAAATCGGGCAGAAAGCGACGCTCACTTTTGACGCCATTCCCGATCTGTCCATCGCGGGCGCGGTGGCGGAAATAGATTCTCTCGGCACTTCCTCGCAAGGAGTCGTCACCTATAATGTAAAAATAAGTTTTGACACGCAGGATGAAAGGATAAAGCCGGCGATGAGCGTCTCCGCCGAAATCATCACCGACATGAAAGAGGATGTCCTTATCGTGCCGAACAGCGCGGTCAAATCCCAGAACGGTCAGAGCTATATGGAAATGTTCAGCGAGCCTCTCCCGGAGGCCGAGCGCGGCGCGGGCGTTATCTCCAAAATTACGCCTCGCAGAGTGCCGGTGGAGGTCGGCATCTCAAATGATTCCCTGACCGAAATAATTTCTGGAGTGAAGGAAGGGGATGAAATCGTCGTGCGCACCATCCTCCCTACGGGCGCCAAAGCCGCCGCGACCGCAGCCCCGAGCCTGTTCGGTTCTCCGAGTACCAGTACCCGCCCCGCGGGCGGCGGAAATTTCCGCAGTGGCAATTAAAGCAAACTAATATGATTGAAATAAAAAACATCACCAAGATATATAAGACCGGCGATGTGGAATTCCAAGCATTGAAAGGTGTCAGCTTCACCATAGCGGACGGCGAATTCGTGGCAATCATGGGTCCGTCCGGCTCCGGAAAATCCACCCTCATGCACATCCTCGGCGCGCTGGATAATCCCACTGGCGGCGAGTATTTTCTGGACGGCAAGGATGTCTCTACGCTCTCCGACGATGAGCTTGCCGATATCCGGCGGGACAAGATAGGCTTCGTCTTTCAGGCATTCAATCTCCTGCCGCGCACTACGGTGCTCAGGAATGTCATGCTCCCACTCGTCTATGAAGGCATATCGGCGGAAGAACGGGAAAGCCGCGCCAAAAAAGCGCTCATCTCCGCCGGGCTGGATGAAGCTCACTTTCTGCATCTTTCCAATCAGATTTCCGGTGGGCAGATACAGCGCGTCGCCATCGCCCGCGCGCTGGTGAACAATCCTTCGCTCATTCTTGCCGACGAGCCCACAGGCAATTTGGATTCCAAGACAGGCGAGATAGTGCTCGGCACATTCCAGAAGCTCAACAAAGAATTCGGGCGCACCGTCGTGCTCATCACGCACGAGCAGGATGTCGCCGAACACGCGGACAGGATACTTTTCATAAAAGACGGACTGCTTACAGAAGATAGGAAGACGCACACTAAAAAAGTCATCCATCAGCATTACATACAATAAAAAAGTAAAATGAAATTATACGACGTCTTACACGAAACATATTCCGCCCTCTCCGCGAACAAAGCGCGGTCGGGTTTGACGATGCTCGGCATTGTCATCGGCATCGCGTCCGTCATCGCCATGGTGTCCATCGGCAACGGGGCGAAAGCATCCATCCAGTCCTCCATTGAAGGGCTCGGCTCAAATCTACTCACCATCATTCCCGGAGTCGTTCAGCCGGGGCGCGGCATCGTCTCTTCCGGGCGCGGCGGCGCGCAGACCTTGAAGAATGACGATGTAGAAGTCATCGCGCGGATAGACGGTGTGGGTACAGTTTCACCCGAAATTTCCAGCCGTTTCCAAGTCGTAGCGGCGGGGAATAATACCAATACCACAATTACCGGCGCAGTGGCGGATTATGCCCCCGTGCACAATATCGCCGTCGGCACCGGCTCTTTCATTTCAGAAGCCAATCAGCGAAGCATCGGCAGGCAGGCAGTCCTTGGCGCGACCGTGGCCACCGACCTTTTCCCTGACCAGGATGCCGAGAGTGTTCTTGGTAAAAGCATCCGCATCAAAAAAGTAAATTTCACCGTCGTCGGCGTGCTCACCGCCAAAGGCGGGGCGGGATTTTCCGGACCGGATGATATGATATTCGTGCCGCTTTCCACTATGCAGAAAATTCTTTCCGGCTATGATTACCTTTCCACCATTTCCGTCTCCGTCACCAACAAGGACCAGATGACTGCGGTCAAAGATGCCGTCACCAATGCCTTGCTGTTGGAGCATGATGTCGCCGAAGCTGACTTCTCCGTCATTTCGCAGGAAGATATTTTAGGCACGCTCACCACCGTCATAGACACCTTTACAGTCTTCCTCGCCGCCATCGCTTCCATCTCGCTCCTCGTCGGCGGCATTGGCATCATGAACATGATGCTCACCACCGTCACCGAGCGCACCAAAGAAATCGGCCTGCGCAAAGCCATCGGCGCAAAGCGCCGCGACATCAACCTGCAGTTCTTGGCCGAAGCGGTGATGCTCACTTTCATCGGCGGGGTGATAGGGGTCGTCCTCGGCTGGCTTATCTCCTACGGCGTCACTTCTCTCGGCATCGTCAAGACGCAGGTATCCCTCTCATCCGTGCTCCTCGCATTCGGCGTCTCCGCCGCCATCGGCATCGTCTTCGGCTATTATCCCGCCCGCCGCGCTTCCAAACTCAATCCGATAGATGCCCTACGATACGAATAGGCTGTTTTTTTGAGGCAATTTCTGCTATTATTTTCCCTATGTCATTATCCATCGGAATCGTAGGTCTCCCAAATGTTGGCAAATCAACGCTGTTCAACGCGCTGACGAAAAAGTGCGTGCCGGCGGAAAATTATCCATTCTGCACGATTGACCCATCCGTGGGCGTGGTGGCAGTTCCCGATGAGCGCTTGTGGAAGCTCTCTGAATTTTCAAAATCAAAAAAGACTTTGCCGGCTGCTGTGGAATTCGTAGACATCGCCGGCCTCGTAGCTGGTGCGGCGAAGGGCGAAGGCCTCGGAAATAAATTCTTGGCGAATATCCGCGAGACAGATGCGATATTACATATGGTGCGCACATTTCAGGATAAAGATGTCATCCACGTGGCGAATAAAGTAGATCCCCTTCAGGATATCGCCGTGATTAATTTTGAACTTATTCTTGCAGACTTGGAAACAGTACAGAAGCGCCTGGCAAATCTTTCCCGCGATGTGAAAAGGGGAGATAAAGAAGCGGTGAAAGAAGATGCTGTATTAAAAAAAGTGGAGCAGGTATTACTTGATTCCAAGATGGCAAATAGCGTCATATTAGATGAAGAAGAAAAGAAAGTTTTAAAAAGCATGCACCTTATTTCCGCGAAGCCGGTGCTGTACGGCCTGAATGTCTCGGCCGCAAATGAAAATGTGGTGGATGCCATCATTCCGAAATTGGACAGTAATTATGTAAAAATTGACCCGATTTTTGAGGAGGGCTTGGATGACCTGATTAAAGAGAGCTACAAATTGCTCCAACTGGAAACATTTTTCACCACCGGCGAAGACGAAACGCGCGCCTGGACGATACAAAAAGGCAGCACTGCGCCGATCGCCGGCACAGCCATTCATACCGATTTCAAAGACAAATTCATCCGCGCGGAAGTGGTGAATTGGCAAGATCTGCTAGACGCAGGCTCCTACAGCGAAGCCCGCGCCAAAGGCAAAGTCCGCACGGAAGGGAAGGAATATATTGTGAAAGACGGGGATGTCGTAGAATTCAAAATATAATTTTGAATTCGTAGATACTGAGCGAAGCGAATGTGTTATTGAGTTTAAAATTTAGATATTGACAAATTATTAATTATAGTATATGATGATATGGAAATAATTCAACAACATTTAAAACAAAAAGGAGAAAAAACTATGTTTGAAAAAATTGACCGTAAATCACCTGAAATTATCACTGCGCTTGTAAAAGCACCTATCTTCAAAAAGCAGGGACTCGTGCAGGCACGACCAGCAACTGAAGGTGAAGTAATCGTCACTAAACTTGCGAGTGGCGCAGAGGAAACGACAAATACTGCCAAAGTAGATGATTGGATTATGACGAATCCGTCTGGCGAGCAGTATATTATCAGCAAGGAGAAGTTCTTTAACCGGTATGAATCTACTGATACGGATAAAACCTATCAGGCCAAGGGCTACTGTCGTGCAATTAAGAATCCATTTAATAAGCCAATTGAAATTATGGCTTCCTGGGGTTCGCCTCAGACTGGTGACGAGAATTGTATGATTGCAGACACCTGTGATGTGGACGGCACGAATATGGGTGGTGAGCCATATCTCATTGAGAGCAAAGCTTTTGCTGAGACTTATGCCTAGTTCAGATTATTTCTAAAAGTAACATTAAAGAGCCATCACGCATAAAGTGATGGCTCTTTCTTTAACCCATAAATAAGGGTATTATAATCCTATGAATCTAGCCGACAAAAAATGCAAAGCGTGCGAGGATAAGAATATGAAGCCTTTTTCGTCTGCGGAGGCGGCGGATTATGCGGTGCAAGTACCGGGGTGGGAGGTAGGAGAGGGAGGCAAGAAGATAAGCCGGAAGTTTGTTTTTAATAACTTCGTGCAGGCGGTGGATTTTATTTCTGGGCCGATTGCGGACATCGCCGAGGAAGAAGGGCATCATCCGGATGTGCACCTCACGGGATATAAGAATGTGCTCATTGAGCTTTCTACGCACTCCATCGGCGGATTGTCGGAAAATGATTTTATCGTGGCGGCGAAGATAAACCGCCTGCCAATTTTCTAATGCAAAAAAGCGAAGTTATAAAAATTCTTAAAAAAGACGGCGTGGGCGTGATGCCGACGGATACTTTGTATGGGTTGGTGGGTAGCGCGTTTTCAAAAAAAGCCATCGCGCGGATTTATAAATTGAAAGGCCGCGATGCGGATAAGAAGCTCATCGTTTTAATTTCAAAAATTTCTGACTTAGAAAAATTCGGCATACGACATTCTCACATTCTCAAGAATGTCGGAATGTTGAAAAAGTTTTGGCCGGGGAAGGTGAGTATTATTATCGGCGGTACGGCTTTCAGATTGCCGAAGAAAAAGAGCTTGATTGAAATTTTGAACAAGACAGGCCCGCTGGTGGCGCCAAGTGCAAACTTGCAAGGCATGTCTCCCGCGAAAAATATCAAACAAGCCAAAAAATATTTTAATACTCAGGTAGATTTTTATGTATCAGGCGGCACACTCGTAGGTAAGCCGTCTCATCTGATAGAAATAAGAAAAGATGGGAGTATCTCAGTATTGCGTGATTAGTATAATGCATCTTTGCATGCTATTATAAACTAATGGAAAAAACTAAAAACAATGGAAAGTTATTTATCAGCATCGCACTCGTTTTATTTGCAGTAGCATTTTTTATCGCAGCCAAGAGTTTTTCAGATCAAGGTGCATATGTTGAAGTAAAAGGATTGTCTGAAAAAATTGTAAAAGCAGACACCGCCATCTGGTCTATGAATTTTGAAGTTAAATCAAATAGCATAGATATGCTTTATGCAGATATTGAAAAGAATTTAACGACCATTAAAACTTTTCTCAAAGAACAAGGTTTTGAGGATAGTGAAGTGAACATAGCTCCTGCTAATATATATCAAGATACATACAGAGAAGCTGTCTTTAGATATAATTCTATGAATCAAATTTCCGTGTATACAAACAAAGTAGATCAAGCAAAAAAGAGCTCAAATGAGACTTTGATGCTCGTAAAAAAAGGTGTGGTGCTTACGCAAAATTCGATTTCATTTAATTTCTCAGATTTAAACAGTATCAAGCCAGAAATGCTCGCAGAAGCTATAAAAAATGCTCGTGATACAGCATCACAATTTGCAGTAAATTCTGGCTCCTCTATCGGAGGGATAGTGAGAGGAAATCAAGGTGTATTTGATATCACCGACAAAGACCCAGGCTCTCCAGAATTCAAAAAGATTCGTCTCGTCTCCACACTTCGTTTTCTGCTTAAATAGATCGGTTTTTACTTATAAGAGGGAGTATTTCAGTTTTGCGTGGTAATATAAAAAGATGAAAGAAATAAAGATTTTTACAGCAAAAAACTGGAAAGACTATGAAATGCTAGACACTGGTGAAGGCGAGAAGCTGGAGCGTTTTGGGCAATATGTTTTTGTGCGTCCATATGAAGAAGCGGTATGGAAAAAGACTTTAGATAAAAAAGAATGGGAAAATGCTGACGGGAAATTTTGGAGCTCCAAGACCGGTGCAAAAGCAGGTTGGGTTTTCCGCAAGGACAGTCCTCGCGGAAATTGCGAAAAGAAATGGGAGATGAGTTGGGGAGATGTGAAATTCTTCGCTTCACCGACTTCTTTTCGCCACCTTTCTTTTTTCCCCGAGCAAGCGAGCCATTGGGAATTTATCAATGAGCAAATTAGTAAGGCAAAGAAACCAGTAAAGTTTTTAAATTTGTTCGGGTACACAGGAGTGGCGAGCCTCGTCGCTTTGCAAGCCGGCGCAGAAGTGACGCATGTGGACGCTTCAAAACAAAGCATAGATTTACTAAAAGAAAATCAAAAACTCAATAGTCATTTGGGATTTGAAGATAAGCCTTTGCGAGTGATAGTGGACGATGTATTAAAATTTTTGGAGCGCGAAATAAAAAGAGGAAACACATATGATGCGGTGATCATGGATCCGCCAAAATTCGGCCGTGGTCCAAAAGGGGAGACGTGGAAAATAGAAGAAATGCTACCAAAACTTTTAGAAAATGTTGCAAAAATTCTTTCTGAAAAACCGCTTTTTGTAATTCTAAATTCCTACGCAGTGGATTCCTCGTCTCTATCTTTATCATATGCGTTAGAAGAATCTTTAAAATCTTTCGGCGGAAAAGTAGCGGCGGGCGAATTGTGTATTTTAGAAAAATCAAACTCTCGCGCAATTCCGCTTTCAAATACTGCTATCTGGCAGGTTTGATTTCTTCCTCAATTTCCTCCACGTCTTCCTGAATATCCTCCACATCCTCGGCGATTTCTTCCACATCTTTTTGGATTTCATCCACGTCTTCCTGAATTTCTTCTATATCTTCGGACACTTCTTCTAATTCTTTAGAGTGTTGGTTTACCGTCATCTGGATAAAAATGGAAAGATATATGGCTTCAAGTGAAACAATCGTAGTGAGAATGAGCAGAATATCCGCCACTGCCACTCCAAAAAATCGCAATGAAAAAATACCGATAAAAAATATCGTATGGAGGGCGATGGATGCCGGCGAGCCTATGAAGCGGGTGAGCTTTTTAGAAAATTCTTCAAATTTCTTATCCATACAAAGTATGATATATTATATGATATGGAAACACAAACAAAAATAAAGCTCAGTGCGGGGTATTTCTTTCTTTCTTTAGGGGTATTGACGACGCTCATCGCCTCGGTGGTGTCATTTTTGAATCTTGCATTTGAAATATTAAACAAAAAATTTCCTGATGTGCTCAATGCCATGTATCAGTACGGCTACAATACCTACCAGTTTGATTCGGCGCGCACGGCACTCGCCACGCTCATCATCGTATTTCCAGCATTGCTTGTGCTCGTGCATTTTTGGCGCAAAGTCAGTCTTGAAAATCTTTCCGAGACGGAGCGCGTCATCCGCAAATGGATGATATATGTCGTCCTCTTTCTTTCGGCGGCCGTCATTCTCATTGATCTCATTACGCTCGTAAAATATTTTGTCGGCGGGCAGATTACTATCCGCTTCATCCTCAAAGTGCTGGTGGCGGGTATGGCTGCAAAGATGATCATCTATTATTTCGCTGCAGATGTTTTTACCTGGCGCTGGGGAAATATCTTGCGCCGTATCAGTGCGTGGGTGAGCCCAATCCTCGTGATTGCGCTCATCGTGTGGAGCTTCTTTATCATCGGTAGTCCGATGGACCAGCGAAAACTCCAGCTGGACCAGCGCCGTACAGATGATCTTCAAAATATACAGTGGCAGATCATCAGCTATTGGCAGCAGAAAGAAAAATTACCAGCATCTTTTGCCGATATGAAAGACCCGATCTCGAGCTACATGGTTCCTGTGGATCCAGAATTCCAGAAAGGAAATGTGTATGAATATACAAAGACGGGGAATTTATCATTTGAACTGTGTGCTACATTCTCACTTCCGATGCCGGAAGGCTGGCAGGAATATAATTACGGCAAAGGCGGCGGCGTCATGCCGATGACGGCGGAGCGTGATGTGGCAGTATCATATCCGTATCCCGGAGGCGGCGGTATGAATGAAAGCTGGGATCACGAAGCCGGACGCACGTGCTTTGCTCGCACGATAGACCCCGAAATATATCCGCCATATCCAAAGCCGGACAAAGAGTAATATGAAAAGTTACGACCACACAAAAATAGAAAAAAAGTGGCAGAAGGAATGGGAAGCGAAAAAAATCTATACAGCCCAAAATAGCTCCAAGCAGAAAAAGTTTTACGGGCTGATAGAATTCCCGTATCCTTCCGGCGCCGGCCTCCATGTCGGCCATATCCGTTCAAACACTGCGATGGATATTATCGCCCGCAAGCGCCGCATGGAAGGGCACAATGTCCTGTACCCCATCGGCTGGGATGCGTTCGGCTTACCGACAGAAAACTACGCCATCAAGACCGGCATCCAGCCGGCGAAAGTGACGAAAGATAATACGGATATGTTCCGCAAGCAATTAAAAGCGCTCGGTTTTTCTTTTGACTGGTCCCGCGAAGTGAATACGACCGATCCCGCGTACTACAAATGGACGCAATGGATATTCCTCCAGATGTACAAAAAAGGTCTCGCGTACAAAGCGAAGACGGAAATAAACTGGTGCCCGAAGGACAAGATAGGCCTGGCAAATGAAGAAGCCGCGGGCGGCGTGTGCGAGCGCTGCGGCGGACCAACTGAGAAAAGATTGAAAGAGCAGTGGATGCTGGCTATCACGAAATATGCTGATCGTTTGGATAAAGATTTGGATGATGTAAATTATCTAGAGAAAATAAAAATCCAGCAGAGGAATTGGATAGGCCGGAGCGAGGGGAGCGAGATTGAATTTGCAATAAAGAATAATGCCGGTAATGTAATTATCGTGCATGGTTCAAATAAAGATGAATCTTCATCCAAGATAGGGAAACTTGAGAATATGCGTCATTGGAAGCCATGGATTAAAAAACAGCTTGAAAATGCCGGTTTTAGTGTTTCAAACGATCTTTATCCTGAAGATTGGAAACCTGACTATATTGCTTGGAAAAAAGTTTTTGAAAAAAATGATATAGATGAAAATACGACACTTATTGGGCACAGTGCCGGCACCGCTTTTTTGTTGCGATGGTTGAGTGAAAATAAAAGAAAAATAAACAAGCTCATCCTTATTGCGCCTTCTTTGCTCAAATCGGAAAAGTATATCAGGACCAGCAAGCTGAAAGATTTCACTTACGATTCATCACTGAAAAAGTATTTTAATGAAATTATTATATTCTACTCAAACAACGATCATCCGAATATGATTGCAAGTGCAAAGGAAGCTCATACTAAACTCGGTGGTAAATTGATTCTTTTGGAAAACAGGGGACATTTTGTGCTAGAGCATATGGGTTCTGAAGAATTTCCTGAGCTTTTAGCTGAAATAGTTCCAAAAATAAAAGTATTTACCACACGCGCTGATACGCTTTTTGGCGCTACCTATGTAGTGCTCGCGCCGGAGCATGAGCTCGTGCAAAAATTGAAACCTGAAATCAAGAATTTTTCGGAAGTAGAAAAATATTTAAGTGAAGTAAAAAAGAAAGATGAATTAGAACGCACTGCGGAAAATAAAGAAAAGACGGGCGTGGAATTGAAAGGCATCAAAGCAATCAATCCGGCAAACGGCGAAGAAATCCCCGTATGGATTGCGGACTATGTGCTCGCGAGTTACGGCACCGGCGCAGTGATGGCCGTGCCCGCGCATGACGAGCGCGATTTTGAGTTCGCGAATCGATATGATCTCTTAATCAAACAGACTGTCGTTTCTAAAAATTTACTCAAATCTATAGTCGTAGCGCCTACTTTAGAAAATGAACTTGCTTTTAAAACAGAATTACGGAAGTTAAATATCAGTTTTGATTTATCAATAAGTGCTATCAGTAAACGCGAGCATATTAGGGTAACTTTAAATAAAGAAAATCTTCACGATTTTATATCTCTTGTTCAAAAATATATCAAAAAAGACAATTGGGTTGAGATACTGGGAAATGAGAACATTATTGTACTTAAAAAAGAAATTCAATCAGATTTCTTTAATCATGCAACAGAGTGGTTTGTAAAATTTAGAGAATGGGAGCCTTTTGTCAGAGATCAGAAAAATCTTTGGTGTATGTTGGCTAAGAACTCTTTTTTAAATGAATTAGTGTGCTATAAAAATGATGGCATTTTAGTACATTCAGGAAAATTTAACGGCCTCTCTTCAGAAGAAGCAAGAAAAAAAATAACTGAAGCTGTTGGCGGAAAGATGGTAACGAAATTCAAGCTCCGCGACTGGGTTTTTTCCCGCCAGAGATATTGGGGTGAGCCGATACCGCTTATCTTCTGTGATGATTGCGGCGAAGTGCCTGTGCCGGAAAAAGACTTGCCGGTAGTCCTGCCGAAAGTGAAATCATACGCGCCGACGGATACAGGTGAGAGTCCTCTGGCGAATATTTCCGCCTGGGTAAATGTGAAGTGCCCGAAGTGCAAAGGTAAAGCAAAAAGAGAGACGGACACGATGCCGAACTGGGCGGGAAGCTCCTGGTATTTCTTGCGCTATGTTGACCCGAAGAATAAAAAAGAATTTGCCTCCAAAAAATCTCTGGAATACTGGATGGACAAAAAGTCTGGTGGCATTGATTGGTACAACGGCGGCATGGAGCACACGACTTTACATCTTTTATACTCGCGCTTCTGGCATAAATTTTTATTTGACTTAAAGCTTGTGCCGACGAGCGAGCCGTACATGAAGCGCACTTCGCATGGCATGATCCTGGCTGAAGGAGGGGACAAGATGTCAAAGTCTAAAGGCAATGTGGTAAATCCGGACGACATTGTGAAGACATACGGAGCGGATACTTTGCGCTTGTACGAAATGTTCATGGGCCCGTTTGACCAGGCAGTGGTATGGAGCACGGAAAGCATGATCGGCCCGCGGAGATTTATAGAAAAAGTTTTTAGGATCGCCCAGAAGCCGAGCCTGCATGCTTTTGAGAAGGAGTGGCCTCGCACCAGCGAGGAGAACCGAGCGACTGAGCAAAAGCATCAGGCGAGGCTTCTCCATAAAACTATTAAAAAAGTTTCTGAAGATATTGAGACTATGAGTTTTAATACATGCGTATCTTCCATGATGATTCTCGCCGGAGAAATGGAAAAAGCGGAATCTGTTTCCAGGGATGATTTCAAAAAGTTTTTGCAAATCCTTGCGCCATTTGCGCCGCATATTGCGGAAGAATTGTGGCGCGGCATGGGGGAGAAGAAATCAATTCACTTATCTGCATGGCCGGAATATGATGCGAAGCTCATCGTGGATGATGAAATAAAAATAGCTGTGCAGGTGAATGGCAAGGTCAGGGGAGAGATGCTCATCGCGCCGGATACTGCCGAGGCTGATGTGCGGAGCATGGCCTTGCACATGCCAAAAGTCATTGAATTTTTAGGGGGTGAGGAGCCGAAGAAAGTGATTTATGTTAAAAACAGACTTATTAACATTGTTAGGTAATTTTGAAAATATATGATATAATATATAGACCTAATAAATTATATTTATGCATTTAATCAGACACATCATACACAAGCATTGGAAAACAGCTTTCTTTCTGCTTTTTTTCATTTTAGTCGGTACTAATCTACATAGTATCGCCAGCGATAGTCCCGGATCGGACGGTTTTTATGCGGGTGAAACGCTCAATCCGTCGTGTACTCCGGGATCCGCGAATTGCTCGGTGAGTTCTGTATGGACCGCATCGGGAACAAGTGCTTATTACAGTGCTGGAAATGTAGGAATAGGTACTACAACTCCTACAAAATTATTGGATGTAAATGGCACTTCTATTTTTAGAGGATCTACTACTTTTCAAGACATAAACCCTGAACTTATAACGACAACTACTAATGGCTACGTAGCTACTTCATACGATTCCACCTCTTCAGGTGGCGGAGCACAAAATGTATTCCGTAGAGCAAATGGAACAGAAGCTACACCCACCGCAATTACAAATGGAATGACACTCGGTTCGTTTTCTTTCCGAGGACATACAGGCAGTGCTTTTACAGGAAGTAAGGGATATTTTGAAGTAACAGCGACAGAAAACTGGAGTCCATCTGCAAATGGCACTGATATGACGTGGGCGATAACGCCAAATGGTTCTACAACCCTAGACTATGCTATGACATTATCGCAAGCTGGGTATTTGGGTATAGGCACGAGAACACCAGAAGCTAAACTACACGTTTCAGGTGCAGATGCGACTATCGGTGCTTTTGTAGAAAATACTTCTTCAACTTCAGCCAGATACCCGCTTACTTATATCGCAAACTATGCAGGTGCAACCACAGGACATCCATTGACTGTGATGGCAAATGCCAGAGGCACGAAAGCTTCTCCGACAGCTAGTCAATCGGGAGATTCTTTTGGAATGTATGTTTTCAAAGGATATGATGGTGCTGCTTTTATAGACGGCGCAAGGATAGCAGCTTTTGCTCCGGCGACGTGGAGCGTAGGAAGCACTCCGACAGATTTGAGATTTTATACTACAGATACAAGTGGAACTTATGCAGAAAGAATGAGGATTATGGAGAATGGAAATTTGGGAATTGGTACTACTGCACCATCTACCAAATTACATGTAGTGGGCTCTGGCGCCACTGCCACTACTCCAGCCGTACGAATAGAAAATCTTCCGACGTCCGCGCCATCGGGTACGAATGAAGGCATCGTCTGCGTAGATGATGCCGGCGCGTTATGGAATGATTCTGACGGTACGGAAGATTGTATGTAGTATGAAAAAAATATATTTTAAAAAAAATATTCTCCTCATACATTCACTCGCAATTATTTTTGCATTGGTTGCACCGTATGCATATGCTCCACTGAAAGTCTCTGCTGCTGACATGGTAATCTCATCTACCGTCGTGACGCATCCTGAATCGTCAGATTTATATCCCGGTGAAGATGACGCGGTCATGGCATTACTAGTAATACATACGACCGGCGCCGATAATCCGCTGCATTTGACCAACCTAGTCCCTGATTTGGGAGATATGACCCCGACTGCATCTGCAAGTAATACATCGGCTATTCAAATATTTTACACGACTACCTCTACATTTGATACAAATACTCAATTTAGTTTTGATTTATCTAATTTGAATGGCGGTGGATCGGAATCATTTGACGGTGATCAAGTATTGCAATCAGGAGCAAATTATTTTTGGTTTGTATATGATCTGAATGAAAACCTTGATTGCGACAATACGATGGATATTAGTATATTTAATTATACTATTGATTATAGTTATATATTTAGTGATGGTGTTGAATTTGATGGTAATCCAGTAGGAAATAGAGATATAACTTCATACACAAATTTGACTCCCGCCAATGCATCTTCTTCTCCTTATCAAGGCGTACTCTTGAACTGGACCAGAAATCCTCGGTATACGGGAGGTTTTGATGTATATTTGGACGGTGCGCTTAAAATGAATAATATAGATCAAGAATACGCGTATCTCCCGTCGTATGATAGCTCCGGAGCTCATACATTTGAATTAAGAAATTCAACCAATGGCATTTCTTGCGATACAAGAAATATTACACTCGGTACCAGGCCTTTTATCTCACAGATAAATACGATCGTCTCGCTCGGTGATCCTTTGATACCTAAAAAAAATACGAGCACCGCTTTTACACTCAGCGTATGGGGCGCCGGATTTACATCGTCTTCCAAGGTATGGTTCAACGGTGTTGAAAAAAGCATCACATGGAATGGCGCTACCGCAGGACATTCTCCAAACTTGCAAGCATCTATTTTAGCAGCTGATATTCCAAATACAGGCTACTATTCTGTCTATATTATAAATCCCACAAATCAAGTATCCAATCCTATGATATTCGCGGCGCATTCGGCGATGCTGTGCAAAGATACGCTCGGTAATCTATGGAAAGATACAAGCAATATTCCGGATTGCGACGAGACGAATTAGCTTGCTTTTCAAAATCTATATGGAGTATAATATGCTTACTATCTCAGCGGTGCGTGTTTATTATTAATTTTTTTATACAGTATATATGTCAAAAATTTTAGACAAGATTTCTTTTTGGTCACTCTTTGTAGTCATCGTGCTTCTCCCCGTATTTTTTCTGCCGTTCACAAAAATACCGATAGAGACCGGAAAGGGACTTCTTCTTGTCGGCGGACTCGCCATATCAATACTCTGCTGGACTGCCGCGCGATTTTCTGACGGCAAGATATCTATCCCGCGTTCTCCCGTGCTGCTTGCGGGTCTCGGCGTCGCATTCGCATTTCTGCTTTCCGCATTTTTTTCACAAGCCACGCAAGCATCATTTTTCGGGACGATGTTTGATACGGGAACTTTTTGGTTTATGTGCGCGGCAGTGATTTTGATGATTTTTTCTTCAATTATTCTTCACGAGAGCGCACGCGCACGAATTACGTGTATCGGGCTCATGATTGCTTCCGGTGCGCTTCTTCTCTTCCAAACCCTGCATGTCTTTATGCCGCAGTTTCTTTCCTTCGGTTTTTTAGAAAGCAAAACGGATACCATCATAGGTTCGTTTACTGCTCTCGGTATTTTTGCGGGGTTCAGCATGATGCTCTCGCTGTTCCTGCTTGAATTTTACAGTCTTTCTAACATAAAGAAATTTTCCCTGTATATAGTGCTTCTGCTCTCACTTTTTATCGCTCTGCTCGTAAATACACCCGTCATGTGGGGACTCACAGGAATATTCGCCCTCATCATATTCGTCTATAAAATAAACTCTACCCATGCGGCAGGTCATGTGAAGCCGGCTTTTCCGGCCTTGCCATTCTTTACCGTGATGATATGCCTCCTATTCTTTATGGCTGGAAATTTTATCGGTAATTATATGCCGACACGACTCGGTGTTTCAAATCTGGAAGTCCGCCCCTCATTTGCGTCAACTCTCGTGATAGCAAAAAATGAACTCACTCAGCATCCGATGTTCGGCACAGGCCCGGGACGTTTTACCACAGCTTGGTCTTTGTATAAGCCTGCAGATCTGAATACGACTCGTTTTTGGGATTCGACATTTGAATCCGGTTCGGGTACATTACCTACATTCGCAGTGACGACTGGGGCAGTCGGTATCGTATCTCTTATTGTATTTTTCTGTATCTTTCTGTGGTCCGGCGTGCGTTCCTTGTTTGCAAAAAGGGATGCCGGCTCGCAAGTACATGCATTCTTCCTCGGTTCGCTTTTCCTCTTCTGTGCCGCCTTTTTCTATGTGCCTGGTCCGGCGATACTCCTCCTCGCCTTCGCGCTTGCAGGCGTATTCGCGGGGCTTTCATCTCGGAAGTCGTTGCAATTTAATTTCCTTGATGATCCGAGAAAGAGCTTTTTCTCTATTTTGTTATTAGTTCTCGTGATGGTGGCATCCGCCGCCGGAGCATTCAAGTATGTGGAGCGTTTCGCTTCCGTAGTCCATTTTCAAAAAGCCATATCTGCACCGACTATCGCCGAAGCCGAAGCATCTACCACTAAAGCTTTGAATTTATACGACAATGATTTATATTATCGCACCTATGCACAGATAGAAATGATCAAAGTATCGTCAGTCGCAAGTAAGTTCAATACTCCCAATGCAGATACATCAGAATTACAGATTAGTTTTGATCGTGCCGTAGCGGCGGCGGAGGCTGCCATCGCATATGACGACGGCAATTTTCTCAATCATCGCGCACTCGGTTCCATATACGATGCTGTTATTTCTCTCGGCGTGCAGGGTGCGTTGGAAAAAGCTGTAGAATCTTATCAGGTTGCGGCTGATCTTTCACCATTGCATCCCGGTCCAAAATTGGCTATTGCGCGCGCATACCTCGTGGCAGGTAAGCTCACGGAGGCCGGTACGCATGCTGCAGCAGCACTTACATTGAAGCCGGACTATACTGATGCGCTGATCACTCTATCCCAGATAGCAAAAGCCGAGAGCAATACTGCAGACGCGATCGCATACGCTGAAGCCGCATTACGCACTGCTCCGGAGAGCGAGGATTTACAGAATTACATTCGTTCACTCAAATCATCGGACGCACCGAAAGCGGCGCCCGCAGATGACAAAGAAAAAGAAACGGACGATACCGATAACTAATAATATGTTAAATTTCTAACGGATGGAGAAGATCTGGAGAATGTTCGGCAAAGAGTGGGGAAATGTGAACCAGGCGGCGTTGCTGCTCGGCTCGTTTGCTCTGCTCTCGCAGATACTCGGCCTTTTGCGCGATCGCTCCATAGCGCATTTCATCGGGCCTTCTGCTGAGCTTGATGCATATTACGCGGCATTCCGCGTTCCTGACCTCATATTCGTATCCATCGCATCGCTCTGTTCTGTCACTGTCCTGGTGCCATTTCTTTCTGCTAAAATGCGCGGGGAAGAAATCACTCCAGAAGCCCGTAAATTCTTAAATGACATATTCACCGTTTTTTTGGGCATCATGATCGCCGTGTCTCTCATTGCATTTTTTGCTATGCCGTCTCTTGCCGCATTCATCGCTCCGGGTTTTACGCCGGAAATGCAGGCAAAAGTGATAGACCTCTCGCGCATTATGCTGCTCTCGCCGATACTGCTCGGACTGTCTAATCTTTTTGGCACCGTCAATCAGCTTTTTCGCAGATTTTTTGTGTACTCTTTATCGCCGCTTCTCTATAACTTTGGGATTATCGGCGGCATCCTGCTTTTATATCCAGCATTCGGAATTTACGGCCTGGCTATAGGTGTCGTATTCGGAGCATTTATGCATTTTGCGATACAGGCCATTTCCTCAAATGAGATCGGGTTTGGCCCGCGCTTTTCGCTGTCCATAAATTTTACCGATCTGAAGAAAGCGGCGCTCGTATCCCTGCCGCGCACGCTCGGACTTTCTTTCAACAGCATCGCACTTATATTAGTGGTGGCTCTCGCTTCCTTCCTGTCGCTCGGCTCTATTTCTATTTTTAATCTGTCGCTCAATCTGCAGTCCGTACCGCTCGGCATTATCGGCCTGTCGTACGCGGTGGCGGCTTTTCCCGCGCTCACGCGTTCTTTTGCTGCCGGCAAGATTGATGACTTCAAGGCCCAGCTTCGCTCGGCGGCACGGCAAGTGGTGTTTTGGTCCATACCCATTACATTTCTTTTTATCGTGCTGCGCGCCCAAATAGTGCGCGTCATCCTCGGCTCCGGTTCGTTCTCCTGGGAAAATACACGCCTGGTAGCGGCATCGCTTGCCGTATTTTCTATCTCTATCATCGCGCAGGGGCTCATCGCCCTGTTTGCGCGGGCATACTACGCGGCAGGGAATACCCGCCGTCCGCTTTTCATAAATTTTATTTCTTCCGTGTCTATCGTGGCTCTCGCTCACGTCTTCCTCAATTTCTTTGGCCGTTTTCCATTCTTCAAAGACTTCATCGAGTCGCTCTTCAAAGTGGAAGGAATACTCGGCACCGAAGTCCTGATGCTCCCGCTCGCATATTCCGTGGGCACGATACTGAATTTCACTTTGCTCTGGATATTCCTAAAGCGTGATTTTATGAAGAACGAGCCGTTCATTATGCGCACGTTCTCGCAGTCGCTCGGCGCGTCGTTTTTCATCGGCTTCATCTCATACATACTGCTCAATATTCTTTCGCCGATATTCGGCACCGAAACTTTTTGGGGCGTTTTCTTGCAAGGCTTTATCTCCGGAATTTTCGGCATCAGCGTCGGCGTACTCGTGCTGTATCTCCTAAAGAACGAAGAGCTGTCCGAACTCATGCAGACATTGCGCACCAAATTCTGGAAAGCAAAAGTCGTCGCTCCCGCTCAGGAAGGGCTTTGAAATCCAACCCTTTTTTGCTAGTATGAGCATATTACGTTATGGACTTAAAATACATCAGGAATTTTTCAATTATCGCCCATATTGACCACGGCAAGAGCACTCTTGCGGACAGGATGCTGGAAATCACTCACACGATTGAGGAGCGCAAAATGCGCGACCAGGTGCTAGATTCTATGGAGCTGGAACGCGAAAGGGGAATTACGATTAAGATGCAACCCGTCAGAATGGAATACACCACCCCCAGCCCCCTCCTTGGAAAAGGAGGGGAGCAAAAATACGTTTTGAACCTTATAGACACGCCGGGACACATAGACTTCTCATACGAAGTATCCCGCGCTCTGAAGGCCGTGGAAGGCTCTATACTGCTCGTAGACTCTACGCAGGGCGTACAGGCACAGACATTGACTACTTTGCAAATGGCGCGCGATGGCGGGCTTAAAATCATTCCAGTGCTTTCAAAAATAGACTCGCCGCTTTCCCGCGTGGATGATGTAAAAGAAGAAGTGGTAAAGCTCCTTGATTGCGATCCGGATGAGATATTGCTCGTCTCCGGACGCACCGGCGAAGGCGTGGCCGAGCTCTTGGCCGAAGTCATCAAGCGCGTGCCGCCACCGCAGGAATCATATCAGGGCGATAATAATTTGCGCGCGCTCGTTTTTGATTTTAAATATTCCAACCATCGCGGCGTCATCGTGTATGTACGCGTGCTGGATGGCAAAGTGCGAAAAGGGGACAGCCTCATCTTCTCCGCTTCAAATGAAAAATTTAACTCGCTTGAAGCCGGTACATTTTCCCCAGAAGAAACGCCGCGCGAATTTTTGGCCGCCGGAGATACCGGCTACCTGGTAACCGGCATCAAGAAGCCGGGCATAGCCTCAGTGGGAGATACCATTACCATGCTCAAAAATCCCTTGCCCGCGCTTGGCGGATATATGCAGCCGCGGCCGGTCGTGTGGGCATCTATTTTCCCGGAAGACGCGGATGAATTCAATGAATTGAAAGCGGCCCTCGGAAAATTAAAGCTTTCTGATTCGGCATTTTCATACGAAGAAGAATCCTCTGGTTCGCTCGGGCGCGGTTTTCGCTGCGGCTTCCTTGGCATGCTCCACTTGGAAATAATCACCGAGCGCTTGAAAAGAGAATTTGATTTAGAGCTCGTCATCACCACGCCGTCCATCACCTACGAGGTGACGATGATAAATGGAAAGACAGAGAAAGTATACTCACCATATTTTTTCCCGGATGATGGGTTTATCAAGCAGGTCTTTGAGCCGTGGGTGGCGGTGAAAATAATCACGCCGGCACCGTACCTCGGTGGTATCATGCAATTACTTTTTGATCACGAGGCAGAAGTAGGGGAAACAGAAAACTTCGGCGATGCGCGTTCAGCAGTATCCGTAAAAATGCCGCTTCGCGAGCTGATGCGGAACTTTTTTGATGAATTAAAAAGCGTCTCTTCCGGCTATGGTTCAATTTCATATGAAATAGGCGAGATGCGCGAGGCGAATGTAACACGTTTAGATATTTTAGTGGCGGACGAAGCCGTGCCGGCATTTTCCCGCGTCGTATCCAAAAAGCGCGTGGAAGAAGAAGCGGAGAACGCCGTAGAAAAATTACATACTATTTTACCAAAGCAGATGTTTACGACGAAGATCCAGGGCAAAGCATTAGGCAGAATAATCTCATCCCGCACTATCCAGGCATTCAAAAAAGATGTCACCCAGCACATGTACGGCGGCGACATCACCCGCAAGATGAAGCTCCGCGAGAAGCAGAAGAAAGGCAAGAAGAAGATGAAAGACCGCGGACGCGTAAATATCCCTCAGGACGTGTTCCTGAAGATGATGCGCTCGGGGGATAATAAATAAAGATTATTTAACTCCTCCCGTAAAGATAGGGGAATAGAGCAGAACCATAGAGATGATGATGAGCACGCACAGGACGGCCCAAACCTTCTGGATCTTCTTTTGATTTTTCTGATTGAAAAGCATACAATGATAGTAGCATATTATGAGGAAATTTCAAGAAAAAAAGGGAAAACAGGGTTTTATGCGATCTCGTCCCGTGCTTATCTGTCTCGGACTGCTTATCCTACTTTTTTCTTGGAATATAGCCGTATTCATCGGCAAAGCGGTCAATACGGGCAGAAATAAGCAAATGGCAGCCGATAAATTAGCTGAGCTGCAGCAAGAAAAAGAGAAACTTTCAGCAGACATAGAAAGATTGAAGACCGATAAAGGCAAAGAAGAAAGTATCCGTGAAAAATTCGGACTTGCCTTGCCTGGCGAAGGCCTGATAGTAGTAGTGGACGAGAAGCCTGTACCTGCATCAGTTGAAAACGATACAGGCGGCCTCTTCTCTTTTTTCAAGAGATGGTTCGAGTAGAATATTTTGTTTTTTCAGCAAGTATGCTAAAATAATAACTCATTAATAATAATTTTTAATCACGCCAAGCGTGATTTTGCTAAATCATATGAAACCAATCACCATTTACACGACCCAGAATTGCCACTTTTGCCACGCGGCGAAGGAATTTTTTACTGCAAATAATCTTACGTATACCGAATACAACGTCGGTACCGATCCCGAAAAGAGAAAGGAAATGATTGAAAAATCAGGCCAGATGGGTGTGCCAGTCATCATCATCGGCGAGGAACTTATCGTCGGCTTTAATAAGCCGGTCGTCGCAAAGGCTCTCGGATTGGCTTAAAAAATTACGAAAGTCGGGTTTTGGTGCCGAGGGTGAGAATCGCACTCACGACCTATCCCTCTTCAGGGGAGAGCTCTACTACTGAGCTACCTCGGCATATTTTTTCTTAAACTTCTTACTTCGGCAAAAGATTTTTAAAACCATTTATCGTATCCTGTGATTCACCCACAAAATTCTGTGCTTCTTCTATGTATGGGCTGACAAAATAATACGAAGCCACGCCGATGGCGATGATGACTACCCAATACAATGTACGCATCAAGGATGCTACATTTTGTGTACGGCGAACACGGCGAATAATCTTATTGTTTTCTTCAGACAATTTGAGCGTACGCTCAAGCATTTGCTTTATTTCCGGTTCCACAGGCACATTTTAGCATAACAGAACAAAAAAGCCAATTTTCCAAAATCGCATTTCTGTGGTAGATTATTCTTACGTCCTTGTAGTTAAATGGATATAACAGTTCCGTCCTAAGGAATAGTTGCAGGTTCGATTCCTGCCGAGGACACCTTACAAAGATTTTACCTTCAGGCTGGATTTCTTTTCCTTGTCTATTTTTGGCATTTTGATGGTCAGGAGGCCATGACGCTCGGTGGCTTCCGCTTCTTCGGGATCCACTTCAGCAGGCAGAGAAATCGTACGGGAAAATGCTCCCCAGTACAGCTCCTGCGTGAAATAATTATCTTCATCTATGGTGCGGCTCTCTTCGCGCTTGCCGCGGATGGTGATAAGGTCGCGAGCGATAGTGAGCTCCAGATCCTCAGGCTTTACGCCGGCCACCATGGTCTGCACGATAATTTCAGTATTCGTCTGATACACATCCACAGTCAGCTCCGCTTCGCTCTCATCTTCTTCCATCCAGTTCTGCTTGTCGCTTTTCGCGGGAAGTTTTTTCTCCTCGTGCTCTTCTTCCATGCGTACGCTTCCCGTCAGTCTTTCAAAAAATCCTCTTTTTTTATTTTGCATATACTATGAATTAAGTTCGCCGCTCATTCTACGTAATTTTTCGAAAAGCAGCATGTTGATAATTGTCGCTACCCACAGGAAGCCGAACACTTGCAAAAAATTGCTTCCGTTATTCTCCATTATAAAGAAATTAAACGCAGCATGCAAGGCTATGGACACCAAAATACCCGCGATGAGGTACATCCGCTTCTTTGCCGGATTCATAAAAAATGCTAATCCCATAGAAATACCTATCATACCGCTCGCCACCGCGTGGAGCAGGGTAGACCCGAGGAAACGCAGTTGGCTCGTCAAGAGTCCTACAGTTGCTTGATCAAGTGAGAGAGGTTTTATGAGGAAGAGCGTGTTTTCCAGTGCAGCGAAACCAAGCGCCGCGGTGATGAGATATATGGCCCAGTCTATCGGCTCTTTGATGTATGCAGTGTTGTACAGCACGATCATCACTGCCATATATTTTATGAGTTCTTCCGCAGCTGACCACGAGATGATCTGTCCGAGATGCGAGCCGATGTGTGCCTGCAGGAATTTTTCTATGGGGAGAACGAATATCACGGCTGTCATGCCGATAAGGAAAGTGATCGTCAGGAGGCCTTTCGGTTCCGGCTTTTCGCGATTCTCACGCAGCCAGAACCATAACCATACCAGAGAGGGAATGATGCCGCCGAGAAGCGCGAGGCCCAAGATTTTCGGGTCGTTAGTCATGAGGGGTTTTCCCGTCCATGGCGGGCCATTTTTCCACCATGAGTAAATTTTTTTCAGCGGATGGCAAGAGCGACCAGATCTCTTCCGTGACGAATGGCATAAAAGGGTGGAGCACTTTCAGGCAATCTTTCCAGAGGGGCAGCAGCGCGGCTTTCATCTCTGGATTTTTTTTACTTTCTTCTACTATCTCATCAGCAAACCTATGCCAGATGTAATGATAAATTTTTTCAGACGCCAAGTGAAAGCGGTATTGTTCCATGTCGCTGGTGATGTCTTCCGCGATTTTTCTAAATTCTTCGGCAAGTAACTTGGTACTTGGAGTACTGAGTTCACTTGGTACTCCAAGTACCAAGTCAGCATTTTCCAAAATATACCGCGTGATATTCCAGATCTTATTCGCAAAATTCTTATAGCCTTTTATTTTATTTTCATCTATCTTGCTATCGGTCCCTGGAGCAGTGCCCACGATCAGTGCCATACGCCCCGCATCCGCGCCGAATTTATCCGCGATTTCCAGCGGATCTATGCCGTTATTCAAAGACTTGCTCATCTTCTGTCCTTTCGCATCGCGCACCGTGCCGTGCAAATATACATTTTTGAAAGGCACTTCACCGAGGGCGTATTGGCTCATCAGCACCATACGAGCTACCCAGAAGAAAAGAATCTCATAGCCGGTTTCTAATACATCCGTCGGGTGGAAAGTTTTTAAATCTTTGTTTTCATTTGGCCAGCCGAGCGTGGAAAAAGTCCACATACCGGAAGAGAACCAGGTGTCCAGCGTGTCATCATCCTGCTCCCAATCCGAACCGGGGGATTCAATACCGACAAAAATTTCCTCGCCCTTATACCACACCGGCACGCGGTGACCGTACCATATCTGGCGGCTGATGCACCAGTCGCGCAAGTTTTCTATCCAATGGAAATATGTTTTGGAAAAATGCTCTGGGATTATTTTTATATCGCCGTTTTCAAACGGCTCGCGCATGAGGTCTTTGAGCGTCTTCTCGCCACGGGCAGGAATCGGCTTATTTACATTCACGAACCACTGGAGCTTTGGCAACGGCTCTATGATGCCGCCCGTGCGCTCTGCTGTACCGATATTTTGCTTCACATCTTCTTCTTTTTCCAAAAGATTTTGTTCACGCAGCCAAGCTACTACTATTTCCCGCGCTTCGGTAGTTTTTTTGCCGAGCATATCTGCGCCCACGGTCATCTTCGCATATTCATTTATCACCTGCGGGCGGGGGAGGCTGTGCCGGTCCGCTATTTCCCAGTCAATCATAGAATGCGCGGGGGTCACACCGAGCGCGCCGGTGCCGAAATCTTTTTCCACTGCCTCATCCGCGATGATTTTTATATGGAGCGGTACGCCGCAGAATTCCAAGTCGTATTCCTTGCCGATAAATTCCTGATAGCGCGGGTCTTCCGGATGCACGGCTACGGCTGTATCGCCGACTTTTGTTTCTGGTCTGGTGGTAGAAATAGAAATAGGAAAATCTTTTGTATATTTAAAAGTATAGAGCTTCGCGGTGCGCTCTTCGTATACGATTTCGTCGTCGGAAATAGTGGTCTGTCCTTTCGGATCCCAGTTCACGATGCGATGCCCGCGGTAAATGAGCCCGTCATCATACATCTGCTTGAACATCGTGTTCACTGCGAGATTTCTTTTTTCATCCAGCGTAAATGCCTCGCGCGACCAATCACAAGAAGCGCCCATAATACGCATCTGTGAAGTCATGGTGCTGCGATTTTCTTCCACGAATACATCTATTCTTTTGAGCAGCTCTGCTCTGCCCAGATCGTGGCGAGATTTACCTTCTTTTTTATATATTTCTTTTTCTACTTTTGATTGCGTAGCGATGGAAGCATGGTCAGTGCCGGGTAGCCATAGAGTTTTGAAGCCCCTCATTCTTTTATAGCGAATCATTATATCTTCTAGCGTCAAAAATAGCGCATGACCCATATGTAGCACCCCCGTGGCATTTGGAGGAGGCATCATGATCGTAAAAGGTTCTGTCCTGTTGCCCGGCAGATTATCAGGATTAAAAAAACCGCTCTTTTCCCAGAGCTCGTACATACGGGATTCGGTATTTTTCGGGTCGTATGGTTTCAGGAATTTCTCATCCATATGCCCGAAATTATAGCATTTACAAGGACATCCCGCCATCAGCGCGGAAGTTTTTCTTTGTATTCGCGCGGCGGAAATACCCAGTCAAAGCAATCATCAGCGCATTATCAGCAGAAAGCGAGCCGGTAGGGAATATCGGCTTGATGCCGTGCTGTTTTGCCGCGGCAGTGAGCGTCTTTCGCAAGTGCCTGTTCGCGGACACGCCGCCAGCCACTATGAGCGTCTTCGCGCCGTATTTTTCTATGGCTTTCATCGTCTTATGCGTCAGCGTTTCCACCACGGCATCCTCAAATTCTTTAGCTATCGCCATTTTCATTTTGTCATTTTGCAAAATGTTTGAATGTTCTTTTTTGAGATCGCGGATTAAATACAATACTGCCGTCTTCAGTCCGGAAAAAGAGAAATCAAAATTTTTCGTGTACATCATCGGGCGTGGGAGTTTGATTTCCTCTCCTCCTTTTTGAGGAGGAGTGCCCTTCAGGGCGAGGTGGTGATTTTTTGAATTACCACCCCCAACCCCCTCCTTATCAAGGAGGGGAGCTTTCCGTGCTAATTCTGCCAATCTTGAAATTTCAGGTCCGCCCGGATACGGCAATTCCATCATCCGCGCCACTTTATCAAATGCTTCGCCGGCGGCATCATCCAGCGTCTGGCCTATTTTTTTATATTTCAAAAAGCTTTCAGAAAGCACGAGTTCCGTGTGTCCGCCGGAGACGAGGAGTGAGAGCACCGGGAATTTCCATTTTGGCAACGAAAAAGTTTTCTTATTCGCAATGACGGAAAGAATATGCCCCTCCATATGGTTCACCGGTATCACCGGCACGCCCCATTTTTTGGAAAGTTCTTTGGCAAAGACGATCCCTGTCCACAGCGCGGGTTCTAATCCCGGCCCGGAAGTTACGGCTATCATATCTACCCCGTTAGAGGCAGAGGGTCGCTGCGATCCCTCGCGGCCTCTAACGGGGTCTATTTTCATCCCTGCTTTTTTGAGCGCTTTTGCTAGCACTATCGGCAAGTTCTTCATATGCTCGCGTTTGGCCAGCATCGGAAAAACTCCGCCGTATGGGGAGTGGATCGCCGTCTGTGAGGATACGATATTTGCCAGGACTTTGAAATTTTTACCCTTTACTTCCAATATGCTGATGCCGGTGTCGTCGCAGGAAGTTTCTATGCCCAAGACAATAGTCTTTTTTGTCATATCGCGATTATACCTTTTTTCTGGTAGAATGGAAGCCATATGGAAATGAGTCCAGATTTCAAATGCATCATCATATCCGCGCCGTCCGGTGCGGGGAAGACGACTATCGCGCGCGCACTCCTCGCCGCAAACCCGGCGCTCGCATTTTCAATATCCGCCACCACGCGCGCGCCGCGCGGCAGGGAAGAAAATGGCAGGGAATATCATTTTCTTTCGGCGGAAGAATTTAAAAAAAATATAGAAGCAGATGGTTTTGTGGAATATGAAGAAGTGTATTCGGGCGTGTATTACGGCACGCTCCGTGCTGAGTTGGAAAAAATGTCTACTGGAGGCAAATGCCCGGTATTTGATGTGGATGTAAAAGGCGCGGTGAATTTGAAAAAAATATTCGGTGCGCAAGCCCTCTCTATTTTCATCCACCCCGGCTCGCTGGAAAATCTCCGCCGCCGCCTGGAAGCCCGCGGCACAGAACCTGAAGAAAAAATAAAAGAGCGCCTCGCCCGCGCGGCGGAAGAGATGTCCTACGCTCCGGCATTTGATGTGGTGGTAATAAATGAAGTCCTAGAAACTGCAAAAAAGGAAACTATAGAAAAGGTGAGAACATTTTTAGGAAAATAAAAACCCTCCGGATTATTCCGGAGGGAAGTATTGTCTGTCTAATTCTTTACACATCTCACCTAGAAAGAAACCTCCTATAATGAAAGGTAAGAAACAGAATAGCATTTCCAATGTCGTCCAGTTGTAACCGACCAGGATAGAAACGATAGCTGTGAGAATACTCGCAAACACTGCGCCGCAGAGGATACCGCCAGTATATGCCATAAATATTGTGGCAGAAAAGCATATGAATACGGCATTTGAAACTCCGCTTATCACAACGAATCCGGCAACCATTCCACCCCAGACGGTCATTTTACCGATTTGCTTTTTAATCAATGCAAATTTTGGAATCGGCATCCATTTTTCACAAGCGGTACTTTTAGCCATAAAAAGGGAAGCCAATGAAACAAGAAGGACTGCCGGAATGGCATTCAGTATGATGGCATTCTTTATCTGGTTCTCGGGCGAAGCCGTGAATTTGTGGATGAAATAAAAACTGAGTATAAATAGTAGATAAAAACCGCTTCTGAGAGCGGCAACGGAGGGGAGCTGAGTGTTTTTCATTTTTCTTGAGTTTTGAAGGTTTTTAATATTCTACAAAAGCAGGAGATTTTGTCAAAGTATACACACTTGCAATTTTTGTATTCTATGATATAGTATAGCGTAAATAACCCTTGTATTTTAACAATTAAAAAACAAAAAAATGAATTACATCATTCAAGACTACGGTAAAACCGTGACTCCAAAGCTTCACATTAATGCTCTGCAAGGACATCAGTACATCCCGCAAGCGGATCAATGTATCAAAAACATCGTACAAAAATTCTGCACTAACAAACCTTTCCCTTCCAGGGAATACATTTTAGATGTTGGATGTGGCCCTGGCAGGATTACTTCCGACCTGGGACTTCCTCACTGCCACAGAATCGGCCTTGATATTTCCCAAGATTTTATTAATTATGCTTGGACAAGTTTCCTAAACCGCAACAAAGGCACGGACCCGTGTGTGAGCTTTCAGCAAATGAACTTTGCCGAAGAAGCAGACATAATGCTTGCAAGCGGAAAAATCATCAAAGATTTTGATATTATCCTCATGCAAGGCGTGATGCACCATGTGCACGGAGATGACCGGGCCAAATTTCTGCAAAGAAGCTTTGAGCTATTGAAGCCAGACGGAATCTTGATCATTGGTGACGAATTCATTAAAGATTACGAAACCGAAGATGAGCGTATCCTGAATGTCGCAAAGTTCTATCTGCATATCATTGATGAGGCTCGCAAAGGCGGCTTTATTGAACTTGCGGAAGAAGAAGCAAAGAACCTAGTTGATGATTGTTTTTCAGGTACTAAGTATGCCGGATGTGCGACTCAAAAAACATTTGAACATATCTACGAGTACGCTCGGATGATAAATCAAATGTTTTGTGAGTACGGTGGTATAGGTGGATTAAACTTTGAGGCAAATAATCAGATCCGTAATATGTTTGATTACATAAAACGGAGTGTGGAAGGCATCCTTGATGCTCAAGCTGAAAATTTCAATCGCGGAGATCTCAAAGTCTCCACGAGAGTTTTCACTGAAGAGCTCACAAACTACGGTTTTGTACTTGAAGAAAAGTATGAGATCGGACCGGTTAAACAACTGGGAGGGATGGGCGTGCTGATGTTTATGAAGCGATAAAGTTTGAATCTATTTAAAGAGCTATCTCTAAAGGTAGCTCTTTTTTTTGTGCGCGATAGGATTCGGTCACGAATAATTTGCCCGCCGTCGCGTGCAAATTTTCTCGACCCCGGCTCGCTCATTTTTTCTGCTGAAAAAATATAGCTGCGCCTTTCTCATCCTGACACAAGCAAATCAATTTGCTTGCTTATCGTGCTCGCTTCGCTGTGCGCGATACAGGATTCGAACCTGTGGCCTACCCCACGTCAAGGGGTCGCTCTACCAACTGAGCTAACCGCGCGTTCCTCTATACTATAAAAAAAACAAGCTAAAAACAAGGCTGTTTGATTCATTGACTTTATATATAAATATGTGTATAATTAAACAAAGTAAAAAGTCCATTAAAATATAGATTTCAGTGGTGAAAGTTTGGTTTTCTTTTATTTTCTATATGGAAATCAGAGACAACTAAATTTTCACTTAACTTAATTTCTATACTATGAAAACAAATGTAACAGTTGTAAATGTAAAAGTTAACTGCACTCAATGCGAGGGTAGCGGAGTCTATGGTCCTGTAGATAAAAAAGGTTCAGGCTGGGTTTGTCTGGAATGTGAGGGCACAGGTGCTCAGTCATTAAACCTCACCTACACTTTGTTTACAGAACGCGTAAAAAAAGAATCCGTAAAAACAGTTACGGCAAAACCCAAATGGGAAGATCCAGGAGAAACGATTACATATAAGGAATTTCTTGAAGGGAAGATGCCTCAGTTTCCCGAAAAAGAAAAAAAGGCATAGCTTAAACCACTTAGCAAAAAGAAAAACCACTTTTGCTGAGTGGTTTTTCTTTTTGAGATGAGTTATTCCTCTATATTTTTAGCTCGTTTCAAGAAAATTAAATCCCTTTTTACGATAAATTTGCCGCCATATATGGTCGGGCTATCTTTACTCAACTTTTTAATGGCTTCATGTAAAGTCATCCATTTTATTTGAAAACCCGCATCCTTTTCAGATTTAGTAAAACTATGATTGCCATATTTAGACACTTTTGCCATATAGCAATAAGATAATTGTATCTTTTTAAATTTATCCCTATATTCAATTATCATACCGACTTCCTTGCCAATTTTTGCAGTACATCCTGTTTCCTCCTTTATTTCTCTGGCTAGGGCAGTTTTAATATCTTCATTATTTTCTACTCCGCCGCCGGGTATTTTATGATATCCGTCTCTAGAAACAAAGAGCATTGCAACTTTGTTTTCCTTATCAAAAAGTATCGCTCGTGCGGCTTTTCTCACAGTGTATGTGACACTTTTTTGATTCTTAACACCAATATCTTTATTATATATTTCTTTCAGTAATTCCATTTACATTCTCTCCTTAATTCTCTCTAAAGCTAAAATAAACGCACCTCTGCGCAAGTCGGTGGAGTGTTTCTTTGCAAGGTCGGCGATTTTTTGGGAGCTTTCGGCCAGCATTGGCTGGAGCTTGGCGAATACTTCTTGTTCGCTCCAGTGTTCGCCCTTCAAGTTCTGATCCCACTCAAAGTAGGAAACAGTGACGCCGCCGGAATTTGCCAGGATGTCTGGAATGATGGCGATGCCTTTTTTGAAAAGAATTTCATCCGCTTCCGGCGTGGTCGGGCCGTTTGCAAGTTCGAGAACGACTTTCGCTTTTACTTTATCCGCATTCGCATCGGTAATCTGGTTTTCAAATGCGGCTGGGATAAGGAGGTCACAATTTGTTTCAAGAAGTCCTTCGTTCGTTATTTCTTGTGCGCCAGGGAAGCCAGCCAAAGAGCCGGTTGATTTTTTGTGCTCCATCGCTTTCGCTACATCAAGTCCCGCCGGATTATAAATCCCGCCTTTGGAATCAGAAACGGCGACGACGGTATGCCCCGCCTTTGCCCAAATTTCTGCCGCATACGAGCCGGCATTACCAAAGCCCTGCACGGCGACGGTGCATTTTTCCGGAAGTCCGAGCGATGCGCGAAGTGCTTCAAAGACATAAAATCCGCCTTGCGCAGTGGCCGTACCGCGGCCTTCGGAGCCACCTTTATCTAGCGGCTTGCCGGTGATGACAGCACCTGTCTTATCCCCGGTCAATTTTTCAAATTCGTCCGCCATCCACGCCATTATTTCCGGCGTAGTATTCACATCCGGAGCAGGCACATCTTTCTTCGGTCCGAGAATATCCGAAAGTCTGCGCACCCAGCCGCGGGAAAGCCGTTCAAGTTCGCCCTTGGAAAGGGTCTTCGGGTCTACAGTCACGCCGCCCTTGCCGCCGCCCATCGGAATGCCTGCTACGGCGCACTTCAATGCCATCCAGAAGGCGAGCGCCTTCACTTCATTGATGTCCGTGTCCTGGTGGTAACGGATGCCGCCTTTGTATGGGCCGAGGGCATTGTTGTATTCCACGCGGTAGCCTTCAAAAGCGCGCACGGAGCCGTCGTCCATCTTTACCGGTATTGAAATTCTGACTTCGCGATTCGGATTCCGAAGGAGGGTAATAAATTGTGCATCTAGTCCTGCCAGTTCTGCGGCCTTGTCCAGCTGTGCCATCGCGTTTTCAAATGGGTTGTGCATGTTGTATATAAATTGATTATTAGTAAAGTCTAATTATATCCCATACCAAAATTTTTCCAAAATTTGCTACGGGACTACGCCGCCATTCGCTCCAGCACCGCAAGTTCGTCCTTTGTATTCGCTCCGAGGGCTTCAAGCGGGTCTATTTTTACGGTTTCTATTTTGTCGCCATGTTCCGATGCTATTTTGAAAAGGTCAGTCAGGTAATATTCTTTCTGCGCATTTTCATTTTTTATTTTTTCCAAATTTTGCCACATCCACGCCGCGTTAAAAATATAACAGCCGGCATTTACTTCTTTTATATTCCGCTCATCTTCGCTGGCATCCTTAAATTCGCGGATGCCGAGCATCTTGCCGCCTTCGCGCAGTACGCGTCCAAAACCGGCAAAACCTGCGCGCCAGTCCGAGAAATCCGGCACTTCCGTGGAAGTGAATGTAATCATCGCGCCGCTCTCTAAATGTTTTTCCACAAGCGAGCGGATAGTCTCCGCTTTGATAAGCGGCTGGTCGCCGGAGAGCACGATGATGTCTTCTGCTTCGGCGCATTCGCCGCGGGCGCAGGACACCGCGTGCCCCGTGCCGAGCTGTTCATCTTGATTTACATAAAAGCATAAGTCGCCGAGTTCCGAACGAACAAGCTCGCCCTTGTGCCCGATAATGGACACAGGTTTACCGAGGCCGGCTTTTTCCGCCTCGCGGATGACATGCTTTATCATTGCTTCGCCCTTGAGCGGCGCGAGCACTTTCGGCAGGTCGCTTTCCATCCGCTTGCCCTTACCTGCGGCTAATATGACTATTTTTATCTTTCTATTACCATGGCTTTCCATAGCTACAAATCTACTCCTTTTATTTGAAAAAGGGAAGCTCAAAAAAGGGGATAGAAATGCTATAATTTAGGTATGGATAAACAAAAAGTAAAAATGAATATGGCTTATATCCGCGTGGCTTCCCGTATGCAGCCAAAAGCCGCCAAAGCGGCGAATCGTAACGCAAAGAAGCCGAAGAGCAAATAGTTTTTGCTTTTTCAGAAAAAAATGCTATTATGAATTTTGTTTTTGGCCCTATCGTCTAACGGTTAGGACGCCGGCTTTTCAAGCCGTTAATCCGGGTTCGATTCCCGGTAGGGTCACCAGTTTTAAATTTTTTAAGGAAACGTGGCTGAGTGGTTTAAGGCACTTGTTTCGAAAACAAGCGTCCGGGAAACCGGACCGTGAGTTCAAATCTCACCGTTTCCGCATTGACTATTTGATTTTTATCTGGTAACTTGATTTCATAATCAATTCTTTTTAAACTTATAAAACCCCCTGTATTATGTCAAAAAACAATTTCATCTTTATTCTGGAGAGTTCTCTAGAGAAACAAAGTGAGTATCTAGAAAAGAATACGACAGGATTTGATATCCTGTTTGCACGTACTGCTAATCAAGCACAAGAGATGCTTGAGGAGAATTTGAATAAGATTAAATACATTGTGATTGCCGGTTGCGGAGAAGAGCCAGGCATGGCTGAAACTTTTGAACAGGAAGAATTTGTTCAGTATATTAAAAATGAATGGTATTTTTGTGATATTTTTTTCATTTCATCAAACTTAAAAACAAATACTATTTTGAAAAATTTCGAATGTATTGTTTGTATGGAAAGCCAATTATTTCAGAAAATAGAAGAGTTGGAAAAAGAAAACAAAATAGCATAAATACTGTTTCAAGTAAAGAAAAAACCGTCCTGCAAGCAGGGCGGTTTATTTCGTATGTATAGCAATATAGATATCCTCCAGTGCGCGGACGGCGTCGCCGGCAGCGATGTTATTCTGGTGATAGAGGACATTGGTGCAATCGCCGGCGGCCCAGATGCCGGGGATTTCTGTTTTGCCCGTTGAGAGGTCTATTTTTACGCGGCCTATTTCGTCTAATGGCACGATGCCTTTAACCCATTCTGTATTTGGAATCTGGCCAATCTCCACGAATATGCCGGCGACGGGGAGCGTGATGGTTTCACCTGAAGTCCTGTCCGTGTACACAATGCCTTCTACAAATTTATCGCCTTTCACTTCTAAAATATCTACATTCTTTACCGCTTTCATTTTCGGATTTTTTAAAACTTTTTCAACGGTGATTTCATCCGCACGGAATTCAGCGGAACGGTGGAGGAGGGTGACGGATTTGCAGTAGGCGAGGAGCTGTGCGGCGCTTTCAAATCCAGCATTACCGCCGCCGATGACGACGACATCCATGTCGGCAAAAAGCGGGCCGTCGCACGATGCACAGTAGGTGAGGCCTTTATGTTCTAACGCGTCGGCATTCTTTGCTTCTAATTTTCTGCGGCCTGAACCGGAAGCGATGAGGATGGTCTTCGTATCAAAATCTCCCGCATCAGTTTTTACTTTAAAACCGTCTGTAGTTTTTTCCAGGCCTTTGGCCCAGGTACCTTCTTTTACTTCGAGAGTGTTATTGCCTCCCGTGTTTGCGAGGACATGTTTTTTTAAATTTTCTGCGAGTTCGCCGCCGCCTATTTCTGATGTGCCGATCCAGTTAAAAATCTTTTCGGAAACGACAGACTGCCCGCCCCACTCGGCAGTTATAAAAAGAGTATGGAGGCGCTTACGTGAAGCGTACACGGCTGCAGCTGCGCCGGCAGGTCCGCCGCCTATGATTATCAAATCGTAAAGCATGTGCTTAGTATATATTATTTTTTGCGTCTGAGAAAGGCGGGAACGGCGTTCCAGTCTTCGGTATCATCTTCGATGATTATTTCTTCTGCCTGTGCAGCTGGCTTTGGTTCGGTCTTTTTCAAAAAGTCATTATTCGATGGGCTGAAAGCAGGAATGCTGCCGAGGATATCTTTTTTGACCTGAGCAGGATTTTCGTCTTTCAGGAATGTCTGCGCGCCGGCAGTGGTGTTGAAAAGGGTCTTCCTCGGCATATCGGTAGGGAAGCTAGTGGCGATGACGGTGACTTTGATTTCGCCTTTCTTAAGCTTCTCATCGCGGATAGTGCCGAAGATTACTTTCGCATCCTTGTCGATGGATTCAGTAATGATCTTGGCGGCTTCCTGGATTTCGTGGATGGTGAGGTCGTCTCCGCCGGAGATGGCAAAGAGCACGCCTTTGGCGCCGTTGATGGATACTTCGAGGAGCGGGGAATTGATAGCCTGGAGAGCGGCTTTTTCCGCGCGCTTTTCGCCGGCCGCGGAGCCGATACCCATAAGTGCGGAGCCGGCATCACACATCACCGCGCGGATGTCCGCGAAGTCGACATTGATGATGCCCGGCGTGGTGATGAGGTCGGAGATGCCTTCCACTGCCTGGCGAAGCACGTCATCGCAAATTGCGAATGCGTCTTTGAAGTTCGTATTCTTGTCCGCGATCTGCAGGAGCTTGTCGTTTGGGATGACGATGATGGCATCCACTTCTTTTGCGAGCGCTTCGAGGCCTTGCTCGGCGAGCTTCATGCGGTGATTACCTTCAAAGAAGAACGGCTTGGTGACGACGGCGACAGTCAGGATGCCTTGCTCCTTTGCCGCGCGTGCGACGATGGGCGCGGCGCCCGTGCCCGTGCCGCCGCCCATGCCACAGGCGATGAATATCATGTCTGCGCCTTTGATGGTGTCCTGGATTTCAGATTTTGTTTCTTCCGCAGCCTTCCTGCCGACTTCCGGATTCATTCCGGCGCCGAGGCCTTTGGTGAGGTTCTTGCCGATGTGTATCTTTTTCTCGGCGAGGGAATTGTGCAAATCCTGCGTATCGGTATTCATCGAGATGAATTCGACGCCTTTGACCTTGCTGGATATCATATGGTTGAGCGCGTTCTTTCCAGAGCCTCCGACTCCGATGACCTTGATGCGTGCGAATGTTTCGATTTCAGGATTTACTTTTGGCATAAAAATGGTATAATTAATGTTAATTGATATAAAAAGATTTCTGTAATCCCTATAATAGCAGAAATAAAAAAAAAGCAAAGGCCGTAAATTTCGGAAAAAATGCCAAAATTCTATACTATAATTTTATTCTGTTATGAAAATTTTGCTGTCATATGTAAAAAAATATTGGAAAGTCTGCACCGGGGTGCTCCTCCTCGCCGCCATCAACCAAGGCTTCTCGCTCCTTGACCCGCTTATCTTCCAGCACATCATCGATGACTATGCCACGAAGTTCGACTCATACACTTTATCGGGATTTTTAGGCGGTATTTCATTTTTACTCTTGCTTGCCGTCGGTGCGGCATTCGCCTCGCGCGTGGCGAAAAATTTTCAGGATTATTACCTGAACAATGTCACGCAGCGTGTGGGCGCGCAGATTTATAATGATGGCATCGAACACTCGCTCGGCTTGCCGTACGCGGTATTCGAAGATCAGCGCAGTGGGGAGACGCTTGGTACTTTGCAGAAAGTCCGCACTTCGAGCGAAACGCTCATCGCTTCATTTGTGAATGTATTTTTTGTTTCCATTTTGGGCTTCGCCTTTGTCACGGTGTATGCCATCAGCGTGTACTGGGGCGTGGCCTTGGTTTTTGCCCTTACTGTGCCGATCATAGGCACTTTGAGCTATGTGTTGACCGGCAAAGTAAAGAAGATACAACAGCTTATTTTGGCGGAAACGACGGCGCTGGCTGGTTCGACTACGGAATCCTTACGCAATATTGAATTAGTGAAAAGTCTCGGCCTGGTAGGACAGGAAATATCCCGCCTGAACGCCACGACGCAAAAAATATTGAAGCTCGAATTAAAAAAGTTGCGATACATCCGCAGCATCAGCTTTGTGCAAGGCACGTGCATCAATTTGCTCCGCACGCTCATCCTGGCATTTCTTTTGTATTTGGTTTTTGCGCGCACGATTTCGTTCGGGCAATTCTTCTCGCTCTATATTTATTCCTTCTTCATCTTTGGGCCGCTGCAGGAGCTGGGCAATGTCATAAATAATTACCGCGAAGCGCAGGCCGCGCTCGGCAGATTCGCAAATATTATGGCGATGCCGAAAGAGCCGGCGCCGCTCGAAGCCAAGAAAATAAATCATATCGACGCGCTTGAATTCAAAGGCGTTTCATTCCGCTACAAGAGCGCGCAAAGCCCGGCGCTCGAGGACATTTCTTTCGCCGCCAAAGCGGGGGAGACGATCGCATTTGTCGGCCCGTCCGGTTCGGGCAAGACCAGCCTGGTGAAGCTCCTCGTCGGCTTGTACCGCCCGGATACGGGAGAAGTGCAGTATAACAGCCTACCCGGCAGTGATATCGATATGAATGAACTCCGCAGCCAGCTCGGCTTTGTCACCCAGGACACGCAGCTCTTTGCCGGTACGATTCGCGAGAACCTGCTGTTCGTCAATCCGCAAGCGACCGAAACGGAAATGCTTTCGGCGCTGCAGAAAAGCGCGGCCGAGCCATTGCTTGCTCGTGGAGATAAAGGCATCGACACCGTCATCGGTGAAGGCGGCGTAAAAGTCTCCGGCGGAGAAAAGCAGCGCCTGTCCATCGCCCGCGCATTGCTCCGCAAGCCGGCAATTTTAATTTTCGATGAAGCCACTTCCGCGCTCGACTCCATCACCGAAGAAGAAATCACGCGCACCATCCGCGATGTCTCCGCCGGCTCGTCCCGCATCACCGTGCTCATCGCGCATCGGCTTTCCACCATAATGCACGCGGACAGAATATATGTACTCGAAAAAGGCCGCTTTGCCGAAGTCGGCGCGCACGAAGAATTGCTCGCACAAAAAGGCCTGTACTACGCGATGTGGCGTCAGCAGATAGGGGAGCGGTAAATTTTTACTACGGCATTAACTGTTTAGTGATGTTTTTTATCGTAGTGCGAAGGTCTTTGAAGAAATTCGGGAACGAGCCTTCGGTGTAGCCGTCGGAATCCTTACCGCCGACGATGAGGCCGAGGGCGGTAAACCAGGCGCTGTCGCGCAGTTTGGTCTTGCTCACGCCGAACATATCGGTAGTGCCTATTTTTGAAGGCAGGCGAAGGGCTGTGCGGGAAAGCTCTTCAAGGCCGGGAAGCCCCGCGCCGCCGCCGACAAAGACGATGCCGGCCGGCAGGAGTTCGCTGCGTTTAATTTTTTTCAGATGATTTTCGATAAGTTCAAATATGTCGGACAGGCGGGCTTCAATAATTTCATCCAATTTCTTTTTGGAATAATCGCTGTCGCCGCCGAGCTTGATGCTCTCCGCTTCTTCGAGCGGAATTTTCAGGCCGAGAGCGATGTCATTGGTGATGTCGGACGAACCGATGGAAAATGTATGCAAATAAATGAGCGCGCTGTTTTCATATACCGAGAGCGTCGTCGTCTCCGCGCCGATATTCACGAGTGCTGCGCCGACTATCTTCTGCCGTTCAGAAAGGGCGATGTGCGAAGCAGCTACCGGCGAGGCTATGATATCGATAGGTTCGACGCCGGCTTCGGCGATGACTTCGAGCAGGTCTTCGATATGCTGGCTGGCGGAAGTGACAAAGAGGGTGCGAGCTTCGAGCTTGATGCCGCGCATGCCTTCGGGGCGAGGCAAAGCTTCTTTGCCGTCGAGGCGGAAGGAAAGGGGGAACATCTGAATTACTTTCTTATTGCCGAGGGAGAGATTGTTTTCCGCATCTTCGACTGCTTTATTTACATCGAGCGAGGTGACTTCGCCGTCAGCCTTGCCGATGATGGCCGAGCCATTGCCGACTTCGGAGCGCAGCGTCGTGCCGCCGATACTGATGAAAGCGCGCTTTATCTTGATGCCGGAATTTTTCTCCGCCATCTCGACGGCTTTTTCTACAGAGGCAGCCGCGTCGGCAAAATCGCTCACATAGCCGTGGCGGAAGCCGCGCGCTTCGCATTCGCCGATGCCGATGATCTTAGGATTTTTTTCTCCCTTTAAGAATTCTCCCACCACGACGCGCGTCGTCTGAGAGCCCGCGTCTATCCCGATTGAAATATTTCGTATCATATTTTTGTTCAGCTTTCTCCATTATAGCGCTATGTTCCATTCCTTTCAAATGAAGCATTCCGTGGATAACTAAAAAGCCCAAAAATTCTTTGAAATTTTTATCAAAATTTGGCGCTTCTCTTTTGACGACGGCCGGGCAGAGGATGAGCTCACCTGATTTTTTGGATAGTGGGAAAGAGAGTACATTCGTGGATTTGTCCTTGCCGCGATAGGTGCGGTTCAGCTCGCGGGATTTTGCTTCGCCCACGAAGGCGACGGACAGCTCATATGCCTTGCCGAGGATATCGTCCTTGAGCTCAGCAAAAGGCAAGCGGGGAAGCTTGCCTTTTGTGGTATTCAGTATGGAAACTTTTTCGGTCATTATTTAGCGAGATGGGCGTCCGGAAGAAATCTTGCCGAGTTTTTTGAGCTTTTCGATTTCCTTGCGGCGAGCCATTCTCTTGAGTGCTCCTGCCTTTACCTTCAGTTTGCTTTCCTTGCGCTCGTTGTAGCGTGCGCCCTTTACCTTGTGGATGATACCGGACTCCTGGATGCGGCGGGAAAAACGGCGCAATACGCTTGCGTTGTTCTCGTTCGGGTTCTTCTTTACTTCTACTACTGTTTTTGCCATATGACATATAGACTATCATATAAAAAAAATATTGCAATACCGCTTTGACTTTCGCATTCAAAAAAGCTACTATAGACGCAATGAATAAAGAAGCCGATTACATAACAGAAGAGAAGCGCAAGGAGCTGGAAGCCGAGCTCGTTGATTTGAAGGGGCCAAAAAGGAAAATAATTTTGGACAGTTTGGAATATGCGAAGTCGCTCGGCGACCTGTCTGAAAATGCGGAATACCACCAAGCTCGCGAAGAACAAGGCAAGCTGGAAGAGCGCATTCAGAAAGTGGAAGGCATATTGCAGTCTTCACAAGTCGTGAGCGGCGGCGGCGGAGATGTCATCGAGATCGGTTCGAAAGTCATCGTGCAGAAAGAAGGCAGCAAGGATGAAAAGACATATATGATAGTAGGCAGCGAAGAAGCGGATATGGCTGCAGGTAAGATCTCGAATCACTCGCCGATCGGCGAAGCGCTTTTCGGCAAGAAGAAAGGCGACACCGTTTCCTTCAATACTCCGAACGGTAAGGTGAATTACAAAATAATCAAAGTTTCTTAATAATGTCTTCAATAGAAGAAATCAGGGACGCTCGTCTTAAAAAACTGGAACTCCTCAAAGAGAAAGGCATAAATCCGTACCCGGCGGAATCTTTGCGCGAGTTATCGCTCGCCGAAGCGATAGAGAAATTCGAAGTGCTTGAAAAGAGCGCCGAAGAAAAATGGGTTTCCGGCCGTGTGATGTCTATCCGCGGACAGGGAGCGATTATCTTTCTCACGCTGTATGACGGCACGGCCTCTTTTCAAGCGCTTCTTAAAAAAGATTCGATGGGGGATGAAAAATTTGATCTGTTCGCGAATGTTGCCGATATGGGTGACTTCGTGGAAGTGCGTGGCTTTTTCTTTACTACCAAGCGCGGCGAAAAAACCGTCGAAGCCAAAGATTGGCGGATGCTCACGAAGACGCTCCAGCCTTTGCCGGAAAAGTGGCACGGCCTGCAGGACATAGAAGAGCGCTTCCGCAAGCGCTATTTGGACATATTGATGGACCCGGAAATAAAAGACCTCTTTGAAAAAAAGACAAAATTCTGGGAGACGGCGCGCAATTTCATGAAAGAGCGCGGATTTTTGGAAGTGGAGACGCCTTCCTTAGAAGTTACCACCGGCGGTGCTGAAGCGACACCTTTTAAAACATACAATGAATCATTCAACTTGCCGCTCTATATGCGCATCTCTATTGGCGAGCTGTGGCAGAAGCGCCTCATGGCTGCCGGCTTTCCAAAGACATTTGAAATCGGCCGCGCATACAGGAATGAAGGCACGGACATGAACCATATCAATGAATTCACCAACCTTGAATTCTACTGGGCATATGCGAATTACAAAGACGGTATGGAACTCGTAGAAGCTTTGTATAAAAAAATAGCGCTTGATGTATTCGGCAAGACCGAATTTGAAACTCGCGGACACAAGTTTGATTTGGGCGGGAAGTGGGAGCGCATCGATTATCGCGAACATGTGAAGAAAGAAACTGGTATCGATGTGCTCGACACCACATATGAAGAAGTAAAAAAGAAATTGGAACAGCTCGAAGTGAAATATGACGGAGATACCATGGAGCGCATGATAGACACGCTCTGGAAATACTGCCGCCGGAAAATTTCCGGTCCGGTATTTTTGATCGGGCATCCGAAGCTCGTCTCTCCGCTGTCAAAATCAATGCCGGGAAATTCTGAACTTACCGAGCGCTTTCAGATAATTCTCGCTGGCTCGGAAGTGGGTAACGGCTTCTCAGAATTGAACGATCCGATAGACCAGGCAAAACGGTTTGAAGTCCAGCAAGAGCTCACCAAAGCGGGGGACAAGGAAGCCATGATGCCTGATATGGAATTCGTGGAAATGCTGGAGCACGGCATGCCGCCCACCTGCGGCTTTGGTTTCGGTGAAATGCTTTTTGCCTTCCTTGCCGACAAGCCTATCCGCGAAACGCAGCTCTTCCCGCTTATGCGGCCGAAACAGGAATAAAATTTTGCAAATAAAAAACCCACGCATTGTGTGTGGATTTTTGAGTTATAAAAATTCTTTTCACGTCTAGGTCAACACAAGTGTCGTGTCGCAGCTTTTTGCGCTGAACGAGCCTGCTTCCTCCTTGATTCGTCATTTTTTGGTTTAACCTTGGCATATATACTAGATGCCAAGGCCCTGTCTTCTTTTTTAGAAGGGAAGACAATTTTAATTCCTTCCTTAACTCTCAGTTTATTTAAAAACTCAAAGTTCGTATCGGGAATTATCTGATCATTTGATTTATCCATGATGTTTAATTTTTTATGATTTAGAGGAACTTTAGCACACTTACAGAAAATGACAATAATTCGCAAGAATCGTTCTTTCCATGCATTGACTTCCGCACAGGGAAAAGTAGAATCAAGATAAACATTTCAAAAACATATAACTTATGGATATTCTTACTTTCCGCTTTCCCATACATGTATGGACGAGCTTCCGATCGACTTCTCATTCTCTGACGCTCCGCGGGTTCTGCAGCATCCTCGCGCGTAACGGCTTTCCTTTGCCCGCCTGGATACTTGACCTCTGCGCTGCGCTCTTGAATATCCCCGCGTGGATTTTCGGACACAGGTTTCCGCTTTCCACCGATAAGGACATCGACCTTGCCGAGTGGTATGTTCGGAAGTATCTCCGAGCACAGAGGCGCAAAGAGAAGATCGATGGACGCCTACTGACATATTTCACCGGCATCGTCGCTCGCATCAATCATGAAAACGGGCGCGAAAATTACCTGGATCTTTCGTTCTTTGGGCTTACCGGAAATCTGAAAGAAGAAGCCGAATATGAATACCCGTTTGCGTATTCGATGTGGTGCAGAAAAAGATACTGAAGAAAATAAAAATCCCCGACTGAAAAGCGGGGATTTGTTTTTAGGCTGAAGCTGGCACTTGTTCGAATATCGGCATCTTGTATGTGGGATATCTCTTCAAAGTCAAACCTTTCTCTTCTTCCGTGATTGTTTCAGGACGCACAGGTTGTTTTGCTTGGATATCTTTTTCGATCTGTGCTAATTCTGCGGCATCGAAATTTTTAAATTCAATTTGACCGCCATCTTTTATTCGAGAAAGCAAAACAGATTCTGCCTTCTTTTTTCCTTTTTTGAACAAAAAAGTCAGTACCCAATCTCTGTTGGGTTGCGAGGACATTATTGTCCCCATTTTTTGTAGAGTTTCTCCCATTGGTTTATTTGATTAAGTACGGTTAAGATTTCTAAAGATAATATACAACATAAAAGTTTTTATTTCAAGTAGTAAAAGCTTAGTTATCCACACTAATTCTTTTGCACAGTGGGACAAGGTGGTTTATAATATACATTAAGTGGGAGAAAGTGGGATAGAGAAAAAGAAGGGTAATGTAGAAAAAATATGCTTATCGGAGAATACACGCACACCATAGACGAAAAAGGCCGCATCTCGTTGCCGGCGAAATTCCGGAAAGAGATGGGCCGGAAGGTTGTGATGACGCGCGGGCTCGATAAGTGCCTGTTCATTTTCACAAGTCGCGAGTGGGCCAAGGTCAGCGCTGAACTTTCAGCCAGGCCGTGGCTCAAGTCCGACACCCGCGCTTTCAATCGCCGCATCTTCGGAGGCGCGATGGAAATAGATGTGGACACCGTGGGCAGGATGCTGATTCCTGAATTCTTGAAGGCCGAATCCGGTCTGGCAGGAGCGGAAAAAGCGGTATTGGTCGGCGTCGACAATCGCGTGGAAGTTTGGAATGCAAAGTCTTGGGCTTCATATCGCGACAGTGCCGAGAAAAAGGCGGACGAGATAGCCGAAAGCCTGGGCGATAAGGGAAGAAGCGATGAATAGCGTTCACACGACAGTTCTTTTAAATGAAACGGTAGAGGGACTCAATCTTCGCAAAGGCGGGGTGGTGATAGACGGCACATTTGGCGGCGGAGGGCACAGCGCTCTGGCATGCGAAAAAGGCGCGAAAGTCATCGCCATAGATCAGGATGCCGGAGCATTTGAAAAGGCGAAGCATAAGTTTGCGGAAGCAGGGAAGAATTGCAAAATAACTTTCCATAATGACAACTTTCGCAACTTGGATAAAGTGCTCACAAGCGAAGGAGTAGAAAAAGTAGATGGTATTATGCTGGACCTCGGATTATCTTCCGACCAGCTCGAAAATTCCGGACGAGGATTTTCTTTTATCAAGGATGAACCCATCCTGATGACGATGAAAGAAAATCCGCGGCCAGAAGACCTGACCGCCCGCGAGGCGCTGAACTCTTGGAGTGAAAAAAATCTCGCGGATGTGATATACGGCTACGGCGAAGAAAGATATTCGCGCCGGATAGCTAGTGCCATAGTGGACGCGCGGCAAAAAGGAGATATACAGACGACCAAAGAGCTCGTCGATATCATTTCCAAAGCTGTGCCGAGCCTGTATCGCCGAGGACGCTTGCATTTTGCCACCCGCACATTCCAAGCTCTGCGTATCGCCGTGAATGACGAGCTTGGCGCGTTATCCGAAGGCTTGGCAAAAGGGTTCGAAGCCCTAGCGCCAAACGGCAGAATGGCTGTGATCAGCTTTCACAGCCTTGAAGATAGAGTAGTGAAGAAATTTTTCAAAGAGAAAGCGGATGAGAAGAAAGGAATTTTAATAAACAAGAAGCCGATAATCGCGGGAGAGACAGAAATGAAAGAGAATCCTCGAGCACGCAGCGCCAAACTTCGAATCATACAAAAAGCATAAAAATAATTTAAACAAAATGAGAACAGCCATATTACAAATTAAGAGAGCGGGAAATATGCAGATTGTGAACAATAGCGATCTGTCGCACAAGCTGCTGCGCTTTTTATTGACTTCTCTTGGAGCGTTGGCTCTCTGCTATGCGTTTCTCATCGCTACGATGGTATTCAATATCGTCGAGCGCCGCTCTCTGGAAGCTGATGCTCGCGATCTCGGCAATGAAGTCGGCGAGCTCGAGCTCGAATATTTGGCTGCATCAAATAAAATAGACTTGAATCTCGCGGCATCCATGGGCTTTACTGAAGGCAAGAAGCAGTTCGCCACCCGCACATCACTTGGCAGCTTAAAAGTGGCTACAAATGAATTATAGTTTTCCGAACCGCACCAAGGTTCTTTCTTTTTTTATACTCCTCTTCGCCCTCACGCTCTCGGCGAAGCTTTTTTTAGTTCAGGTAGTGCATTCGAATTCATATTCTGATCGGGCGGATAGGCAATACGCCACGCCGGCATCCGATATTTTTGAACGCGGCACCATTTATTTTACGGATAAAGTCGGCAGCTTGGTTTCCGCCGCTTCGCAGACGACCGGTTTTAAGGTGGCGCTCGATACGGCAAAGCTGAAAGATAAAGAAAATACATATAAGACATTGTCTGCTAAGATACCGCTCAGCCGCGAGGATTTTTTTGCAAAAGCGAATAAAACAAATGACCCATATGAAGAAGTAGCGACGCATATCACTCGTATCCAAGCGGATGCCATTTCCGCTGAAAAAATTCCGGGCGTTTCCATCTATAAAGAAAAATGGCGCTTCTATCCAGGCGGCAATTTGGCTTCGCATGCGCTCGGCTTCGTGGGTTACAAGGGCGATGAACTCGGCGGCCGCTACGGCCTCGAGCGGCAGTATGATGCCGTGCTTTCCCGTGATGACGAAGGCGCATATGTGAACTTCTTTGCCGAAGTATTTTCGAATATAAACGATACGATTTTCAAGGGAAGCGAACGCAGCGGCGATGTCGTGACGAGCATTGAGCCCCAGGTGCAAGGCTTTCTCGAGACAAAACTTTCAGAAGTGCGCACCAAGTATACTGTGGATTCCATCGGAGGCATCATCATGGATCCGATGACGGGAGAAATTTACGCGCTCTCGGCCAAACCGGATTATGACCCGAATAATTTTTCGAAGATAAAAAATCCTTCGATCTTTACCGATCCGCTGGTGGAAAATGTCTTTGAATTCGGTTCAGTGGTGAAGCCGCTCGTCATGGCTGCCGGCCTCGACACTGGTGCGGTGAAAGCAGACACAAAATATACTGACCGCGGCTCTGTCATCGTGGAGAAAAAAGAAATATTCAACTTCGACAAGAAAGCGCGCGGCGTGGTGACGATGCAAGATGTCCTCAATCAGTCGCTGAACACCGGCATGGTCTATGTATACCAGCACCTTGGCAAAGAAAAGATGCGCGACTATATGCTCTCCTACGGTATCAAAGAAAAGACAGGTATCGATCTACCGAATGAAACCAGTGGCCTCGTGGCGAACTTGAACAGCCCTCGTGAACTGGAATACGCGAACGCTTCTTTCGGCCAAGGTATCGCACTCACGCCCATGGAGATGGTCCGCGCGCTGGCATCGCTCGCGAACGGGGGCAATCTCGTTACACCGCATATCGTAAAAGAAATAAAATACCCAGATGGCACATCCAAGAAATTTACTTACCCGACGGCACCCACAAAGATCAGCAAGCAGACTTCCGAAGAGATCACTCGGATGCTGGTAACGGTGATGGATAAGTCGCTCAAAGGCGGCTTGGCCAAGATGGAACATTATTCCATCGGCGTGAAGACCGGTACGGCGCAAGTTGCCAAGGAAGGCGGCGGAGGATATTATGAAGATAGGCATACGCATTCATTCTTTGGCTATTTGCCCGCGTATGAGCCGCGCTTTATCGTATTCCTGTACGCGGTGAATCCGAAGGGCGTACCGTACGCATCACAGACATGGGCCGATCCATTTCTCGATATAGCTAAATTTTTACTTAATTATTACGAAGTCCCTCCGGACCGATGATGTAGCAACATCATGCCTTGGGCATAAAATAATATGAAAGAAATATTTAAAAAAACAATCACACATATATTGCGCTGGGAATCCCAGCTCGTGCTCAAGAAATACAAGCCCAAAGTAGTGGCCATTACCGGCTCGGTAGGCAAGACTTCCACCAAGGATGCCGTCTTTGCTGTGCTTTCCAAGATGGCATATGTCCGAAAGAGCGAAAAGAGCTACAACAGCCAGATCGGCTTGCCGCTTACTATCTTGGGCATTCCGAATGCCTGGAGTGATCCGCTCGGCTGGCTAAAAAATATCGTCATAGGGTTTTGGCTCATCGTGTGGCCGCACAAGTACCCGGAATGGCTTGTACTCGAAGTCGGCGTCGGTAAGCCGGGCGACATGAAAGAGACCGCTTCATGGCTCAAAACGGATGCGGTGATAGAGACGGCTATCGGAGACACACCAGTGCATATAGAATTCTTTCCGTCACGCGAGCATCTCATCGAAGAAAAAGCCGGACTCATTAAAACCTTAAAAAAAGATGGCACACTTATTTTGAATGGTGATGACGGCGCCATTCTCGGAATGAAAACAAAAAGCGCAAATCGCGCCGTCACTTACGGTTTCACAGAAGGCACTGATCTTTTTGCTTCCGGCGATACTATCGAATGCGGCAGCGACGGCGAGCCTCTCGGCGCAATATTCCGCGTGGATGCCGAAGGCAAGAGCCTGCCGGTCATCATCGAAGGCGCATTCGGCAGGAATCATATCTATGCCGCCCTTGCTGCTCTGGCCTTCGCCTACGGACAAAAACTCAATATGCTGACCGCAGCCGAGGCTCTCAAGAATTACGAAATGCCGCCGGGCCGGATGCGCTTGCTGACCAGTATCAAGGAAACGCGCATCATCGATGATACGTACAATTCTTCTCCGTTTGCCGCGCAGGCTGCGCTTGATACTTTGCAAAGTGTAAAATCAGATGGCCGAAAAAATAGGAAGATTGCCGTTCTCGGCGACATGCTCGAGCTCGGCAAGCACACGGAAGAAGCACACCGTACTATCGGCGCATTAGCAGCGGAGAGCGCCAAAATACTCATCACCGTCGGTCCGCGTGCGCAAGGCATCAAGCAAGGCGCATTGGATGCCGGCATGGATGCGAAGAATATTTTTGATTTTGCTGACTCAGTGCAAGCAGGAGTATTCCTCAAAGACTTTATAAAAAAAGGGGACATCATCCTCATCAAAGGCTCGCAAGGCGTGCGCATGGAGCGTATTTCTGCGGCACTCTTGCAAGATCAGGAAAATCGCAAAAAATTGCTTGTCCGCCAGGAAGACGAATGGATGGCGAAAGAATAGTGTATGTTGCCGATGTGATGTAATTGTATCATTTGCGCTTTCTGCCGAGGCAGTTTCGAAATGTGAGCGTTCAGCAGATAGAACTAATCTATTCGTTGCCTGGCAAGGTGGAGTATTACTCTCCTAGTATACCAGACCGATCCATCTCGTGCGTCTCTTAATTCCTCGCAATCATTTTGCTTTGTGCTTATTTAGTAGATAAAGAATATTATTAAGCTCTAGCCATAGGTACACATATTCCTTTTCAGTAAAATTTTTTGGCTGACCTCCATTCTCGTGGTGAACATTTTTAATTACATAATCTAGAAAATTCTCAAAGTCAGAATTACTATCGTTAAATAGTATGTTTGATAACTGCTTTTTCTCATGGATCCGCGGAAAGGTTCCGTCTGATCTTTTATAGCCATTCTGTAATGTATTTTCCACAACCTTTTTGAGATTATCGAGTGACTTATTATAAAAAAGTTTATCACTTTTAATTACATCTTTTTTATACAAAAGAAAATCTGAGACACATTCTTGATAGCGAATTTTATTATCACCTTCTAAGTCCGAATCGTTAGAATTGATTAATCTCGTATTTATCTCGTCAATCTTCCTTCGAAAATCATGATTTTTCTTATCGTAGTAGAAATCAAGATTAAAAACACTAGGGTTATTTGAACTAGCTATCAAATCAAAAAATTTATAAGTAATCACTGTAAAATCAGATCTTCGTTCATTGGGTATTTTTTGATACTGCCATTCTTCTTTTCCGAGGTATTGTAAGATGTTTGGTAATATTTCATTAAAAAATGATAAGAAAATTTCTTGCTCACCGTTCAAGTAAGTTTCTGCCAAAAAACTCATTACAGGGTACCCATTTCTTTTTTTCTCACTATATTTATATTGAGAATTAATATCATCCGTTAGAATATACCTAATAATATTTTTATTCTCTGCTTCATTAAATAAATTACAGGCTGATGCGTAAAAAGATTGATAATCATGAGCAAACTTTTCAAGATTAAGTTTTTGAAATTCATCATTCATATAATGATTTTAAAAGTTTTAACTTTGAAATGACTTCATCAAAGGTCAGTATTTGATTCTTGCCTAATGATTTTCGAAATAGATCAAAAGACTTTTTTTGAGTTTCAGAAAGCGAATCGTATGTTCCAGCTATTAAGACTCCGCAAGGGTTTAAATGTGTGAGTCCATCAAAATCAGCACCAATTTGAGTATTAAAATATTCTGTAGCAATATGAATTTGATTTTCCATTTGAACAACTCCACCCGATAGATCTCCATGAATGCTGTACACTTCATTTTTTTCTCCGGAATCTTTTTCTCCTCGGTAACATGAACCGACAAGCGAGCAATTTGGCTCTTTAATCTCGACAACCGCAAAACTTCCATTTGAACCATTTTTAAATAAAAAATCAGTTGCAGATCCGCCTGACCCTTGGCGGCCTTTCGAATTTTTTCCACCTAAATATGTTTCTCCATTTAAGTATATAACGGGATATAAGAAAACTTGTTGCAATACCCACGGACGTTCTTCAAAAAAGGTTTGCCAAAAAGATTCTTCGTGATTTGAAAGACTAGACTCCATGTCAGCGATAGCTTTTTCAAGTCGAGCACGTCCAATTGCAAGACCTAGATTTTCAAAATTGTTATCTTCAAGAGATCGTAACTGTTCAATGACCCATTCTCGATTAGAGATGTCTCCAATTTGTAAAAAAATACCAGGTGCACTTTCTTTCGTTAATGGAACTACTGTCGTTCCATAGGAATGACCATACTTTGTAAGAGTACTATTAATTTCAGATAACCTACTAAGTAATAAAGATACTTCTTCACCTTTGAGGGAAAGCTCGTAGCCTTCGTCTGACTTTAACGAGCTGAGTGTTTCATGTTCAATTGTCTCCCAAGTTCCTAAACGGGATTTTCTTTCAAATCTGAATAGGCCTCTTAACGAGTTGTCTGATTCGCTTACCCAAACAGGTGCAAAGATAAGACGAGATGTACTTGTCTCACGTAGCACAATAGGACTTATGTCCATTGTGGCATTTGATGTTGATTTGGTAATTATTCTAGCAAGCATATTCATAATAAAACTTCTCGTGCTAGCACGATACGGTGACCCTACCGGGAATCGAACCCGGATTTAAGGCTTGAGAAGCCTCCGTCCTAACCGTTAGACGATAGGGCCATCGACAGGTGCCTATCATAAACGATAGGCCCAAGTGGAAACATCATATCATTTACATAAAAAAAATCAAAAAAAAGAGAGCGTGCCTGGTGGGGCACGCTCCTAAAATTAAAACTAATAAAACACATAAAATTTACGCTACCGCTGCACCGGATTCTTCCGTCTGAAGAGCTAGATCTGCAGTATCTTCTTTCATGATCATCGGCAGTTCTTTTTCTGCGGTCGAATCTGTCAAAAAAGATTTTCCCTTGAACATCTTCTTTGCTTCAATAGGACCAACGATTTTTGAAATAATTAGGGTGATTTTTTTTCCTGTACCTTCGTGAGTAAAGGATTTCGTTTGTCCTTTACGTCCTCCAATAAGTGCTTTACCTATGGGGGAACTCTCTGAGGAAACAGAATGATTCTTTGGGAGGCCGTCTCCGTTCAGGGGATAGCCATCGATGATAGTGAAGTAATTTTCTGCACCGATCATGAATGCTATCCCGCTTCCGAATTTGGCCACCTTTGTTTGTTCATTTTTCGGGTAAAATTCCGGTGCTGCGACGAGCTTCGAATACAGCCTTTTCTGCTGTTCCGTTGAGTTTGGGTCTTTTAAAAGTTTGCGTGCGTGTTTTTTGGACCAAGGAAGAATCCGTAGGTGTCCAGGAGTTTCATGACTGACCATAAATTTTAGTTTTTTTTTAGTTAAACAAAGATCGTTAGTTAGCTTTTAGTATATAAAATCTATAATCTAAAGTCAAAGTGTGGGATTATAAAAAAGCACGATCTTACGGGATCGTGCTTTAAATTAATAACAAAAAAACTGTTTTAGGCTATGCTATTTTATAGCATAGCCTTTGTAGCGTCCCCGTTCGTCTTTGGTCGGGGTGATCGAATGTGTTCTCGCCAATATCTTGCCATTGCCTCCCTGAATAGGGGTGGAACTGAGGCCTGGATTATTATCCAGTGTTCTTTTGGCTTCTTTTAAGCCTGTTTGAAAAGTACCTACTGTTTCTGCGGTAGGATAGAATTGGGGAGAGTGTTTTGTCTTCATACACTTAGGTTTTTAAATTTTTAATGAAATATTGGTTAGCCTTCATTATAAGGAATGTGGGTATTTTAGTCAACTATTTCGGTGGATATCTATTCTTCAAATTTTGGCTTCTCGATCTCGAGGCTCGTGAGCTCAGGCGAGGAGCCGGTGATTCGCATGACGTCTTTATCTATTTGTTTCAGTGCTTTATTGGATGCGGTGTAATGGTTTACTACTGTGCCGAGCGCGTTGCCGAGCTTGAGGTGGTATTCTTCGTAGCCTTTCAAATGCTTACCGAGGTCTTCCACGCGCTTGATGATGTCTTTAGCACTTTCTTCTATCTGCATCGCTTTTAAGCCCTGGAGGACTGTCTGCAAATATGCCAGGAATGAAGTGGGCGAAGTGATGATGACTTTGTATTTGCCCGCCGCGCGCTGGATGAGGTTTTCGTTGTCTTCGTCTTTCAGTCCGCCGATCTTGTTCACCAGCAAGTCATAATAGATAGCTTCGTGGGGGATGAACATGAAAGCAAAGTCGGTGGTGCCTTGGCTCGGCTGTACGTATTTTGCTGTTTCTACTATTCTGTTTTTTAGGTCGTTCACGAATATCTTTTCATATCTTTCTTTTTCGCCCGCGTCTATCGCTTCTGCCATACGATTGTAATTTTCCAACGAGAATTTTGAATCTATCGGAATTATTTTATCTTTCACGAATACCACTGCGTCCACTATCGTGCTGTCGGGGAATGGGTACTGCATCTGGTAACTGCCGGGCGGGAGGACATTTTTCAAAACCGTCTCCAAATAATATTCGCCGAGTATTCCGCGCTGTTTTGGATTCTTTAATATATTTTGCAAGTCCTGCAATTGGTCTGCAAAGCCCACGACTTGCTTTTGCCCTTCGCCCACGCGCACGAGCTCTTCAGTAATCTCGCGGATTATTTTATTTGATTCAGTGGAGTGAAATTTAAGAGACTCATTCATTTGCTTGTGCGTGTCGCCGAGTTTCGCGTCCACTGTCTTCTGTAATTCGTTCATCTGCTGGAGCAGGAGAGAAAAGCCCGTATCGTTCTGCGTATTTTCTTTTTTTCTGCCAAAGACGAAATAAACGACCACGCCGCCTGCGATGAGCCCGATAAGTATCCAAAATCCTGTTTGCATAGGTCTATTTTAGCAGGATTTATAAGAATAGAATAGCACTTGACAAAATATCTTTAATTTGCTATGCTCACTAGTAAGAATATCTTTGCAAGTAAATACAGCCACGGGAGTGTAGCCCATTACTCGTGCTGAACATAATCAGTAGAATGAGCTTCTTGAGTCAAATTACAACAGACGATCTTTAATCTGTTGAGATGAGCCTAGTTTTTGTTTTTGGTGCACGAAAACATGACTAGTGAGATAAGTTCTATACACGTAAGCGCAGTTAGCAACTTGGATCAGCGAATGTGTTTATTGCAAAATTTTCAAAACCGCCCTCAAAAAATAATTGAGGCGGTTTTTTTATTTTCTGTATTTGTTAGAAATTCTGCTATGGCTGAAAACCTAACAAAGATTATTTCCCCAAAAAGTGCTCCAGCGTATAAATCCAATCTTCTTCATTTGATTCACTTTGTTTTTTCTGGGCGAGTAACCACTGCAGATATCCCGGGTCTATGCGCGCGACGTCTTCTACCTTTTGCCCGTTGTATTTACCGAAAGGGAATGTCCGCATCAGGGACGGCTTGGCGGAAATTTCTATCATTTTTTCTATAGCCTCGTCTTCACTCATACCGCTGTCGGTCAATTTTTTCTGTAATCTTTCAAAAAGCTTTTCTAATACTTTCACATCACCCATGGCATCGTGCGCTTGCGCGTCTATTTCTATTTCCAAGAGGTAGCGCAAGTATTGCAGATTATATTTTTCAATTTTCCCTTCGGCGTCCAGGTCGCGCGCCACGCGCAAAGTGCAGATGAAATTTGCCGGCACTATGCCTTCATTTTTCAGCATGCCCAAATCAAAAGCCGCATTGTGCGCGACGCAGATGGTTTCAGCATCTTCAAAAAGTTCTTTTATTTTTTGCTTGCCTTCATGCTCGGCGAAAGATGCTTTGCTTTCCACCATCTTATTTGAAATGTGATGCACTGCGCTGGCTTCTGGTGGAATTTTTACCGGCGGCTTGTAGAGGCAGTTGAATTCTTCAGCACCATACTTGTATGCCAGCTGGCAGATGTAATCAGTAGTTGTATTACCAGTAGTCTCCGTATCAAAAAATATTATTTTCTTCATACTGATATTCTAGCATAATAAAAAAAGTATAAAAAATAGCCATATCAGTTTCCCAATATGGCTATTTAAATTCAATCACTCACACATTACTTTGCATACGGCTTGCAGACTTTCGCCTTCAAGGTCCAGAAGCTCACAGTGAATTTCTGCACGATATTACCGGTCACGCTTGCAGCTTTCGGAATATGAGTCAAATCAATTTTCTCTGGTGTTTGCTTAATATTATATGCATTATCCAGGTATGATCTGTACTCAATTCTTTTCCTTTCAACTTTATTCGGCTTACCAGAAATTCTTTCTTTTTCCAGTCGTAATTTTCTTTGCTCCTCGAGTTTATCCGAAATATAATCCGCGCCGGAGCTGAGAAAAGTTTCTGTGTTTTTCCAAACTTTCTTCCTAAACTTTACAAGAAGCAAGAGAACGATAAGCCCTGCAAGTATTTTGAGTGTACTTGCAGATGTCGCACTGTTTGATAGGTGCGTCGCTACTTCAGGTTTTACCCAATTAACGGCTAAATTATATCCAAGCCAGGGAAGGAAAAAAAGAGCAAAGGCGAAGGCGGAAATCAATCCTGCCGTACCCCCACTGATTTCCTTGGGATCATCTGCCGGACGCCACGTAGCGAGAACAGGCCATAAATTTACACAAATACCAAACAGTGAAGCGGCACTTACCCAATTACTGGGTTCTTTGAATACGGAAGTCCAGAAAATTATTTGCAAAGTCACCTGGATAGTGAATGCGAGAGGTGACATCCAAACATGAATCTCCTTTTTGCCGAAAGTGTACGTCTTATAATCATCCCAATCAAGATCCTTTCCTGGGTTCGGACATTCGTCAACGTCTGCTTCCTTTTTAAAGATGTACGATGACCAAAGTTTTCCAAACCACTTCCATCTCCCGAATGAATTTGCCTGAAATCCGATAAAGAAACCACCGAGTTCAACGAATCCTTTTACTATGATCGTAACGAATAGGGCGATTATTATGCGAACGATGAAGAAAACAATCCACCAAAGCATAAGAAGAAAATACCAAATCGGTAACGCAATCAATTTTGGGATAAACGTAAGCAAGATTCGCCTGCGCAGATCGCATTGGTCTTCCGGTTTGTGCTTGAACCACAGATTTCCAAACCAGTAGATGGCTTTGGAAACTTTTGTTTGAGGTCTCCGCGCAAAGAACGCTTCCGGAATTTCAACAAATTTTTCCGCATATGCTACCTGTCCCTCAAATGTGTCGCGCTCGCCGTTCAGATCCGAATACCAAAGCATATGCTGATAATAGGATCCATCACGTTTGAGGAATTTTTTCTCATCTTTTTCATAAAGTTCTTTCAAGAAAATAAAGATGAGATGGTGCACTCCAGGAGAAATAAACTGAACGAATTGGATCGGCTGATTCAATTTGAAGATCATTCTTTTGCCGCGCCTCGTGGTGTGGTTTGACTCATTACGGTCGTATTTTACGTCGTCTTCACTGCGGTCAATGATTAAGACATGTGTCGGCATTTTATCACGAACTTCTTCGTTGAAGCCATAAGTTACCGGTACTGTAGCTGAATCAAGTTGCGGTTTTCCGCCATTTAATACGACCTTCACGGAACTCTGTTCCGGGAGGAAATTTGTGTGAGGTTTTTCTGGTTCCATTTTTATGTAGGTTTAAGTTTTCAAAAAATTTATTTGTTGCTAATTTAGCATAATAAGATCAATAAAGTCAATAGCTTCTAAGAGAGAATGGATGCATTGGCCGCGTCTTTTTGTTATAATATTTCCCATGTTACACGAACAGATAAAAAGCCAAATAAAAGAAGCCATGATGGCAAAGGATAGCGTACGGCTCGAAGTACTTCGTGGCATGAGTGCCGCTTGTACGAATGAAGCCGTAGCGAAAGGCAAGACCCCGCAGGATATGCTGACGGACGAGGAAACGCTCGCAGTCATCACGCGCCTCGCGAAGCAGAGAAAAGATTCCATAGAGCAATTCACAAAAGGCGGCAGGGAAGACTTGGTGGCCGAAGAATCTGCCCAGCTCGCGATCTTGGAAACATACTTGCCGGCGATGATGCCGCGCGAAGAAGTAGAAAAAATCGCCCGCGCAAAAAAAGAAGAACTTGCTATAACCGATCCGACCAAAAAAGGCATGCTCATGTCCGCGCTGATGAAAGACCTGAAAGGCAAAGCTGACGGCAATGACGTGAAAGCGGCGGTGGATTCTCTGTTCTAAAGAATACCGTCATGCACACCGTTAATTTCCTGACTCATCTCGTAGAAAATCACCAAGCATTGGCGTATCTTTTTATTTTCATAGGGCTCATATTTGAAGGCGAAATCATCGTCATCTCTGCGGGCATCCTGGCGCACCTCGGCGCGCTAGATATCTTTACCGCGCTTCTTTTCATCTGGGGCGGCGGCGTGGTAAAGATGCTGGCCGGCTATCACCTCGGCTATCTTCTGCAGAAAAAGTACAATCACAATCGCTTTTTTCGTTATTTAGAGCACAAAGTGTCGCACATCATGCCACACTTCCGTGAAAAACCCTTCTGGTCAATTTTCATTTCAAAGTTTATAATGGGAGCGAACTGCATTGTGATAATTTTTTCCGGGTATGAGCGCATACCATTCCGCACATATTTGAAAGCTGAGCTCATTTCCACCGCCATCTGGGCGCCGGTCATGCTCTGCCTCGGATATTTCTTCAGCCACACCGCTCTTTCCATCACGCGCGAGATAGGCAAGTTCACGCTGATTGTCGCGGGTCTCACGATCGGATTCTTTATTATAGATCGCCTCATCGCCATGCTGTATGAATATCTGGAAACTATAAAAAATCAAAAAAATGGACAAGAAAAATAAATTTATTACGCATAGCGGTTCTTTTCACGCAGACGATGTGTTTGCCTGTGCCACTTTGATGATCCTGCTCGATAAGCGCGGCGAAGGATATGAAGTCACTCGTACGCGCGAGCCGGAAATCATAGCCGCCGGTGATTTTGTCTTTGATGTCGGCGGCATACATGATGAATCCATAAATCGTTTTGATCATCACCAGCCGGGCGGTGCAGGTAAGCGCGACAATGGTATCGAATACGCATCGTTCGGACTTGTCTGGAAAAAATACGGCACGGAAGTGGCCGGCTCACACGAGGCGGCAAAAAAGATAGATCAAAAGCTCGCACAAGTGATAGACGCGGGGGATAATGGCATCAGTATTTCTAAAAATCTCTTTGAAGATGCTTCGCCGTATGAATTTCATAACATCATTCACGCATTCTTACCGACCTGGCGTGAGGATACGGACAAGGACGCTCTCTTTTTAGAACTCGTTACATTCGGCAAAAAAATTCTTGAGCGCGAAATAGTAAAAGCCAAGAGCGCCGAGGACGACAGAAAGAAAGTACTCGAAGCATATGATGCCGCGGAAGATAAAAGGATCATAATTCTAGATGAAAGATATTCTTGGGGGGATACATTGTCCGAATTCCCCGAGCCGTTGTTTGTCATCCAGCCGCGCGAAGATGGTGCATGGAATATTGCGGCTATCCGTAAGGAAAAGGATTCATTTAAGAACCGCAAAGACTTGCCGGCCGCATGGGGTGGACTGACTGGCTCACAATTAGCGCAAGCTACCGGCGTATCGGATGCCGTGTTCTGCCACCGTGCTCTTTTTCTGGCTGGTGCCAAAAGCCGCGAAGGCGCTTTGAAAATGGTGCAAACTGTGGTAGAATGAGAATATGGAACGCCCAAAGAATTTAAACCAGATAAAAATAGATTTTGATGCGGCAGAAACCGAGCATGCAAAAGATATAGAAAAAAAGATACAGATTTTGGCTTTGCGGAACAAGTACTTCAAGGAATATGTGGACCAAAAATTCCGTTTTGAAGATTACAATATGGCAGAAATAAAAAAGGATGCTATCAATGCCGATCTGAAAAAATTGGATTTGGAAAAAATGGCAACGACCGTGCTTGCCACGGATAAAAATGGCTCTTTTAATCAATGGCGAGTGAATCTGGATTTCCAAAAACTGACCGAGCTATTTCGCGATATTACGGCGGATGTACTGGATGAAAATGGCTTGATACAGGTGAAATCAGAGTTGAAAAATGCGGCATAAAAATAAATGGCATTCATAGATGAAATAAAAATATACGCGGAGGCTGGGCGCGGAGGCGACGGCGTGGTGCGTTGGCGCCAGGAAAAATTTATTGAGCGTGGCGGCCCGGCTGGCGGCGACGGCGGCAAAGGTGGGGATGTGTATGCCCTCGCAGTGCGCGATGTGCATATCCTCGCGAAATACAAAGCGAAGAAAGAATTTCTCGCTGAGCGCGGCGAGGATGGCGGCAGCAAGCAGATGCACGGTGCGAATGGTAAAGATCTTTTTATAGAGCTTCCCATCGGCTCGGTCATCACGAATCTTGAAACCGAAGAAAAATTTTTACTCACGGAAGAGGGACAGAAAGAACTGCTCCTCAAAGGCGGCTGGGGAGGTTTTGGTAATGAACATTTCAAGAGCTCCACGAATGTTACCCCACAAGAAAATACCGCCGGCCAGCTCGGCGGTGCTTCACATTTTTCTATAGAACTTGAACTCTTCGCTGACATTGGGCTCGTGGGCTTGCCGAATGCCGGAAAATCTTCGCTCTTAAATTCCATCACCAATGCCGACGCAAAAGTGGGTGACTATGCTTTCACCACGCTGGACCCGAACCTTGGCGCTTTTTACGGCTACATCATCGCGGACATCCCGGGAATTATCGAAGGCGCATCCGAAGGCAAAGGCCTCGGCGTAAAATTTTTAAAACATGTAAAGCGCACGAAAATGCTCGCGCATCTTATCTCTTTTGAAAACCCGAATATGATGAAGACATATAAAGAAATCCGCGCCGAGCTGGAAGCCTATGATACAAAAGCAGGTATTACCGAAGGCGGGCTTTCCACAAAAGAAGAAATCATCGTCCTTACAAAGACCGATGTACTACAGGATGAGCCGAAGATGATAGAAAAGAAAAAGAAAGAATTCGAAAAGCTCGGCAAGCCTGTTTTCACCCTATCGCTCTATGAAGATGACTCAGTAAAGAACTTCCGTGACGAGCTTATAAAAATTTTGAAAAAGTAGTATACTATCTGGATGGAAAAGAAGTATTATCCGACCATCGGACTTGAAATTCACGCGGAATTGGCGACGAAGACCAAGATGTTCTGCGCTTGCCTGAATGATCCGGACGAAGAAATTCCGAATAAAAATATCTGTCCCGTCTGCATGGCGCATCCGGGCACTTTGCCTGTGCCGAATAAGCAGGCCATTGAAAATGTGATAAAAATCGGCCTGGCGATAGGCGCGAATATCGCCGACTTTTCCGAATTTGACCGCAAGAATTATTTTTATCCCGACATACCAAAGGGTTACCAAATTTCACAATTCAAATACCCGATAGTTTCCGGCGGCAAGCTGGCTGATTTCGACATCACCCGTATCCATCTCGAAGAAGACACCGCGAACAATAAGCACGACCGCGGCGATTTTTCACTTATCGACTTCAACCGCGCCGGCGTACCGCTCTCCGAGCTCGTCACTGAAGCGATGACATTCGATACTGCCGAAGATGCAGCCCACGCCGCTTCGAATTTTGCCAAAGAATACCAGCTATTGCTCCAGTATCTCGGCGTATGCGAAGCGAATATGGAAAAAGGCGAAATGCGCGTCGAAGCGAATGTATCCGTCTCGCCTGACCGCGAGAAAAAATGGAGCGCGTATGTGGAAGTAAAAAATCTGAACTCGTTCAAAACAGTAGAGAAAGCCATCAAGTATGAAGTCGAGCGGATGATAGAGCTTTTTGAAGCAGGCAGGGAAGCGGAAATCGTGAAGGAGACGCGCGGCTTCGACGACGGCAAGCAAGCCACTTTTTCCCAGCGCAAAAAAGAATCCAGCCAGGATTATCGTTATTTCCCGGATCCCGACCTGCCAAAGATGAAATTGCACGAAGCTTTTAATATCGAGAAATTAAGAAATGAATTGCCTGAGCTGCCGGTCGCCAAGCGCGCCCGTTATCAGAATGATTTCGGCATCAAGGATGAAGACATCGAGACGTTCATCAATGAACATGAATTGGCGGCGTGGTTCGAAGGCACGGCTAAAATTTTAAATGACAAGGAAAAATCTCGCACTGCGGCGAACTTCATCACTTCTGACTTCATTGGTCTGCGAAAAGCTGACTTGGAGGCAAGACCTCCAAGCGCGGAGAGCTTTGCCGAATTGGTGAATATGTTCGCCGATGCGAAGATATCTTCCCGCGCGGCCAAGGATATTTTGGCGATGATTTCCAAAAATGATGAAAGCCCGATGAAGATAGCCGAAGAGAAGAAATTGCTCCAGCAGAATGATGAAGGCGCATTGAAAGAAATCGTACAGAAAACGATAGACGCGAATCCCGAAGTCGTTGCTACATATAAGGGCGGAAAAGAAAATGCTATAATGTCGCTAGTCGGAAAGGTGATAAAGGAGACGGCGGGCAGCGCCAATCCGCAAGTCGTTATAAAATTATTAAAAGAACTTTTAGCATAATCAAAATCAATGAAAAGTTTGCGCGAATACATCACAGAAGCCGAAGAAAAAAAAGTAGCGATAGGACATTTTAATATTTCAAATCTGGAAGCTCTGCACGGCATTTATAATGCTGCAAAGAAATTAAATCTGCCAGTCATCATTGGCCTTTCCGAAGGTGAAGAAAAATTCGTCGGGCGGGAAGAAGCCGTCGCCCTTATAAAAACAATCCGCGAGCGGGATAATTTTCCCATATTCCTGAATGCCGACCATCACGCTTCCTTTGAATCCGTCAAAGCGTGCATTGATGACGGCTTTGATATGGAAATCATCGACGGCGCGAAGCTTTCTTTTGAAGAAAATATAAAACTCACCAAGCAGTGCGTCGATTACGCGCGCGAAATCAGCCAGAAAACCGGACGCGACATCCTCATAGAAGCTGAGCTCGGTTACATCGGCTCCGGATCGGACATCAAGGAAAAAATTCCTGAAGGTGCGGGTGTGCTCACCACTCCGGAAGACGCGAAAAGATTCGTGGATGAGACCGGTGTAGACCTTTTCGCCCCATCCGTCGGCAGCATTCATGGCCTCATCAAGAGCGGCAAGCCACATATCGATGCCGAGCTCGTAAAAAAGATCCGTGAAGCCACAGGCAAGCCGCTTGTCCTCCACGGTGGCTCGGGTCTTCGCGATGAAGACTTTACGAACGCCATCGCTGCCGGCATTTCCATCGTGCATATAAATTCCGAACTCCGCCTCGCATTCCGCGACGCAGTGCAAAAAACAATTATGGAAAATCCCGAAGAGATCACTCCAGCAAAACTCTTGAAGCCGGCTGTGAGTGCGATTGAAGCTGTGGTGGAATCACGATTAAAACTTTTTAATAATATAAAGTAATTTTATGAAAAAAATACAATTTCTTTTACTCATACTTTTCATCGGACTTTCTTTTCTTTATTTTAAATATAATTTCGGCGCCGAAAATACGGATAAGATTTTCATCACCATCACTACATTCTTCTTTTCTATTTTTACCGGATTCTTTATTACCAGGCAGGGAACTCGCTACACAAAAATCCGCGAGATAATTAGTTCCTTTGACGGCAAGATGTCCTCCACATATCGCGTGGCGGGAAATATTTCTGCGTCCGTACAGCAAAGAATCGGCGCAATCATCGCCGAGCACTATAAAAAAATATTAGATTCACAATCTTGGGATTATCATTTCACCCATAAATCAAATACTATTTCCACTGTCCATAATATTTTGGAAGAAGAAATCGGCGGCGCAAAACAGGAAAGCCTACGCAATCAATCCGTCGGTCGCGTACTCGCAAATATGGGCGACTGCCAAGTGCTTCGCAAGAATATGGTGATGATCTATCAAGAGCGCATACCGAGCTTCCAGTGGTTTCTCATCTGTTTCTTTATGCTTATTCTTCTCTCTGCTGTCACCGTCATCCCGTCTGCCGGTTTTCTGCTCGGCTCCATTCTCAAATCCGCTTTCGTCGTTTCCATTCTGTCTGTCATTGTCATCCTCCACAATCTGGACAATCTGCACTTATTTGAGCGTTTCATTGGCGAAAACTCCGCCCGTGATGTGGTAGGAATAATTGAGGGGCATAAATAATGAAACATAAACTTCTAGAAATGTATGGCTGGTACGGGGCGGTAGCCATTCTTACGAGCTTTTTTCTCATCAGTTTCAATTATGTAGATTCTCATTCCCTGATTTATCAAATACTAAATTTCACCGGTGCGCTCGGGATTGCCCTTAATGCAATAGTTAAAAAAGATTATCCGGCGAGTGCCTTAAATATTATTTATTCTATTATCGCTCTTGTCGTCTTGGCGCAGATAATTTTCTAGATGATTTATCTAACCGCAGGTGAAGAGTATAACGATATAGATGCTTTTGCCTGTGCAGTTGCGTATGGGTACTTTCTTACACAAAAAGGAATTGAGAATAAGATTTATTTACCTGGGCCGCTCAATGCGAGCATTACGGAGAACATTAAGTCGTGGAAAATAAATTTTGAAACGAAAATTACTGTAGAAAAAGAGGATAAATTTGTGGTTGTTGATGTTTCAGAACCGAAACATATTGCTAGAGCCGCTACAGAGCAATCAATCATAGAAATTTTTGACCATAGATACGGCTTTCAGGAATATTGGCAGAAATTACTTGGCGAAAAAGCAAAAATAGAATTTGTCGGCTCTTGCGCCACTCTCATATGGGAAGAGTATAAGAAGTCCGGCGTCAGTATTGATGCGCTCAATGCGAATTTGCTTGCTATTGCCATCGTCTCCAATACTTTGGATTTTAAATCATCGGTCAATACAGAACGAGATATAATTGCGTATAAAGAATTGGAATCCTTTATGGATTTGCCGAAAAATTGGAAAGAAAAGTATTTTAATGACCAGGTGTCTTTTGTTCAAAATAATCCAGAAAAAGCTATAAAAGAAGATACTAAAATAATTTTAGACAAGATAGCTTTCGGTCAGGTAGAAATCTGGAACGGGAAGCAATTCGTGCAAGACAATTTGCCCATCGCTAAAAAAGTCCTACAAAGTTTCGGTTATCCGGATTGGATGCTCAGTGTACCGAGCATCAGTGAGGGAATTAATTATATTTATACAGAAAGCCCTGGATTGAAAGATTTACTTAATCAAACAATAGGAGTAAAATTTGAAGGGGATATCGGAAAAACCGATAAGCTCTGGTTGCGGAAAGAAATCCGCGCAAAGTTGTTGAAATTACAAGAAACGAGTACCGCGAGTATCTAATTACATTCTAATATTCTATAGAATTATAGAATAGATTATGAACAAAAAATTAGAGTACAGAAAGCTGGAGAGAATAGTCAAAGGTTTTGCGAATCATCGGCGATTACAAGTTTTGGAACTTCTTGAAAAAGAGTCTGAGTTGTCGGTGGGCGATATAGCAGAAAAAGTAAAATCAGATATAAAAAATATCTCTGCGCACATACATAAGATGGCTATTGCCGGTTTAATTATGAAAAGGAACGAGGGAAACATCGTGCGCCATAAACTAACTAATCGTGGTAAAAGTATTCTACAATTCGTTAGAATTATAGAATAGATAAATTATGAAAAAAACCGAAGCGGCATTTAAGTGGATAGTAAATATTTTAAATGAGCATCAGATTCCTTTCCAAATTGCCGGAGGATTTGCCGCTCGGCTGTATGGGTCTACAAGAGAACTTGCTGATATCGATATAGATATCCCCGCAGGAAGAATCGAAGACATACAAGAGGATGTGAAAGAATATATAATCTTTGGCCCTGAGATGTATAAAGATGAAAATTGGGATTTATTATTGATGACCTTGCGATATGAAGGCCAGGATATAGATATTTCTAGTATTGATACGGTCAAAATTTTTAATCAAAATACCCAGAATTGGGAAGATGGTGCTTTAGATTTTCAAGATACAAGAATCCATACTGTCTTTGGTCTGGATGTTCCAGTCATTTCTAGGGAAAATCTGATAAAATATAAGAGCAAGCTCTTGAGAGAAGTAGATAAGCTAGATATTGAAGAAATTTCAAAATGAAATCCGAAATCAAAAAATTCTTTAAGGGGGAAGTGGAGGATGATGTGGAAACACTCGGCAAGTACAGCCACGATGCGAGCATTTTTGAAGTGCGGCCGCAGGTGGTGTGCTATCCGAAGGATTCGTACGATGTACAGCACCTCGTCGCCTGGGTGGCGGATAATAAAAAACATCATCCGCATCTTTCCATCACCGCCCGCTGTGCTGGCACGGACATGTCCGGTGCGGCCATTGGTGAATCCATTATTTTGGATTTCACCCGGCATATGAATAAATTGATTGCATTCTCACCCTCTCCTTTACAAGGAGAGGGCCGGGGTGAGGTGAATTCCACTTCCATCACCGTCCAGCCCGGTATGTTCTACCGCGATTTTGAAAAAATTACTTTGGAGAAGGGAATGATTCTGCCGTGTTATACCGCTTCAAAGAGCATCAATGCAGTGGGCGGGATGTACGGTAATAATTCTGCCGGCGAGCGCACGCTGAAATACGGCAAGACGGAGAATTATATCGTGTCGGCGAAAGTGGTTTTTGCGGATGGTGTTGAAAGGGAAGTGAAATCTTTTCCGGTAGGTATGATGGAAAAACAGCCAGAGATGTACAGGAAATTGTACGAGCTCGTAAAAAATAATGAAGACGATATTACTCATGCAAAGCCGCAGGTAAGCAAGAATTCCGCCGGATATTATTTGTGGAATCTAATCCGGCGGGACTCTGCTAATTTTGCCGCTTTACCCGCAAGCGGGCTCCGACAGGGCCAAAATTCCCAGAGTCCCGCCTACTTTGATCTGAACAAAGTACTTGTCGGCTCGCAAGGCACGCTCGGCATTGCTACGGAAATCACTTTTCGCCTCGTGCCAGAGCAGAAATATTCAAAATTAGTGGCGATATTCATGAATGACCTTTCGCCGCTCGGGCGCCTTGTGCCGGAGATATTATCGCAAGAGCCGGAAACGCTAGAGAGCTATGACGACAAGACTATGAAGCTTGCCGTGCGATTTTTCCCCGATTTTTTAAAAAATAAAGGACTCATCGGAATGATAAAATTCATGTGGAGCTTTGTACCGGAATTAAAAATGATGCTCGGTATTCATGGGGGTGGTTTCCCGAAACTCATTTTACTTGCGGAATTTGCCGGCGAAAATGAGGAAGAAGCGCACAAGAAATGCGAGCGATTGGTGGAACGCATCAAAGAATTTAAATTAAAGACACACATCACAAAGAGCAAAGCTGAGGCGGATAAGTATTGGGACATCCGTCGGCAGAGCTTCGCACTCCTGCGCAAGCACGTGGCGGGAAAAAAAACCGCGCCGTTCATAGATGACATCATCGTGCGTCCGGAATTCTTGCCGAAATTTATTCCGGAGCTGAACGCCATACTTTCAAAATATGATTTGACCTATACCATAGCCGGCCACGCAGGCGACGGGAATTTCCACATCATCCCGCTGATGGATTTCAAACGCGAAGACACGGGGAAGATAATCATGGAGCTGTCAGACAAAGTGTATGACCTGGTGGCGCGCTATCGCGGCTCCATCACCGCCGAGCACAATGACGGTCTCGTGCGCACGCCGTATCTCGGCAAAATGTACAGTGAAAAGATGCTCCGCCTCTTTGCTGAAACCAAGAAGATTTTTGATCCGCAATACATTCTCAATCCAGGTAAAAAAGTGGGCACCACTAAGCAGTATTTAGCAGAGCATATCTCGAAAAACATCTAGTCGCTTCCTCAGCTCTTGCATTTTTTAATTTTTCATATATACTCAGGACTATGTTAGTTTTAAAGGCAAAAAGCAGGAATATCAGCGAAAATAACGAAACCTTGAGAAAAGGCGGCTCTTTGCCGGCAGTATTCTACGGCGCAGGAAAGAACTCGACTCCTATTTCCATCTCCATGATCGAATTCAAGAAGATCTGGCACAAGGCCGGTGAATCTACGACCGTAAAGATCGAGTCCGATGCGGGAGCAGTAGACACGCTCATTCACGAAGTGCAGACCGATCCGGTGACTGATGAGCCGATACACGCGGACTTTCTCGTCATCGATATGAACAAGAAGATCAAGGTGAACGTAGCCCTCGAATTCGAAGGCGTATCCGGTGCGGTAAAAGGCAATCTCGGAAACTTGGTCAAAGTGCTTCACGAAGTTGAAATCGAAGCGCTCCCGAAAGATCTGCCGCACAATCTCGTTGTCGATATCTCTCATTTGAACGCAGTCGGCGATCAGATCCTCGTATCCGACATCAAAGTACCGACCGGAGTAGAGATCATCTCTGGTCCTGAAGAAGTAGTAGCTTCCATCGCTGAACAGAAAGAAGAAGTTGAAGAAACCGCACCAGTAGACCTCTCCAGCATCGAAGTGGAAAAGAAAGGCAAGAAAGAAGAAGAGGGAGCTGAAGGCGCTGCTGAAGAGAAAAAATAGCCCTGAAATAAAACAAAATATATGGTACAATAAAAACTATGGTGAAGAAAACCATAGTTTTTATATTCTTATTCGCACTCCTGGCACAAGCTACGCCTATTTTGAAGGTTCATGCCCAATCCACTGAGCTTACAGCAGCGCAGGCTGATAGGGCCAAGCTCGAAGCTGAACTCATCGCACTCGAAGCCGAGATCAAAAAAAAGGAAGCGGAGCTTTCCGGTCAGAAAGGACAATCAGCTTCGCTGAATCGCGATATCGCCGTATTGAAGACAAAAATATCAAAATCCCAGCTCGACATCAAAGCGAAGAACCTCACTATCCAGAAGCTCAGCGGGGAAATAAAGCAGAAGAGCAGCGCCATTCAGAACCTGACAGAAAAGATCGAAGTGGAAAAAGATTCTTTGGCACAGCTCATCCGCAAGAATCAGCAGATAGATAATCAGACACTGCTTGCCCTCCTCATCTCAAATAATTCACTCTATGACATGTATGGCGATGTGGACGCCTTCAACGCTCTCAAGCAAGCAATCAGCGCGTCCGTGCAGGAAATAAAAGGCGATCGGGCTGAGACTGAGATGGAAAAGAAATCTTTGGAAGAGAAACAAGATGCGGAATCAGATGCCAAGGCGGCGCTCGAAAAAGACAAGAAGCAGGTGGAAAATAACGAAAAGGAAAAACAAAAGCTGCTCTCTATCAGCAAAGACAAAGAAAAAGAATATCAGAAAATTATAGCTGAACAGCAAAAGAAAGTGGCCGATATCAGGGCGCGTCTTTTCAATCTTGCCGGAGGCTCACAAGCTATTCGCTTTGATGTAGCGCTGGGATATGCGGAAGAAGCTTCAACCCGCACTGGTGTAGAGCCGGCATTCATTTTGGCCATCATTACACAAGAGAGCAAGCTTGGCGCAAACGTAGGCAAATGTTACCTGACTGACACTACTACCGGGGCGGGTGTATCGACCACCGGCAAGGCTTGGTCAAACTTAATGAAACCCTCCCGCGATGTGGGGCCGTTTTTGGAAATTACTTCCGCTCTGGCCCTCAACGCATTCAAGACTGTCGTGTCCTGTCCGATTGCCGGAGTGGCCGGTTATGGAGGTGCGATGGGTCCGGCGCAATTTATCCCGAGCACATGGAAAATCTTTGAATCACGCGTAAAGAAAATTACCGGTTCGGCAAATCCATGGGCACCGCGTGATGCTTTCACTGCTTCAGCCCTTTATTTGGCAGATCTCGGCGGCACCGGTTCCAGCCAGGCAGCCCAGAAGAAAGCAGCCTGCAAATATTACGGTTCGGGAGGCACTTCTTGCTCATATGGCAATAGCGTCATAAAGCTCAAAGACAGCATCCAGGACGACATCGATTACTTGAAAGAATACGGCGTTTCTAAACGATAAATAGCTCGCTCGCCTTTGGCGAGTTGCCAAAAACCATGTCTTGTGATAACATCATTCCTATGCAAAAGAAGATACATCCAAAATACGATATGAAGACCAAAGCCACTTGCGCATGCGGAGCGGTATTTGAAGTTGGTTCCACTCTCCCTGAAATCAACGTAGAAATCTGCAGTTCGTGCCACCCGTTCTACTCTGGCAAGGAAAACCTTCTCGATATGGCCGGCCGCGTAGACCGCTTCAAGAAGCGTGCTGCCGCCTCTGCCGCAGTCAAGACTACTAAAGCGAAGAAATAAACCTCTACAAATAAAAGCCCGCTTTGTCGGGTTTTTATTTTTGCTATACTATACACATGGAATTAGATATCGACGAACTGAAGAAGAATCACAAGACCGCATACCTTGCGGAGATTTTGGAGCGCTTGAACCAACAAGAAGCCGAAGTACGAGAGATGCTCGAAGGAGATGAGACGCTTCGCGAGATGGCTTCGGCCGAACTTGCAGGCATCGAAGAACAGCAGGCAAATACAAAAAAGCAGATCCAAGATATTCTCGATAAAGACAAAGAGGAAGAAGAATCTCCGAATGAGATCGTGCTCGAAGTACGTGCCGGCGCAGGGGGAGATGAAGCCTCTCTTTTTGCCTGGCAGCTCGCGCATGCATATGAAAAATTCGCTGAAATACAAGGCTGGAGCTGGAAAGTGAACTATGAGAGCAAGAGCGACTTGGACGGCTACAAAGAAGCCAGCTTTGAAATAAAAGGAAAAGATTCATATAAAAAAATGCGTTACGAGACAGGCGTGCATCGCGTTCAGCGCGTGCCGGCCACTGAAAAGAACGGTCGCGTGCACACTAGTACCGCGTCGGTGGCGATTTTGCCTATCAGGAAGAAAGTGACTTTTGAGATAAATCCGGCGGATTTTGATATGGAATACTCACGCTCCGGCGGCAAAGGCGGACAGAATGTGAACAAGGTGGAGACTGCAGTGCGCATCATTCACAAGCCGACAGGCCTCGATGTTCGCTCCACGAATGAACGCTCCCAGCTCGCGAATCGCGAAAAAGCAATGATGATTTTGACTAATAAGCTCCAGCAATTGAAAGAAGAAGAAGAAGCAAAAAAATATGCCGGCGTGCGCAAAGACCAGATCGGCTCCGGCGACCGCTCGGAAAAAATCCGCACCTACAATTTTCCGCAGGACCGCATCACGGACCACCGCATCAAGAAATCTTGGCACAATCTGCCGAAGATATTGGAAGGGGAACTCACCCCTATCATTTCAGCTCTGGAGTCAGGAGAGACGGGGAATGAGGAGGAATAAGGCTTGTATGGGTTTTACACAGGTCATTGCTTTTTAGTTCTGTTTATGCTATACTGTTGTCTAGTAGTTTCTCCCATAGCTTTCGGGCGTAAGAGGGCTGCATTTATAAGTAGTTTTTGCCCGTTTAGGAAAATGGGAGAAAAAATAGTATGGCTACAAAGCTATATGTAGGGGGACTCCCTTACAGCACTCAAGAAGACGCTCTCAAAGAGCACTTCGCACAGGCAGGTAATGTTACCTCTGCTGTGATTATCATGGACAAGATGTCCGGTCGCTCTAAGGGTTTCGGATTCGTTGAAATGTCTACGGACGAGGAAGCGCAAAACGCTGTCTCTATGTTCAACGGTCAGGAATTCGAAGGACGCAAGCTCACAGTCAACGAAGCTCGTCCGATGGAAGCTCGCCCGCCAAGAACTGGTGGTGCAGGTGGATACGGAGGAGGTAACGGTGGAAACGGCGGATACGGTGCAAACCGCGGTCGCCGAGAATACTAATTTTCTCTGACTCTCAAAAAACCCGCTTCGGCGGGTTTTTTGTTGCTTAAATTCGCTTTTTTTGTTATATTCCAAAGCGAGGCAAGACCTAACATGTTAGGTCTTGCCTCGCTTAAGCCGACTTATGAGTGTGTAGTTCAGTGGTAGAACGCTGTCCTGATAAGACAGAGGTCGATGGTCCGATTCCATCCACACTCACAAGATGAACAAAAATGTCATTACGATCGTATTTGTCATCGCGATGCTGATTTTTCAGGTTTTATACTGGTTGCGCATCATTAATTTTTAGCCTATAATTCTGGCGTATGCATGAAAAATTATGGCAGCCTGTGTTGTTATTTTACGCGAAAGCCACCGGCTGGATAGCTTTGCCGATAGTGCTGGCATCCGTCTTCAGCAAGAATTTGCCTGACGCGGGCCGTATCGCGGCATTCGTCGTAGCGTTCCTCATTTCAATCTGGGGAATTTACCGCGAGATAAAAAAGTACCAGAAAGATATAAACAATACGGAAAACAAAAATGGCGACAAATAATACTGCAAATCAAATAGAGCATACAGAAGAAATTCCGCACGAGGCCGGAGCCGAGCAGGTACAGGGCGGCGCGCATACCCCGCCGATATACGCCGAGCCACTTTTTCATATTGGAAAATTCCAGGTTACCAATGCACTCCTCACATCATGGCTCGCTGTCATCGTCATCGCCGCGCTCGCATTTTGGATGCGGAGCAAGATGAAAAAGATTCCCGGCAAGGCCCAGCACATTTTTGAAATCATGCTGGAAGGCGCGATGTCGCTCGTAGACCAGATCACGAATGACCGCAAGATCACGCTCAAAATTTTTCCGCTTGTGTTCACGCTATTCGTCTTTATCCTTATCAACAACTGGATAGGCATCATGCCATTTGTCGGCTCCATCGGCTATTATGCCTTGCATGACGGGCACAATGTATTCGTGCCTTTCTTCCGCGGGGGAATGGCGGATATCAACACTACGCTCGCCCTTTCCATCGCCACTGTCGTCGGCTCAAATGTCTTCGGCGTCCTCGCTATCGGCCTCTGGAAAACTTTCAATAAATATGTTAATCTAAGTGCGCTCGCGTCCATGTTTACAAAAGTGAGAAAAGACCCGAGCGTGCTCATCGTCTCGCCTATCACATTCTTTGTGGGCCTTATGGAACTCATCGGAGAGATGGCAAAAATAGCCTCGCTGTCATTTCGTCTCTTCGGAAACGTCTTCGCCGGCGAAGTGCTCCTCGCATCCATGGCGGCGATATTCGCTTTTGTCGTCCCCGGACCATTTCTTTTTTTGGAAGTGTTCGTGGGACTCATCCAGGCGCTCATCTTCTCTTTGCTTGCGACCGTGTACTTCACCATAGGGGCGCAAGATCATGGCGAGCATGAAGAACATGATGAGCAGCACGAGCACAAAGAAGCGCACCAAGTGGCTCGCGCATAAATTATTATAAAGTCGAAACTCCGCCACGGCGGATAAAATTATCAATTATAAGTTAATTATTTAAAACATATGGAAGAAACAAATGCAGTAGTAAATATTGTCCCGCTTGCAAAAGCATTGGCTATTGGAATTCCCGGTATTGGAGCCGCTCTCGGTATCGGTATGGTCGGCGCGAAGGCCATGGAAGCCATCGGCAGGAATCCTGAGGCTACCGGCAAAGTGCTCGTACCGATGCTTATCGTTTCGGCTTTCGCTGAAGCAGTGGCTATTTACGGCCTTGTCATCGCGTTCTCTATCAAATAATGATTGGAACCTCAGTGCTCGCCGTGCAAACGGAAAGAGCATTGTGTTTCGCTCAGTATTAACAGCGAATAATAAAAAACAAAATGCAAGAACTTATCGCCACATTTCATATAGACTGGAAACTGATGCTCGCACAGATTTTTAACTTCGCGCTCGTCTTCGCCGCGCTCTACCTCATCGCCGCCAAGCCGCTCCGCAAATTGATGGCTGAGCGCACGGAAGAAATCACTAAAGGCCTTGAAGACGCGAAGCAGAATGCCGAGAAACTGAAAGCCACCACGGCGGACTACGAAGCCACGCTTTCCAAAGCCCGCACCGAAGCGAATGCCATTTTTGATAAGACGAAGAAAGACGCCGAAGCAAAGCGCGCTGAAATCCTCGCCCAGGCGCAAGCTGAAATGACGGCCACCCTGGAAAATGGCAGAAAGATTTTGGAAGCCGACAAGGCAAAAGTGCTCGCTGATGCCAAGAATGAAATCGCTTCACTCGTAATTTCGGCGACTGAAAAGGTCTTGGGAGAAAAGCAGAAATAATAATATGGAAACAAAAAAAGTAGCATTTAATAAAGACTTTAAAACCCTCATAGCTCCGTGGCTTATGTTAGCTGTAATTTGGGCTTTGGCTATAATCAAATCTAAATATCAGCTTATGTATACAAATACGGATATAGGAGAGGGGGATATGTGGGGATTTGTTGTTATGATGAGAGGTATTTTATTTGAATACTCTATTCCCTTATTTTCAATTCCTGTTTCTATTCTTTTGTCTCTCATTGCCACTGTGTCCAAAACTGAGACAACATTCAGAAAGATAAATAGGATAATTTTCTGGATTATGATTTTAAATATAGCTTTATTTATTCCTGTTCTGTTGAGTAAGTTAATTTAATTATTTTATGTCCAAAATTTCTATTAAAAACATAGCTCACGCGATATACGAATCAAAAGCACAGGCAAAGGATGTCGTGAAGTTTTTGAATAGGAATAAATTGCTCGGAAAGTCGGAAGAAATACTGCAAGAACTTGAAAAGATAGAAAATAAAGAAAAGGGGATTATGAAGATGAAAGTGCACAGTGCCGCGAAAGTCCCCGCTGAAAAGAGAAAAGAGCTGGAGACGAAGATAAAGGAAAAATATAAGGCGAAAGAAATAGTGAGTGAATATTTTGAAGATAAATACTTGCTCGGCGGAATGAAAATACAGGTAGGGGAGGAAGTAATGGATATGACACACAGGAACAAATTAAACCAATTATCAAAGCATTTACTTACTAGCAACTAGAACCTATAACCTAAAACCTAATTATGAACCACATCGTAGAAAATTTAAGAAAAGAAATAGAAGGCTTCAAGGCGGAAATGAAGACCGAAAAAATCGGCCATGTCGTGGAAGTCTTTGACGGCATCGCCAAGATTTCCGGCCTTTCGGACATCAAGGCATCCGAAATGGTCACTTTCCCAAATGGCGAGACGGGCGTGACGCTGAACCTTGAAGACGATTCCGTGGGTGTCATCATTCTCGGCGACTTCTCTAAAATCCGCGAAGGCGATGAAGTGAAAGCTACGGGAAAAATTTTGGAAGTGCCTGTAGGCGATGCGATGGTAGGCAGAGTAGTAAACGCACTCGGCGCGGCGATAGACGGTAAGGGTACTATTAAAACTTCTGAAAATAATCCGATAGAAAAAGTCGCTTCCGGCGTGATGAGCCGCCAGTCCGTAGACCAGCCCGTGCAGACCGGTATCAAAGCCATTGACGCGCTCATCCCTATCGGCCGCGGACAGCGCGAGCTCATCATCGGCGACCGCCAGACCGGAAAGACCGCTATCGCCATCGACGCTATCTTGAACCAAAAGGGGCAGAATATGATTTGCGTCTATGTCTCTATCGGCCAGAAAGATTCTAAACTCCGCAAACTCCAGACCCGTCTTGAAGAAGGCGGCGCGATGGCGTACACCGTCATCGTCTCCGCAGGTTCTTCCGAGCCGGCCGCGATGTCTTACATCGCTCCGTACACCGGCGTCTCCATCGCTGAATACTTTATGGACAAAGGGCAGGATGTCCTCATCATTTACGATGACCTTTCCAAGCACGCCGTCGCCTACCGCGAAATTTCCCTCCTCCTCCGCCGTCCGCCGGGTCGCGAAGCGTATCCGGGCGATGTCTTCTACCTGCACTCCCGCTTGCTTGAAAGAGCGTGCCGCAAAAATAAAGAATACGGCGGCGGCTCTATCACCGCGCTACCGATTATTGAAACCCAAGCCGGTGATGTGTCCGCCTACATTCCGACGAATGTCATCTCTATTACTGATGGACAAATATTCCTTGAAACAGATTTATTTTACAAAGGTATTCGTCCTGCAGTAAACGTGGGTCTTTCCGTGTCCCGCGTGGGTTCTTCCGCGCAGATAAAAGCGATGAAAAAAGTCGCCGGCACTTTGAAACTTGACCTCGCGCAGTTCCGCGAGCTTGAAGCGTTCGCGCAGTTCGGCTCTGACCTTGATGAAGCTACCAAGCGCCAGTTGGAACGCGGAAAGCGCGCCGTGGAAGTGCTGAAACAGCCGCAATATTCTCCGGTCATCGTGGAAAACCAGGTCGTCACCCTCTATGCGCTCGTGAAAGGGCATATGGATGATGTGCCTGTGGCGAAGATAAAAGAGTTTGAAATCGGCCTCGTAGAATATGCCGAAAATAATGCAAAAAAGTTCTTCTCCCAAATCCGCGAGAAAAAGATGTGGGAAGACGACGGCGAAGCGGAACTTAAACAGGCGATAGGGGATTTTAAGGCAGGTTTTTTGAAGTAATTTATGGAAGAAAAGAAAGACATTGAAATAAAAAAAGCTAAATTCGCAATAAAAATTTCCACCACAGTTTTTGTTGGAATATTTATTGTTTTAGTAATACCACTAGTAAGTTTTATTGTTTTTTCTATAAACCCGGTAGCGTGGATTATTAAATCCTTGAATAATTAATTTTATGGCCTCAACGAAAGAAATCAAAAGACGAATAAAGTCGGTGAAGAACACCAAGAAGATAACCAAAGCGATGGAACTCGTGGCGGCTTCAAAGATGCGCCGCGCGGTGGCGCAGGCGCTTTCTTCGCGCGTGTATGCCGGATATTCGTGGGAGCTTTTGACTTCTCTTTCGGCGCGGTTGGACGAGATCACGCACCCATTTTTCAATGAAGCCAAAGACGGAAAGACCTTGCTTGTCCTCATCACCTCAAACGGCTCATTGTGCGGAGGATATAACGCGCAAGCAATCAAAAAGGCTATTTCTCTTCTGCGCGACCCTCTCATTGCCAGGAGAGGGCAGGGTGAGGTAGACATAGTTTCAATAGGAAAGAAAGGCGATGCCGCGATGCGCCGGACGGGGCAAAATGTCATCGCCGCATTTACGGACTTGCCCGCCGGGCTCTCGCTTTCCGATGTCTCGCCCATCTCCGCCCTCCTCCTTTCCGAATACAAAAAGAAAAATTATAAGGAAATATTTGTCGTCTATACGGACTTCGTATCCGCCCTCACGCAGAAGCCGAATATCAGGAAGCTCCTGCCGATTTCAAAACAAGAAATAAAAGATTTGATAGAGATAGAAAAGAAAGAGGCGAGAGTGGAGAGAGGTTTACCCGCCGTGGCGGGAGTCGGGGCGAATTCAGAAATTCCTTACCTCATAGAAGGCGACGCCAACAAACTGATAGAAATGCTCGCGGAGAAATTGGTCAGAATGCAGATTTATCAGATGCTCCTGGAGTCCGGAGCGAGCGAGCAGTCAGCCAGGATGGTCGCGATGAAAAATGCCTCCGAAGCCGCCGGCGAAATGATAGAAGACCTCACCCTCGTCTTCAACAAAGCCCGCCAAGCCGGCATCACGCAGGAAATATCGGAGATAAGCGCGGGTATGGCATCGGTTAGCTAAATTATAAGTAATATATAAATATATGAAAGAATCTTTAAATGGAAATGTTAATAACGAAAATATAGAGCTTTTGTTAGCTAGATATTCAAATATTTGTCAGAATATAAATTCTTCTAATACTGAAATTTTTATTGATGCCGCCCTAAAAATTAAAAACTCTTTAGAAGATTTAAAAACTTTTCTAAACTCTCCTAAATGGAAAACTAAAGTTGATGAATTCAAACAATCAACACCAGAGGATATTTCTAAACACACTACCGCTTTACAATTTGATGAATTAAATAAAAAAATATTTGAGCGCATAGAAGTACTAATTCCAACAATTGAAAAAATAGAACCTTCTTTCCTTACAGTAAGAAAAGCCCCATCTCATCCTATGGTACAAGAATTTAGAAGTATGTTTGAAAAAAATATTGTACCAGAACTAGAAAATTTAAAAAGGACATTGGAATTAATTAAAAAATTTATTAACTGGAGAGATTAAAATTATGAACACAGGAACAATCAAAAGAATAATCGGGCCGGTCGTGGATGTGAATTTTGAGGGCGAAGTGCCGGATATTTATTCGGCTTTGATAGTGAAGAAAGGGGACAAGAACATCGTCCTTGAAGTAGAACAGCACATCGGCGGCAATACTGTACGCACGGTCGCTATGGACTCCACGGACGGACTTTCCAGAGGGATGACGGTGTCCAGCACCGGCGGGCCTATCTCTGTGCCTGTGGGCAAGGAAACTTTGGGCAGAATTTTCAATGTGCTCGGCGAGGCGATAGATGATATGGAAATGAAAGACACCGGCAAGAGAAGCCCGATTCACCGCAAAGCGCCCGAATTCGTTTCGCAGTCTACGAAAGTAGAAATTTTGGAAACCGGTATTAAAGTTATAGATTTGATTTGTCCTGTTTTGAAAGGAGGAAAAGTCGGTCTCTTTGGAGGCGCGGGCGTGGGCAAGACTGTCGTCATTCAAGAGCTCATCCACAACATCGCATCAAACCACGGCGGCTACTCCGTCTTTGCGGGTGTCGGTGAAAGGACAAGAGAGGGTAATGACTTGTATCACGAAATGAAAGATTCTAAAGTTTTGGACAAAGTGGCGATGGTCTTCGGACAGATGAATGAACCGCCGGGCGCTCGCCTGCGCGTCGCACTTTCCGGACTCACGATGGCCGAGCACTTCCGCGATGCCGAAAATAAAGATGTACTCTTTTTCATAGACAACATTTTCAGATTCACGCAGGCAGGCTCGGAAGTGTCCGCTTTGCTCGGCCGCATTCCTTCCGCCGTGGGTTACCAGCCGACTCTCGCGACTGAAATGGGAAATCTCCAGGAGCGCATCACTTCTACGGACAAAGGCTCGGTCACTTCCGTGCAAGCCGTGTATGTCCCGGCGGACGACCTGACCGACCCAGCGCCAGCGACCACTTTCTCGCACTTGGACTCCACCGTCGTCTTGAACCGCTCGCTTTCCGAAATCGGAATTTACCCGGCGGTTGACCCATTGGACTCTTCGTCCACCATCCTTGACCCGCACATCGTCGGCAAAGAACATTACGAGACCGCCCGCGAAGTGCAGAGAATTTTGCAGAGATATAAAGATTTGCAGGACATCATCGCCATCCTCGGTATGGAAGAACTTTCCGAAGACGACAAACAGCTCGTCGTCCGCGCCCGCAAAATCCAGAAATTCCTCTCCCAGCCGTTCTTCGTAGCCGAACAGTTCACCGGCTCTGCAGGTCAGTATGTCCCACTCGCCGACACCATCCGCTCCTTCCGCGAAATATTGGAAGGCAAGCATGATGACAAGGCGGAAGGGGAGTTTTATATGAAGGGGGCTTTGTAAAAAGAAAAAACCTTCCGCTAGCTTGTAGCGGAAGGTTCGGATGAGTTGTTCTTTGGTAAATTTTTTATCTTTATTACTGCTATAATTGCGGAAATGAAACCGAGTATTGCCATTGAAACAAGTAACCAGTGTGAGATTGGTTCATTGTTTCTGTCAAAAAATGGTTCAGTGAACATTCCGCAAAATCCAGTAATCAAAGATGCCAAAACCCATCTTGTGAGAAAGGACTCTCTTTTTGTAAGAACTGATTGATTAGTTTTCATAAGAACAAAATTTAAGGTTAATACTAAATAAAGTATACAAAATTATAACAAAATGTCAAGTAAACAATTAAAACTAAAAATAGTCACCCCTGAAAAGCTCATCTTGGAAGAGCTAGTAGAAAGCGTCGCTTTGCCGACCACCGAAGGGGAGATAACCATATTGCCTGACCATGTGCCGATAGTCGCAGGATTAAAATCCGGCGATATCGTGGCATTAAAAGATGGCGAGTATATACCGATGGCATTAGTCGGCGGATTCGTTGAGGTGAAGAAGGGCGAAAGCGGAATGACCGAAGTCGCCATCCTCGCCGACTTCGTAGAACACATCGGCGACATCACCGAAGAAGCCGTCACCAAAGCCAAAGCCCGTGCCGAAGAACTGCGCAAGCAGGCCGAAAACAAAGAAGTCGTAGACTTCGAACACTTCGCCACCGAGCTGGAGCGCTCCCTCACCCGCGTCAAAATCGCGGATAAGTGGAAGACGAGGAAGTATAGGAAATAATTAAAATTTCTTTATCTAAATTTTATCTCCGTATAGTATCTTTCATATACCCCTAATTCGCACGAATAAGGGATGTATAAATATGAAAGAGCATGAAAAAATTTTAAAGGCATTGGCGAATCGCCGACGACTCACGCTGATTAAATTTTTGAAAGAAAAGAAGACGGCGAATGTTACCACACTTGCCGAGCATCTAGAGCTTTCCTTCAAGGCCACTTCCAGGCATCTCGCCGTCCTGCGCGGAGCAGGGATAGTAGATAGGGAACAGAAGAGCTTGGAGATGTATTATTCTATTTCAAATTCGTTGCCAAAGCTCGCGAGTCAGGTGATTGACTTAATTTAATTTTTGTATTTCTCTATAGGCTAATTCGTGCGAATTAGCCTATTAATCTATTTGTCTGATAACATCTATGTGTTAGAATATCCCTATGCCTGATTTCAAGCAAAACATAGACACTATAGACGCGGGGATAATCCACACGATGCGAAAGTGGGCTTTGCCATTTGGTAGGTTTGCTATTTTCGTCGTGTACTTTTGGTTCGGAATTTTAAAATTATTTTCTCTCTCGCCAGCAAATCCGCTCGTGGCGGCACTCTTGATAAAAATTTTGCCCGGTGTTTCTTTTGATACTTTTATCGTGGCTCTTGGTGCTTTTGAAATAATGCTCGGCGTGATATTTCTGATCCCGACGCTTTCCCGCCTGGCCATATTTTTCCTTTTCTTGCATATGATTATGGTAGTGATGCCGCTGATCCTCGTGCCGGCGGCTACGTGGCAAAGCTTCCTCGTGCCGACACTCGAAGGGCAATACATCATCAAAAACATTCTCATCGTAGGCCTGGCCATAGTCATCGCCGCGCATTTGCATCCGTTCAAGCATACAAAGAGCAATGCCTAAATTTTATGTAGTCGCCACGCCGATAGGCAATATGGAAGACATCACGCATCGCGCGGTGCGTATTTTGGGCGAGGTGGATATGATACTCTGCGAAGACACGCGGATGACAGCAAAAATTTTAAATAAATACGGCATCAAAAAGCCAACGATGAGCTATCACGCGCAGAGTAAGCTTTCGAAGACTGAAAAGATTTTTGAACTTTTGGAAGAGGGGAAAGATTTAGCGCTGGTTTCAGATGCCGGTACGCCTGGTATATCTGACCCAGGTGCTTTACTTGTTTCTCAAATAAAAGAAAAACTGCCTGAAGTACAGGTGATTCCTGTACCCGGCCCATCCGCCCTCATCGCCGCGCTTTCAGCTTCGGGACTACCGACGCATGAATTTACATTCTTGGGATTTCTGCCACACAAGAAGGGAAGAGAAACTTTATTTAAAGAAATAGCCGCCGCCGAACGCACGATGGCCTTTTATGAAAGCCCGCACAGAATTTTAAAAACTTTAGAATCTTTACAGAAATTTTGCCCGAATAAGAAAGTCTGTATTGCTCGCGAAATCACCAAAATATACGAAGAATTTAAAACCGGTACAGCTGCCGAGTTGTCAGCTTACTTTGCCGAAAATCCGGACAAAGTGCGCGGCGAGTTCGTAGTACTGGTGGCCTAAAGTATATCCTCAGGATCTGCATGTACAGAAAATTCCGGTGGTAGGGAAAGGATTTTTACAGCGAGGCGCTCGTCTGGCATTTTTCCGGCGGGAATTTTGATCAGCATATTTGTGATATATGCGCCTGCCTGCCGTCCGGTAAATGCGGCATAGATGTGCGGCTCGTATTCGCGGAATACTTCGGCGAGGGCGTGCTTTATTTCAGCCGCTTGTTCGCGCGTGCCCTGGTGGGTGATTTTAAGAAAGCGCACATACGGCGGATAGCCGAGCTTTTCCCGGTCCGCTAATTCTTCGCGCACATATGGCAGGATGTTGCCTTCGGTGATGGCGCGCAGGGCCGGTTCATTCGGATTTTTTGTGCGGATGAGCAGGCGATTGCTCTTTGCGATGATGGCAAGCAAGAGCTGGAGCGCTCGTTCGCCGATGCGGAAATTCGGTATGGAAAAAAGGGAATCAAGCGAAGCGATGACTGAGAGCGGCACGCGCTCGGGCAGATACGGAAATGCGAGCTCTGTGCCCACGAGGATGGCGCCGCGGCTCTCGGCGAATTGCGCGGCTATTTTTTTTGCCTGCGGGGCGGTCTTTACGGATTCTTTGTCCAGCTGGAATATTTCTGTTTTCGGAAAATTTTCGCGGCATGCTTCAGCCACGGCATCCGTACCCACGCCGAGCGGCATGAGGTTCCAGCCGCCGCATGTTGCGCACTTGGTATTGGAATCTTTTTCGCTGTGGCAACGGTTGCAGGCGTAGCGGCGTTTTGATTTGTCACGCGAGAAATACAGCACTACCGGTGCGGAGCATTTATCGCAGAATACTGGCGTGCCGCAATCGCGGCATACGGTGAGCGTGCCGAGCCCTTTGCGCAGGGAAAAGATAAAAACATTCTCGCCTTTTTGCAAAGTGCTTTGTATCTCCTCCCGTGCGGCTTCGGGCAGGATATTGAACCCGCCCGGGCGGGCAGGCTTCTCTTCTTTTTCCAGTATTTTGATTTCGCAGTCTGAATCGGTGCGGAAAGAAAATCGCACTTCGCCGAAGTGTTCGTTCTCGCGGCGGGCGATGGTGTCAAAGCGGAGCAACGTGTCCGCAAAGATGAGCCGGGCGCCCATTTTCGCCGCGAAAAATTCGGCAAAGATGCGCAAGTCCAGATATGGGCGTGCGATGAGCTTATACGCGCCGGAGCTTTCATGCTCTATGATTACTGTGCCGATGTCGGCCCGCGGTATGGATACGTATGGCGCGGTGGCGAGGATGAGCACGGGGTGAGGGCACGCTATAGTAGCGAGCCAGGTACTCGTCTGCTTTTTTGTGGTCATGCCGCCATGGACGGAGAAAGTAAAATTCTCTATGCCTTTTTGTAATAACTCGGAAAATATTTCTATGTCGCGCTCGGTGGGCAATACGATAAAGACGGATTTTTTCTCGGCGAATGACGAGCGGATGAGCGTTTTGTAATGCGAGACGCGTTCGGCGAGTGGAGATTGGAAAAGAAGTTTTTCGGGCACGCTTCGCGCAGAATGTGAATCCTGGGGTCGCATAATTTCCTGCTGGAAATTTGCTCCTGCTCGGCCCGACGGCCTGTGCAAGACCCCAGGATTCACATTCTGCGCTTTACTGATGAGATCATAATTCTCCCGGAATGCCGCGGGGATGAGCGAAGCGATAGTGTCATTTTTTCTGGCGGCGGAATATTTTGCCAGCTCCAGCGCGCTTTCTAAAAATTCCGGGCGAAATACGGAGTTGCCTTTTACCTCGGTCACCTTGCGCAGATTGAAATCCATATTCTTAATGTCGCTCTTTGCGCCCTCGGCATCTTCAGTGGAAGCCACCAGCCCGAGGATATTTTTTTTACGCACCGGTATTTCCACGATGGCGCCTACAGGCGCGTCCTTTGCCGTAAAATACGTCAGGTCCTCGCGGAAAGCGCCTTTTTGGAGGGGAATTACGGTCAGGATTTTCATGGCTTTATTTTATCACAAGATGTGCTAATATTGGCTCTATGGGATTGTTTTCAAGGAAACTCGGCATAGACCTCGGCACGGCGAATACGCTGGTGTTTTTGCCGGGCAAGGGCATCGTCTTGAACGAGCCTTCGGTGGTGGCCGTGTCCGAACAAGACAATAAAATTCTCGCTATCGGCTTTGAAGCAAAAAATATGATAGGAAAAACTCCGGACTCCATCATCGCCTATCGTCCGATGAAGGACGGCGTCATCGCGGACTACCGTGTCACCGAAGCGATGCTCCGCTATTTCATAAATAAAGCGATGGGCAAGTGGAACCTCTGGAAGCCAGATGTCATGGTATCCGTGCCTGCGGGCGTCACCAGCACCGAGCGCCGCGCCGTGGTGGAAGCCGCCATCCGTGCAGGCGCGCGCAATGCATACGTCGTCAAAGAGCCGATTCTTGCGGCTATCGGCGCAGGTATTCCGATCTACGAATCAAAAGGATACATGGTGGTGGACATCGGTGGCGGTACGACGGACGTGGCGGTGATTTCTCTCGGCGGCATCGTGGCTTCTACTTCGGTAAAATGCGCCGGAAATAAAATTGACCAAGCGATAGCGGATTACATCAAAAAAACTTTCAACCTCGCCATTGGAGACCGGACTGCCGAAGAAGTAAAAATAAAAATCGGCGCGGCTGTGCCTTTGGAAGAAGAGCTTCGGGTCACCATCAAAGGCCGCGACTTTATCCAGGGCCTGCCCCGCTCGGCTCAGGTCAGTACGAATGAAATAGTAAAAGCCATAGACGGCGAGCTAAAGATGATGATAAAAGCGATCAAGGATGTACTGCAGGAAACTCCGCCTGAATTAGCATCGGATATCATAGACCACGGTATTATTATGACCGGCGGCTCTTCCCAGCTCCGGAATTTGACCGACCTCGTGTATAGAAAGACTGGCGTAAAAGCGACCCTGGCTGAAGATGCGCTGTACTGCGTGGCAAAAGGCACGGGCATCGCGCTGGAGCACTTGGATGTGTACAAAAAAGCAATTTTGAGTAAGAAATAAATATGCTTGCCGAACATTTTCACCACGCATATCTGATAGAAGGAAATGAAATTCCGGAGGATATGCGGGAATTTTGCCAGAATTCTGATCTGTGCGAGATAGTCCTGGATACTTTTAAAATAGATGATGCGAAGCACGTGCGGGCGCTGGCGGGGGAGAAAAGCAGTAAGCGGAAAATCTTTGCCGTCCGCGCGAACAGCCTGACTTTAGATGCGCAGAACGCGCTCCTGAAGATATTTGAAGAGCCTGCGCCGGACACGCATTTTCTTCTGATTGTGCCGGAGAAAGCATCGCTTTTGCCCACGCTCCTTTCGCGCTTTTATCATGTGCCGAGCGAACAGAACGTAGACACGAGGGACGCGGAAAAATTTATACGCATGCCGCGCGCGGCGAGGGTAGAGTTTTTAAAAGAACTGCTTACTGAGGAAGATTTTGAAGATGTATCAGCCGAGCTTCGCGCCGACTCGCCGCGCTCCAAAGCGCTAAAATTCTTAAATGCCCTAGAGCGCGCCCTGCATGACCAGATTTTTGCAAAGGACGGTCCTTTGCAATCCAAAGGACCGTCCTTTGCAACTTTTGACCAGATATTCACTGCCCGCGAATTTATCCGCATGCCAGGCTCTTCGGCGAAATCCCTCATGGAATCGGTCGCGCTGGCGATTCCAAATTTTTAGTTTTTCTGCTACAATTAAGGCTATGCAATACAATTTTTCAAACTTTAAGAACGAATTAAAAAAGGTAGAGGAATTTTTGGCTAAGGAATACAGCCAGCTTTCCGCCGGCCGGGCTAGCCCGATGGTGCTGGACAGTGTGTCTGTAGAAGTATACGGCGCATTTCAGCCAGTGAAAAACGTGGCTTCCATCTCCATTGAAGACCCGAAGACGCTCCGCATTGCGCCGTGGGACAAGAGTCAGATAAAGGCAATTGAAAAAGCCATCACGGTCGCGAACTTGGGCCTATCCACCGCTGTAGACGAATCAGGCATCCGCCTCATTTTCCCCCAGCTCACCACCGAGACCCGCCAGAAATTGGCGAAAGTGCTGAAAGAAAAATTGGAAGAATCACGCATCACCGTGCGCCGCGAGCGCGAGCGCGTGTGGGAAGAAATACAGGAGATGGAAAAAAATGCGAAGATGACCGAAGATGAAAAATTCCGCGCCAAGGATGACTTGCAGAAAGTGATAGACGAGGCGAACGGGAACTTGGAAAAAGTTTTTGAGAAAAAAGAAACGGAAATAATGGGATAACATCATGAATATACTCATCTTTATCGTAATTTTATTGGTGCTGGTGCTCGCTCATGAATGGGGGCATTTTTTCGCCGCGAAGAAATTTGGCATCCGTGTGGATGAATTCGGCTTCGGTTTTCCACCGCGCGCGCTAAAACTTTTTAAAAGAGGCGAGACGCTTTTTACTTTAAACTGGCTTCCGATCGGCGGCTTCGTGAAAATATTCGGCGAAAATCCTGATGAAGAAAATACTTCCGGACCTGATGCGGCCCGCAGCTTTGTAAACAAACCGAAATGGCAGCAGGCCATCGTGCTTTTTGCCGGTATCTTTATGAACTTCGTTCTTGCGTGGGTATTGTTCTCTATTGGTTTTATGTCCGGACTTCCTACATCCGTCGGTAATGCACCCAAGGGTTACGAATTGCAAGACCAGCACCTCGTCGTCGTGTCTGTACTGAAAGATTCTCCAGCCGAAATGGCGGGACTAAAATCCGGCGATAAGATAATTTCTGCCACTTCAGTTGACGGAATTCTTTCTGAAATAAATCCCGACACCTTGAAAGCATTCGTGGTAGCTCATCCGTCTACGGAAATTTCCATCGGCTACTTACGCGGCGAAGAAAAAGGCGAAATCAAGATCGTCCCAGCTTCTACTGCTTCAGATAAAAGCCCGAGCATCGGCATCGCAATGGATGAGATAGGCGTGGCAAAATTGCCCTTCTTTGCGGCCTTTTGGGAGGGTCTTCGCCTGGACTGGCAAGTCACGAAAGGCACTGTCGTAGGACTGTATAACCTCATCGCAGGGGGTATTATGGGCACAGGCAGCTTTGATTCAGTCACCGGGCCTGTGGGTATGGTGGGCATCGTCGGAGACGCATACAAATTCGGCTTCGCATATCTTTTATCTTTCGCGGCGCTCATTTCCGTAAACCTCGCAATTATAAACTTGATTCCATTTCCGGCGCTGGACGGCGGCCGCTTGCTCTTCCTTCTGATAGAAAAAATCAAAGGCTCGCGCATCACGCCGAAAATAGCAAATACTATGAATATGATCGGCTTTGCTATTTTGATGATAGTCATGTTGCTCGTGACGTACCATGACATCGTAAAATTGCTGTAATATGAAAAATAAGCTCATACACGAAATCAGAGCAGTAAAAAATAAAACAGAGCTGGCGAATATTGTGAAAGCGCAGAGAATTGCCGAGCGGGTTTTGGTTGATGTTTTAAAAAAACTCCGCACCGGAATTACTGAACTGGAAGTACAGGATTTTATCTGTGCATCATTTACGAAATACGGTGCGCCGGTGCTTTCTTTTCCGCCTATCGTAGCTTTCGGAAAAAATACGGCGAATATTCATCACGAGCCAGGGAAAAGTAAATTAAAAAGGCCTGCCCGCCGTGGCGGGGCGGATACAGTGATGTTGGATTTTGGGTGCACTGTGAATCATTATTGCTCGGACATGACACGCACATATTTCTGGGGCGAGCCGAGTGCGAAGCAGAAGAAAATTTATTTGGCAGTATTGGAAGCGCAGGAGCGCGCTTTGGCAAAGCTTGCGAAAGGAGAAAAAAATTGCAAAAAGATTGATAGCAGTGCTCGTGATTTTTTGAATAAAAAATTCCCTAAAAATTTCCAGCATGGCCTGGGGCACGGCGTAGGCACCGTCATCCACGAATGGCCAAATTTTAAGCCGAAAAGCACGGATATTTTGCCCGCCGGATGCGTGATGACTATTGAGCCCGGGCTGTATTTCCCAGGCTTTGCTGGTGTGCGCATTGAAGATATGGCGCTCATCACGAAGAGCGGATGCGTGAATCTAACCCATGTGCCGAAATCGTTCGAAAGTGCTATACTTTCCGCATGAGGAATTCTCCGCTCGCATATATAGAGCTCTCTGCCGCAAACTTGGTTCACAATTTCCAGGCGCTCAAGAATGTGGCAAAAAAAGGCGTAAAAATGGCCGCGGTGGTCAAGGCGAATGCATACGGGCACGGACAGAATGAAGTGGCAAAAATTCTGGATGCCCACACGGATTATTTTGCGGTCAACAGCATTTCGGAACTGGAATCATTGCGTAAAACAAGCAAGAAAAAAACTTTCGTACTCGGCTACACTCAGGAATCAGATCTTAAAAAAGCATTTCGTCTGGGCGCCGTAGTTTCCGTATTCTCTACTGAGCACCTACTTCACATACAAAAAAATGCCGACAAAACCGTCGAGGTTAATATCGCCATCGATGCTCTGCTCGGCAGGGAAGGATTGATGGAGCGCGACTTGCCTCTGTTCTTTGACGAATTAAAAAAATGTAAGAAAATAAAAGTGCTTGGCATATACGCTCACTTTGCAAATATAGAAGACACGACCAATTTTACGCACGCTAAAAAACAGATATTGAAATTTAATAAAGTACTTGAAATTGTGAAAAAAGCCGGATTAAAAAATATACAGACTCATATTTCGGCGACATCGGGACTTTTGGTATATGAAAAAAACAAAGGCGTGCATTCTGTCGTGCGAATGGGTGTAGGGCTGTACGGGATGTGGCCTTCAGAGCATATTCATTTTTTGTACCAGAAAAAAATGGAATTGAAATCGATATTATCCTGGAAAACAAAAATAGCCCAGATCAAGACTATTCCTGCCGGGCGCACTATCGGCTACGGTCTTTCACATATGACCTATAAGGCTACGAATATAGCTGTCATCCCCCAAGGCTATTCCGACGGCTATGACCGCAAGCTTTCAAATAAGGGCGAAGTGCTGATAGCAGGCCGCAGATGCCCCATTTTGGGCCGTGTGGCGATGAATATGTTTGTAGTGGATGTGTCTCACTTACCGGGGGTACAAGCTGAAGATGAGGTCGTATTGCTTGGAAAACAGGGTGGAGAAGAAATCACAGCCGAGGAGTTGGCGGACAAGGTGGGTACGATAAATTATGAAATTACCACCCGTTTGAGCCCCCTTTTGCCGAGAAAAGTTATTTAGCTTCCTATTGACTTTTAAGAAATTCTACAATATTATTGTGGGCAAACCGAACCTTGTAAAAGGTCACCTAAACCCCACTACAGATGAAAACTGCATATGCCACCTCCATACTAGAAGCTAAGGCTTCTGTTAAGCTACTCGTCAACAAAAGGAAAGAATACAAAGTCGAAAGGGTTTTTGAAACCTTGCACGATCTCGGAGTGTCACTGACTTCGGAAGAACAAGAGATTGTTATTCACTTCGTCTTAGCTCTGGACTTTGTCGACCAGATCGATGATTCGGGATATGTTCCAGATATATATGAACGATCCCTGAATTATATTTCCAGTGAGAGTGATTTCTTGCCTTTATGTTTGCCTCCAAATGTCATAGAAACTTTTGATATTTTAAAAAAAGGAATAAACAAAAGGGGGCTTAAGGAAGATCTCATAAGGCATTCAAGATCGCTTTTTTCAAAACGTTCCCAGCGGAATAATACCCTGAGTTCCTATGAATATGTCCGCTTCTCTTTGGAAGAAGGTGGACTGTATGCACAAGTGGCTTTTCTTTTTCTGCCGCGAGAAAAAATGAGCCAGAGCAGTTTAGAGCTGATTCGCGTGGGAAACTTTATCGTCCGTATTTACGATAATCTTGTCGACCTGAAGGAGGATTATCAAAAAGGACAAATAGCTTTTAGGCCAAACCTTAAAGTGCAGTTAGGTTTGAGACTAGCATTGATTATTCTAACTTTTCGCGCTTTCAGGCTATATCCAAAAAAGAAAGGGGCATTTGCTTTAGCGAAGAAATACCTTAAACGCTCATTACAAAGACAGGCTAATACATGATATTAGCCTGCTTTTTATTTACTTGCCTTTTCAGCCCTTTTATACTAAGATGTAGCCATGTCTCAAGACCGACTTATAAAACTCGCCTGCGGAACTTGCAAGAGGATCAATTACTGGTCCAGCAAGAATAAGAAGCTCGTCACTAAAAAGATTGAGTTGAATAAATACTGCAAGTGGTGCAAGAAGAAGACCAAGCACAAAGAAATCAAGAAATAATCAAGAAAATTTTGATTTTTTCTAATCTCTGATATAATCAAAGCGCAACAAAAGTTTGTTGCTTGTTCTTTCCTTGAATGGACGCGTTTTTTTAAGCGCTTCATTTCATAGGATGCGCCGATTATTATTATCTGCGTATTCGCGTTCCGGCTCTGCCGGAATGTGGGCGATTAGTTAAGTGGCATAACTGCGGTCTCCAAAACCGCTGTCGTAGGTTCGATTCCTACATCGCCCGCAAATTCACGATAGGTTATCAGGTACTAGATGCATCGTACAAATAGTTGAAGTATTAAACAAAATTTATTCTATGACGGATCCTTCTACTTTAGAGCCACAAAAAATTAGGTTAGGGATAGAAATCTTGCTAGGAGGAGGATTTTTGGCATATATTTCTCTGCGAGCATTAAATATTTACAGAGCAAAGAGAATTTTACCTGTTTCTAAAATTAGATCTCTGGCTGTTGGTCCTGTACATCTTTTAGGTAATTTAATTTCTGATTCTAAATTGACTGCTTCTATTACCGGAGAAAAAGGGGTTTTAATAGTTTCAGAAATTGAAGTCCTTAAATCAAGAAGATTATGGACACCTATTTTTAGTACTGGGCTATGGGATAAACTTTTTATTAAAGATGAAACTGGTACTATTGAAGTTGACCCTCCACTTTTTCAGTATTTTCTCAATCCAGTTTTTAAATATCAAAGTTTTTCTAAAGTAAAAAAATCTAATACTCTGGATGCTTTTCTAAAAAAAGCTGATTTTTGCCCTCATGTTAGCTTTTTGGGTATAAGAATTCCTAAAATTTATAGAGTAAGAGAATATGTCATAAAAAATGGCTATCCAATTGAAATATTTGGATATGCTTCAATTCAATCAAAAAAGGATGGATTGACTGTAACGAGTACAGAAAAAAAGACGCTCATTTTTCAAGAAGTAGGACATAAAGATTTTCCTTATAAATCTTTGTTCTTACTGATTACGGGAGGTGCGTTGGTAGGGGTAGGTATTTCTACAATAGTATTCGCCACACAAAGTGTTTCTTCTTCTGTTCACGGTTTGCTTATATGGGTAATTGTAGTATTATTAACCCTGTTCGTTTCACTGCATTATATATTAAAATAAATATAAATTTATGTTCACACAAATCATTATAACTAGCGTTGTTTTTCTAATCTTAGCTTTTTTATTGTATATGATTACTGTCTTTAACAGTTTAAAAGCGGTAAAGAATAATGTGATTAAAGCCGAGGCAAATATAAAAGTTTTATTGAAACAGCGTTTTGATGAGATTCCCCAATTAGTAGAAGTTTGTAAAAAATACATGGATTATGAGACAAGTGTGTTAAAAGATCTTACTAATCTGAGAAGTGATTTTGAAGAAAAGATTAATAAAAAAGAAGAATTACAAGTTGAAGAAATAGAGAGTTTTGATGAAGAATTGAGTAATCAAATAGGTAATCTGAAAGCCACCGCTGAAAACTATCCCAACCTGAAGACTTCTGAACAATTCCTTAACCTACAAATAAGAATTTCTTCTATAGAGGAACAGATAGCAGACAGACGGGAGTTTTTCAACGAAAGTGTGAATGCCTACAATATTAATATAGAATCATTTCCAGACATGATTATCTCTTCTATTTTGGGTTATAGAAAGAAAGATATGTTAGATATTTCTGAAAAAGAAAAGGAAATACCAAAGAATTTTTAGTGTGTAAAGGACCATGTTCTGTAAAGAAAAAAAAGTTCTTTCAAAAGAATTCGGAGAAAAATACCTCAAATACAGACAACGTACTTGGTTCTAAGGAATAGAATGACGTTCTATTCCTTTATTTCTCCGTAAAGCTCTTTATGAGCGCTCCGCCGAAAAGGATAGAGAGCACGAAGAGAACAAGGAAAATAAAGAATAGGATTTTAGCTATTCCTATTGCGGCTCCGGCGACATTCGTGAAGCCGAGCAAAGCGGCGATAAGGGCTATGACGAGAAACGTGATTGACCATCTAAGCATAAAATTAATAGGTTAAAAATAGTAATAGACCTTTATCTACTTATTATACTACTTTTTTATTTTAGACGCATCTCGCCATTTTATTTCTTTATCTCTTTTGAACCACGTCATCTGCCGCTTGGCGTATTTGTGAATCTCAGAATCCAGTTTTGCCAGCATCTCTGGCTTAGTCATTTTTTTCTGCAAATATAAAGCGAGATAGCGATACTCCAAGCCGAGCTCAGCCATGCGTTTCCAGGAAAGGCCTTTTTTGTGTAAATTCTGCGCTTCCCTCAGCATGCCTGTTTTCATTCTCTTCAAAAGGCGAGCATGAATTTTTACTTTCAATTTTTCTTCAGGCAGATACAGCCCGATTTTTTCAAATTGGTATTTTGGAGAAGACTTTTTTATTTTTGGCACTTTGCCGAGGGCCGTGGCTATTTCAATCGCACGGATTATGCGGACGTTGTTATCTTTATCTATGGTTTTTGCGCGAGCCGGGTCTAGCTTCTGCAATGTAACAAAATTTGCGATAGCAGACTTTGTTACAAGTTTCTTGCGGAGCGCGGCATCAGGCGGAACTTCGGGTAATACGATACCGTTCACTACCGCATCTATATAAAAGCCCGTGCCACCGCAGAGGATAGGCGTGTGGCTGCGAGCGATGATTTCTTTTATTTTTACATCAGCCAATTTTTTAAAATCAGCGACAGAAAAAACCCCGCCACGGCGGGCAAGTTTCTTTGGATTCGCGACATCTAGCAGATGATGCGGCACGCCCCGCATTTCTTTTTTTGTTATTTTACCGGAACCGATATCAAGGCCTGTGTACACTTGCCGCGAATCAGCGGAGATAATTTCGCCGTTTACTTTTTTAGCAAGCTTTACAGCTAAGTCGCTCTTGCCAGTGGCCGTCTGCCCCAATATGACGATGACTTTTGGTTTTTTTTGCATTGGTATTTTTCTCCCCCTGCGAAGGGGGAGTGCCTCAGCAGAGGCGAGGGGGTCTTTTAATCCTGCACTGCCTGTATCTTTGCGCCGACAGAAGCGAGACGCTTTACGATATCTTCATAGCCGCGGTTTATCATGTATACACTACGGAGTGTGGATTTACCTTTGGCGGCGAGCATGGCGAGCATGATGACTACGGACGGGCGGAGCGCCGGCGGGCACACGACTTGAGCAGGCTTCCATACGGTAGGGCCTTCTATGTACACGCGATGCGGATCAGCGAGGAGTACAGTGGCGCCGAGGCGATTTAATTCGGTCAGATATATGGCGCGATTCTCATATACCCAGTCATGGATAAGCGTTTGCCCTTTTGCGCAAGCGGCGATGAGTCCAAAGAAGGGAAGATTGTCTATATTCAGCCCCGGATACGGGCGAGCTTCTATTTTATCTTCCAGCGCTTTCAACTTAGAAGGCAGGATAATTATGTCAGCAAGGCGGGTGCGGCCATTTCCGGAGAAATATTTTTTTAATACTTTATATTTGAGGCCCATCTTTTTGAGCTTATAGAGTTCCAGCTCCAAAAATTCAATCGGGCAGCGCTTCACGGTGAGCTCCGAATCAGTGGCGATAGCGGCCGTAATCCACATCATGGATTCTATCGGGTCTTCGCTGTTCGTGTATTCAATATTCTGATTTATTTCTTTCACGCCGTGGATGGTGAGCGTGGTGGTGCCGATGCCTTCTATTTTTACGCCGAGCTTTTCTAGGAAGAAGCACACTTCCTGTACCATATAATTTGCAGCAGCATATTTTATGACAGTCTTGCCCGGAATAAGCGCCGCGGCAGTGACGAGGTTCTCACAAGCAGTGTCGCCGCTCTCATACATGACGATTTCCGCAGGCTTTAATTTTTTGGCGGAAATTTCATAATTTTGATTCGTTACTTTTATTTTTACTCCCATTTCTTCCAGACCGTAGATGTGCGCGGATACGGTGCGCTTGCCGAGCTTGCATCCTTGCGCGTGCGGCAGGGAAAATTTTTCCATGCGGTGGATGAGCGGGCCCGCGAACATGATGATGCTTCGCGTCTTTATCGCCGAGTCAGCATCCAACCCTCCCATTTTAAAATTCTTCGGCGGAAGCACTTCCAAAGTGTGTTCGCCTTTCCAAGTAATTTTTACGCCGATGCTCTCCAGCACTTCAATGATGCGGTATACTTCTTCAATGCGGGAAATGCCGTGGAGCGTAGTCTTGCCTTTATTCAGCAGCGCAGCGCAGAGCAAGCCCACTGAGCCGTTTTTTGATGTGTTCGTGGAAATAACACCGGAAAGTTTCCGTCCGCCTTCTATTTCAAAATTTTCTATTTTTTGTTCTTTCATAAAAATGTGTGCCGGGAGAGAGACTTGAACTCTCATGGGGTTGCCCCCGAACGATTTTGAGTCGTTTGCGTCTACCAATTCCGCCATCCCGGCGATTCTTCACAACTTATCAACCCGCGACAGGCGGGCGAGCTCTTCCACTTTACTAAAGTTTTGTGCTAAAATCAACCAATGTCCAACCTGTATTCCAACTCAATATTCTGGATTGAAACTGGCAAGATCAAGCCGAACCCGTACCAGCCGCGCCGGGAATTTGAAGAGGCGAAGCTGCGTGACTTAGCAGACTCTATAAAGCAGTACGGTGTGCTTCAGCCGCTCACCGTTTCTCGTGTGGAAGTGGAAAAGGAAGAAGGCGGCTTGGTGACTGAATATGAGCTCATTGCCGGAGAGCGCCGCCTGCGCGCGGCAAAGCTCGCCGGAGTGGCGCAGGTGCCGGCTATTATCCGCGTGGGGGATACATCCATGATGAAATTGGAGCTCGCTATCATTGAAAACCTCCAGCGCGAAGACTTGAACGTCGTGGATCGCGCTCGCGCTTTCTTCAAGCTGGCAAGCGAATTCAAATTCACGCATGCCGAGATAGCAAAAAAAATGGGCCGGAGTCGTGAATATGTTTCAAACTCCCTCCGTATTCTTTCTTTGCCGGAAGAAGTGCTGAATGCTCTTTCTGAAGGCAAGATCACCGAAGGTCACACCCGTCCGATACTCATGCTTGCTGACCATCCGGAAGAGCAGATCGTATTGTTCAAGGAAATACTCTATAAGAAAATTACTGTGCGTGAAGCAGAACGTCTGGCACGCAAAATCGCGTATGACCGAGTGCGTAAGAAAGAATTTATGCCGGACCCGGAAATAGTGGAGCTAGAAGAAGAATTTCAGGAGAAGCTCGGTACGCGCGTGCATATAGACCGGAAGGAGCTTGGCGGCCAGATCAAGATAGATTATTTTTCTACTGATGACCTGCGCATGATCTTGGAACTCATCCAGAAATCCGGCACGGAAAAGAAGCCGGCGGAAATGTTAGAGAATCATATAGCGAAAATCGAACCAACAAAGGATCCACTAGCGGCCGAACTAGCCTCAGTAAATCCGAACGAAGCTCCGATGGACGATCGCACCGGCGATGAAATACAGGAAGACGATGCAGAGCTGTACGATATCTCTAAATTTAGCGTCTAAGACTGACCAAAAGATTTGAGGCGGTTCAAGAGGCTGTTCTTTTCACTATAAGCACGGATGTGTTTTTTAGCCACGGTAGTCTTCGCATGTTCGAGCCATTTACTGGATGGGTGGGCGTCTTGGCGGGTCATGATCTCGACGATGTCGCCGTTCTTGAGCTTGGTGTTTATTGGAGTCATTTTTTTATTTACTTTAGTGCTAGCTAAATGATCCCCGATATCGGAATGGATAGTATATGCGAAATCAATCGGCGTAGAGTTTTCCGGCAGATCCACTACATCGCCATCGGGAGTGAAGACGAAAATACGGTCATTGAAGAAATCCATCTTGAGGTGCTCGATAAACTTCTGCGGCTTACCGGCTATATCAGTCAGATCACGGAGCTGATCAATCCAATCAAATTTTGACTGATCTTTCTTGGCTTTCTTATCGCCATTTTCTTTATACGCGAAGTGTGCCGCGATACCGTATGCCGCTTCGGCGTGCATTTTTTGCGTACGTATTTGTACTTCGGCAATACCGCCAGAGCCGGTGAATATAGTAGTGTGAATACTTCGGTATCCTGTCGTCTTCGGCAAGGCGATGTAATCTTTGATGCGGCCAGGAAGGGGCTTCCAAAGGGAGTGCACGAGGCCAAGCACACGGTAGCATTCTTCCACACTTTCTACGATTACACGGAGCGCCACAATGTCGTGAATCTTATCTAAATCCATATTATGCCGTTGCAGCTTTTTCCATAAGCTGTATTTGTGCTTCACTCGATAGTCTATTTCTAACACATTTACTTTATTTTTCTTCAGTTCTTTTTGCAGTGTCACGCGTACTTCTTCAAGGTATTTTTGATATGGTTCTTGTTGGTCGGCGATGATCTGTGACACTTGCGCGTATTCTTTTGGATAGGCGAAAGGGAAGGCGGCATCCTCTATTTCGCCCTTGAGCTTTCCCATGCCGAGGCGGTTTGCCAGCGGCGCGTATACTTCTATGGATTCTATCGCGATGCGCTTTTGCTTATCTTCGCGCACATACTGGAGGGTGTGCAGGTTGTGCAAGCGGTCGGCGAATTTGATCATGACCACGCGGAGATCATTTGCCATCGCCACGAAAAATTTACGTAAAGATTCCACATGCCGTTCATGTCCGCGATATTTTAATGTTCCTAATTTTGTAACGCCTTTGACGAGAAAGACGATATTCTCGCCGAATTCTTTTTTCATTTCTTCCTCTGACGTATCAGTATCTTCTAGCACGTCATGGAGCAATCCTGCCGCCAGAGTGTCTGCATCCATGCCGAGCTTTGCCAAAGTTTTCGCCGTCTCAAAAACGTGGAGAAAATATGGGTCGCCGCTTCGGCGTTCTTGTCCATCATGCGCACGCTTTGCAAAATCATATGCTTTGTGTACGAGTTCCTGATCCGCGGGCGTCAATTTTCCCGCCTGCTCAAATATCTCTTGTATATCCATTCTTTCCATAAGAGAATTATACTCCCAATTTACTTGGTTTCAAAGAAACCTTAGAAAATTGCAGTCCTTTAGGGCCATTTTTATGTTATCTGGTTTAACTTATGCGGATTATGATTTGGGCAGGATTTGCTGGAACATCTTTCAGGGATAGTTTTTGTGCCTTCCATCATCAAGCTACCGCACAGGTCGCAGGTGCGTCCGGTCGGTTTTGCTTTGATTGCATTCTTGCAGTCAGGATAATTTGAGCAGGAGTAAAAGATGCCGAAGCGGCCGCGGCGTTCCATCATCTCGCCTTTTTTACACGTAGGGCACTGTACGCCCGTCATTTTCTTTTTCTTTTCTTCCTCGTCTTCTTTTATAAATTTACATTTCGGATAACGCGAGCAGGAAACGAAGGCTCCAAATTTTCCTTCGCGTACTACGAGCTTTCCGCCGCCTGATTTGCCTTTTTTCTCGCCACAGAGAGGACACATCTCGCCGGTCTCTTTCGGGCCGGCCATTTCCGTACCGTCCAGTTTTAATGCACCTTCGCAGTCCGGATAATTGGCGCAGGAATAGAATTTGCCGTTCTTGGAAAGCTTGATAATCATTTTTCCTCCGCACTTCGGACACTTGATATCATCCGGCGCGTCACCGAGATTGGTGGCTTTTTCTAATTTATCTTTTTCTTTTACTTCTTTAGTGAATGGGCCGTAAAAATCTTTGAGCGTCTTTTCATATTCGCGGTCACCGGTGGAAATTTCGTCCAGCTTGTCTTCCATTTCCGCGGTAAAAGTATCTGAAATATAATTTGCGAAATTATTTTCCAAGAAATCAGAGACAACTTCGCCGGTATCAGTAGGGAACAATGTGCGGCCTTCTTTGCGTACATATTCGCGCTCTTCCAGTGTACGCATAATGCTCGCGTAAGTAGACGGGCGGCCGATGCCGCGGGCTTCAAGTTCTTTGACAAGGCCTGCTTCAGAATATCTGCCAGGAGGCTCGGTAAATTTTTCTTCTTTGATGAGGTCAAGCAATTTCAAAGCTTCACCCTGTTTCATTTCCGGCAATTCCACATCTTCGCCGCGGGCGTCCTGATCCACTGCCAGCCAGCCGGGGAAAAGCATGCGTGAGCCGTTTGCGGAAAAATCAGGCAAGTCCTCGCGACCTTCTATCATAGCGGAAACTTTTGTTTTGAGAAGTTTTGCATCGGTCATTTGCGAAGAAACTGCGCGCTCCCAGATGAGGCGGTAGAGTTTGGATTGCTCATCCGTGCCGGCATAGCCGTGCTCGATATGCGTCGGGCGAATGGCTTCGTGCGCTTCCTGCGCGTTTTTGGATTTTGTCTTATATATGCGCGCTTCGGCGTATTGTATGCCGTATTCTTTTTCCACCATTTTAACTATCTGCTCCTGCGCTACTTTGGAAAGATTCGTGCTGTCCGTACGCATATATGTAATGTGTCCGGCTTCGTACAATTTTTGCGCTATCTGCATGGTGCGCGAAGGGGAATAGCCGAGGCGTGTGGATGCAGTCTGCTGTAAAGTGGAAGTAGTGAATGGCGCGCGAGGGCTTCGCTTCTGTTCGCTTTCCTTGATGCCGGAAATTTTCCAATTGCCTTTTTTGCCTTCGTGTAATATTTCATCTACCAGCTTTTCACCCGCCCCGGCGGGCAAGTCGCGCGGTTCTTCAGAACAATGCAAAGTTATTTTTGCTTTTTTCTGCGTTTCAAAATCCCCCCAGATGCGGAAGAATTTTTCCGGTACGAAAGCGCGTATTTCGCGCTCGCGTTCCATGATGATGCGAAGGGCCGGGGATTGCACGCGGCCGGCGGAAAGGCCGTAGCGCACTTTTTTCCAAATCAAACCCGACAAATCATAACCTACCAACCTGTCCAAAACTCTGCGTGCTTCCTGGGCACGGCGCAAAGCCGTATCGATATCCCGCGGATGTTTCAATGCTTCTTCCACTGCGAGCTTGGTGATTTCGTGAAATGCCACGCGCTGTATCGGCGCTTTTACTTTCTTATCTTCTTTTAAAAGTTCTTCAATATGCCAAGCGATCGCTTCTCCTTCGCGGTCCGGGTCCGTCGCCAGCATTATCTCGGTCGCTTTCTCAGCGAGGGAGCGCAGTTCGGAAACTACTTTTTCCTTGCCTTTGGAAATTTCATAATGCGGCACGAATCCCGCTTCCACATCTATCGCTTTCTTATTTGATTTCGGCAAATCCCTCACATGTCCCACGCTCGCGCGCACAGTAAAAGCGCCATCAAGATACTTCTCAATGGTCTTTGCTTTGCTTGGCGACTCAACAATCAAAAGCTTCATATCACCCAAGTATTACACAGAATCCAATTTTTTGGCAAATTATGCCGTTTGACTTTCGCTTTACACAAGCATATTATCAAGAAAAATATCTACATTTAAACTTATATAAAAAGGAGGCAATATGAAAGAATTTTGGAGTTGTTCTAAAGAGTTCGTGAAATCGCCCTGGCGGATAATTGCGACATTAATGATGCTTGGCTTCATTCATTCCGTACTTTCTCCTTTCGCTACATTTACCTTGATTAATTATATCGGGAGTTATTTTAACGAGAGAGAATTTACTTTGATTTCTCTTTTCTGGGGCACTGTATTTTTAGTATTTTTCGGGGAAACAGTAGTAAGATTTTTTATAGAAAGATATTATATTCCATCTGACATTAAATTAAAAAACACAGAGCAGTAAATTGTTCTGTGTTTTTTTTGTAATAAAAAACAGTACCTTGTCGGTGCTGTAGGCAAATACGGGCTGCCTACCCAATTGACTTTCCCTTTGGGAAAGCAGTTACCTTAACAAAGGACTTCGCCTTTTTGATTTAGGCCCTTCTCGTGATTCTTCTTCTAAATCCTCGAGAGTTTTATAAATCTCCTCAGCTGCTTTTCGGTTCACTTTTGGTTTTTCATACGTAATCTTACCTTTCTTGTTGAGCTCGCGCACCATTTTTTGAATGCGATCTTCGCTTCTTTGTACTTTTCTCTTATTTGCCATCGTCATAGTTTTTAGATTAAGGATTTCTGTTTTTGTACTCCTTTAAAAAGATAAGTGGTTGCTATGCCGGATAGTATTAGAATTATGAAGCCATAAATCCAAAGTCCATACGGCAAAGGAAGAAAATGATGTCCAATCTCGCCAAATGTGTAATCATAGCGGAACATTAGAGCAGGTGGAATAGTTAGTACAAAGAAAAGTGATGCTAGGACAAAAAATTTACTTTTTTGAGTTCGGCATTCTTTAGCTGTGACTAGAATTTCCCAAATAAGGGCAGAGTAGATGGGACCACCTACCGTGAATGCAATCACGGCTTCAGAGTCCCAATAAAGAAGGTCGCTTAGTTCTTTCATAAGATTGATATTTAAAGTTTGACAATAGTTCTATTTGAAATAATCATAACATAATAGAATAAAAAGTAAATCAGAATGTAGCCCGGATTTCGCCAAGTTCTTCGCGGATAAGGCCTTTGATTTCCATCACCGAAAGCAGGGCATTCGCTTCGGCTGTGCCGAGCTTCATCGTACGAATGAGGTCATCCCGTTCCATCGGCTCAGTGAGGAGTTTTAGTACTTTCTTTTCTTCCGGCGTGGCGTCTTCAAATAGCGATGCCTGCTTTTTACTTTCATCCACTTCAAAGCCGAGCGCTTGCAAGATGTCTTCGCTGGAAGTGATGGCCGTCGCGCCTGCCCGGATAAGCTTGTTCGTGCCTTTGGAAAATGAAGAATTTATTTGTCCGGGCAAGGCCAGGACTTCGCGATTATAATCTAGGGCCATACGCGCAGTGATAAGCGTGCCGGATTTTTCTTCGGCTTCTATGATGAGTGCCGCTTTGGAAATTCCGGCTACCAATCTATTCCGCATCGGGAAAAAATAATATTCCGCTTTTGCTTCCGGTTCAAATTCAGAAATAAGGCAGCCGCCGGCATCCAGGATTTTTTCCGCGAGGCCGAGGTGATTGGACGGGAAGAATGCTTTTTCAGAAAGTCCCGAGCCGGGAAAACCTACGGGTATGAGCCCGGCATCAAGTGCCGCTTCGTGCGCGAGGGCGTCTATGCCGACAGCGAGACCGGACACGATGGCGATAGGGTAGCCACGCAATCCGGCAATAAGCTTTTTCACCGCATCTTTGCCATACGTAGTGCATTTACGCGAGCCGACCACGGCCAAATACACCGTGCCTTCGGGTGGCAGTTCACCGGCGATGTACAGCTTTTCCGGTGGCTGGGGAATTTCCCGCAGGACTTCCGGAATGCCTTTATTTTTTAAAATTTTGAGTTTGAATTCCACGGGCGTTACAGCCTCGCGGACCTGATTTGAAGATTATATCAACTTCATATATAATAGTGCAATGCTAGATATTAAATTCATCCGGGAAAACAAGGACATCGTGCAAGCGGGCGCCAAGAAAAAGCGCATCACTATAGACATTGACGCACTCATTACTCTGGATGACGCTCGCCTTACCGTACTCAAAGAAGTGGAAGCGCTGCGCGGCGAAGTGAACCGCGTATCAAATGACATCGCCCGTGACCAAGACCCGGCGCTCAAAATTCAACTCATAGAAGAAATGCGCGCGGTAAAGGAAGATATCAAACAAAAAGAAGAACAGCTCAAGAAAACGACCGAAGAATGGCAGAAGCTCATGCTGGAAGTACCGAATGTACCGGACATGACCGTGCCGGATGGGAAAGATGATTCTGAAAATCAAGAAATAAAAACGTGGGGCGAAAAGCCAAACTTTGCTTTTGAACCGAAAGACCACATGGAAATTATGACTGCGCTCCGCATGTGTGACTTTGAGCGCGGACAGAAAGTGCATGGCTTCCGTGGTTATTTTCTGACCGGTGAAGGCGCGCGATTGTGCTTTGCGATTTGGAGCTATGCACTGGACTTTTTCGGCTCGCGCGGATTCGTGCCGGTGATTCCTCCGGTAATAGACAGGAAAGAAAACTTTATGGGCACGGGATTTTTGCCGCAGGGTGAAGAGGACTTGTATAAGACACAGGATGGAGAATTTCTCGCAGGTACAGCTGAAGTGCCGATCATGGGCATGCATGCCGGCGAAATTTTAAATAAAGAAACTTTCCCGATAAAGTATCTCGGCTTCTCCCCGTGCTTCCGCCGCGAAGCAGGAAGCCACGGCAAGGATGTGAAAGGCCTCATCCGCGTGCACGAATTTTACAAGATGGAGCAGGTCATGCTGTGCGAAGCTGATCATGAACTCTCTGTACGCATGCATGATGAGCTGAACCGGAACACAGAAGAATTCATAGAGTCCCTCGGCATTCCGTATCACACGGTCATAAACTGCGGCGGCGACCTTGGCCTCGGCCAGGTGAAAAAATACGATATAGAATTGTGGGTGCCGAAAGAAGGCAAGTACCGCGAGATTTCTTCCGCTTCATATTTCCATGATTTCCAGACCCGCCGGCTTGGAATTCGCTACAAGGATGAAGAAGGCAAGACGCGCTTTGCTCACTCGTTGAATTCCACCGCCATTCCGACTCCGCGCATCCTCGTGTCCCTCATTGAAAATTTCCAGACGCCCGAAGGTGGCGTGATGATACCGGAAGTACTCCGAAAATACATGGGCGGTAAAGAATTTATCATCTAATATGGAAAAGCGTAGCGTTTTAAATACTCCGCGTGTCGCCGAGATGAAGCGCAAGAGGCACGAAGCGCTTCGCAATAAAATAATTTTAAGCTCGGTGGTTTTCGTGCTTTTTTTCATCGGGTTTGGATTTTTGGCGAATTGGCAGAAAATAAATATCGAGCAAATAACTGTATCCGGAAATAAAATAATAGATTCGGATGTTATTATTACTGAAGTACAGGCGCAGATATCCGGTAAATATCTTTTTGTTTTCCCAAAAAGTAATTTTGCGCTCTATCCGAAAGGCAAGATAAAAAAAGATCTGTCGGTAAAATTCCCGAGACTTGATGACATATCTCTGAACGTACAGAATTTCAAAGAACTTCAAATAGAAGTATCTGAACGAGAAGGCAAATATACCTGGTGCGGAGATGCTTTACCAACTATTGGTACTCGGCCAGAGGATACGAAATGTCATTTTATGGATTCGGCTGGTGTGGTCTTTGACGAGGCTCCGTATTTTTCCGGTGATGTATATTTTAGATTTTATGGAAAGTATAATGACACTCTCTATTTTAATAAGCTTATTAATCTCAAAGAAAACATTGAACGGATGGGGTTGAGACCTTCTTCACTCGTAGCTAAAGCCGACAATGATATGGAAATGTATCTTTCTTCCGGTAAGTTGCCGCCTGATGCGCCTAAAATTGTTTTCAAATCTGATAGTGACTTTGACAAATTAGCAGAAAATTTACAGGCGGCAATTTCTACCGAACCGCTTTTGTCTCAATTGAAGAATGAATACGCCGCTTTGGAATACATTGACCTGCGCTTCGGTAATAAGGTATATTATCGATTCAAATGAATCCCGTTAGAGATTAAAATGTTAAAAGTAATTATTAAAAGCTATATAACTACAGGAATGCGAAGCATTCCTTATCTCTAACGGGATGAACTTCTGGAATAAATTAAAAAAGCCTTTTTTTGTCCTCGCGCCGATGGCGGATGTGACGGACTGTGCTTTCAGGCAGATCATAAATAAATACGGTAAACCGGATGTTTTTTGGACGGAATTCGTATCAGCGGACGGCTTGGCGCATCCGGAGGCGCGGGAAAAACTTTTAATTGATTTTAAATTTACGCCGGGCGAGCACCCGATCGTGGCGCAGATATTCGGCTCGCGGCCGGAGAATATTGAAAAGGCCGCCGCACTGTGCGCTGAGCTTGGTTTTGACGGCGTGGATATCAATATGGGATGTCCGGATAAGAGTATAGAAAAGCAATGCGCCGGCGCGGCGATGATGAAAGACCCGGCTCTCGCTAGGGAAGTGATCCGTGCGGCAAAACGCGGCGCCCGCCGCGGCGGGCAAGCGCCATTGCCGGTATCGGTGAAGACGCGCATCGGCTATAACAAAAATGAAATACAGACATGGCTAGCGGAAATTTTGAAAGAAGACGTGGCGGCGCTCACGGTGCATTTGCGAACTCGTAAAGAAATGTCCCTCGTGCCAGCGCATTGGGATGTGATGCCAGAAATCGTGGCGCTTCGGGATAAGCTCGCGCCGGGTACTTTGATAATAGGAAATGGTGATGCAGTAGATATCGCCGACGCAAAACAAAAAGTAAAAGAAACCGGATGCGATGGCGTGATGCTCGGCAGGGCAATCTTTGGCAACCCGTGGCTTTTTGCGGAAAAAATTCCAACGCTTGAAGAAAAATTGAAAGTGATGATAGAGCATACGAAGCTCTTTGAAGAACTACTCGGCCAGCACAAAAACTTCGCAATTATGAAAAAGCATTACAAAGCATATGTGAATGGCTTTGACGGCGCGAAAGAAATGCGAGTGGAACTAATGGAAGCGGAGAATGCAGACCAGATCGCGGCTATTGTTGACAATTTCATGAATAAGTGATAAATTAGCTTAAACTATAAATCACATTGTCAATGAAAAAACCATTAAAATTGTGGGTATATTTAACCCTCCTTGTTATACTTTCAGCAGTCAAAGTAACAGTTGTCTCAGCGCAGTCATCTTTGGTGTGGGATTCAGCCGCTCAACAGGTGTATGATTATGTTGAGAAAATGGGCGATAAAGTTCCTGACGCAGAAAGTATGTTTATATTCCCATTTGTAAATCAGAATAATGAAATTGCTAGTATTCTTATTTTCCCTTCGGAACATGACAAGGCACTAGAAAAAATCATTATGCTTTTCGACAGCTCAAGCAATTTTGTTGCTTTATCTTCAAATCCAGATCCAGAAAGTAAAGGTTTTGGAGAACTTCAAGGAGAGGAGGTAACTCACTTTAAGAATTTTCTTAAATGGTTCAATCAAAATAAGCCCAAGAAACCAACTCCCTTGTGTGACTCAAAGGACTCAACCTCAGTAAAGTTAACTGCTTTGTCTAATAGAATAAAAGTAGAAGGAGAAAAATATGTATTTCCTACTTTATTAGACTTCCCTGAAAAGTGGCAAAGCCCTGATTATTCAATTGGAACTGAGCTCACTTCTTTATCTTTACTAGGAGCAGGAGGTGATGTAACATTATGTTACGAAGAATGGAGTTGCTGTAAACCAAAAATGAAAGAACAGACTAGTCTTCCACATTCTGCTTTACTTGAAAGCAGACAACAACATCTACATTTAGTATTTCCTAAAGAATACCCATGGGAGATGGGCGAGTATACTGATGAAATAACAGGCAAAAAGAGGAAAGTGGATGAGCAATTAATAAACCAGTTTTTATTGATTGCTCAAACTATTCCTTAGAAGTTTCTGTTAAGAAATTAAAGCTCTGTTTCCTCTCAAAGGGAAATAGAGCTTTTTTATTTTCCCTTTATTTTGTATACTAGAGCCATGCACGAACTGGCATTATATAGAAAATACCGCCCGCAGAAGTTTCCGGATGTGGTGGGGCAGGAGCATATCGTGGATGTGCTGGAAAAGTCCGTGCAGGACGGCACGGTGTCGCACGCATATCTTTTTGTGGGCGGCCGGGGCACAGGAAAGACTTCCGTGGCGCGTATTTTTGCCAGCGAGATAGGCGTATCGGCGAATGACATTTATGAAATCGATGCGGCTTCGAATAGGGGTGTGGACGAAATCCGTTCATTGCGCGACGGCGTGAGTGTCCTGCCTTTTGATTCAAAATACAAAGTATACATTTTGGACGAGGTGCATATGTTTACTAAGGAATCTTGGAATACATTACTCAAGACCTTGGAAGAGCCGCCGAAGCATGTGATATTTATATTGGCGACGACGGAGCTGCACAAAGTACCTGACACTATCATTTCGCGCTGCCAGGTTTTTACTTTCAAGAAACCTTCAGATGTGATTTTGAAAAATGTTGTCATTGATGTGGCGGAGAAAGAAGGTTTTGAATTGGACGCCGGCTCGGCAGAACTAATTGCGATTTTAGGCGACGGTTCTTTCCGCGACACACTCGGATATTTGCAGAAAGTTCTGAACTTCTCGAAGAGCAAGAAAATAAAAAGAGAAGAAGTTGAAAAAATTACCGGAGCACCAAAAACGGAATTGGTGAATAATTTTATTTCCGCCATCGCTGAAAATAAAATAGAAGAGGGGATCAAAGCCGTGAGAAATGCGGCGAGCGAGAACTTGGATATGAAATTATACTTGAAGCTCGTCATCCAAAAATTCCGGATGGCTATCATCCTAAAATACGCACCGGGACTTGAAGAAGAAATGGCAGGGGATCTATCCGAGGCGGATCTGCAATTCCTGAAGCCGCTCGTTGCCGGCGATAAAGAGGGAAGACTGCGCTCGCCGCAGCTCGCTGCGCTCCTTGAAGCGTATCAGAATATCGATCGCGCATTCATATCCGAGCTACCGCTCGAGCTTGCACTGATCAAGATATTAGGGCAAGATAAGTAAAAATTAGGGGATCGTCTAATGGTAGGACAGGGGCCTTTGAAGCCCTTAATCTAGG
>CAYGDG010000002.1:0-129256 GCA_964348725.1 uncultured Candidatus Saccharibacteria bacterium
CGCGAAGGCGGCAGAACTGTCGGCGCCGGCGTTGTATCGAAAATTGTGGAATAAGGGGTTCCCTTACATCTATATAAGAGATTTAAAAAGGCCGGTTTATCCGGCCTTTTTTCTGTCTGTTTCAAAAAGGGACAGCCTTTTCTAGAGCACTGTGCAGTTAGGTTCAGGACTCATAAATTGAGATAGAAGATGACAATTACGGCGATGCAGATACTTGAGAAGAAGGTGTGTGCACACCGGTCATTAACCCCAATCAGCTTCTCCAGCTGAAAGAGATCTCTGGCTGTACGTTTACCAAGCAGGGCCGAAGTGGATGCTTGGCTGGTCAGCTTGGTTACCATCCTCGCATCGTATGGTCCCTAAAAAGTCATCAATAGAATTTGTAACCGATCATCATCCCGCCGCCCAGATCGGGGCTGGCGTCCGAGAAGCCCGTGACGCCATAGACCTGTGCGCTGATCTGTCTTGTGATATTATGGCTGAGATAAGCGGAGGCTTCGCTGGGATTTTCTCCGCCGGAGGCTGACTCTCTCCAGTCGTAGGAGGCCCCGACAGTGGTCTCTTCGCCTATTTTTGTGCCGGCCCCCACGCCGAGAATCAGGCTGTCATCCAGATTAAGTGTGCTGTTGGTGCCCACGAATTTGTATCCTGCGCTTCCATAAACATGAGCCTTGCCGATTTCCTGTGTTATTTCCGTATTGACAGTGTAATCCGTTTCACCAGTGCCAAGGCCTTTATCTTCATCAGCGGTCGGAAGCTTGATCTTGCCCGTGACATCCAGATAGGTTTCTGGTGTCAGGTCGAAGGTATAGCCCACAGACCCGACAACATCACCCAGACCGGATTCTGTTGTAACGGCTGTGCCGCCCGCGCCGTTTGTGGTGTCACCATTGCCGACAACGGCCCCTGGGCCTTTGATGCTGATGTAGGACACGGTCAATTTCGCGGTCCAGTTTCCCTTTTGCAGTCTCCCAGTGACGGGGATGTAAAGAATGTCTGTATCCTCTGAAGCGCCATAATCGCCGGAGCTGTAGTCAAAACCCGTGCTGATTTTCGCTTTCATACCGTTTTCAGACAGAACGGTGTGCTCTTCCTGTGGCCATTGCATTTCTGCAAAAACAGGGTGGGTGAAGCTCAGGACAAGACAAAAAACCAGGAACGCAGAGAGGCAAAAAAATCTGGACATGAACAGGTGACCCCAGTTTAGCGTGTGTATAATGTTGCATTGACTCTAAAGAGAGTTCCCTTTTGAGTAAAGCATTTTGTGCTTTAGGCTCCAGCCCTATTGATTATGGATTCACAAAGATATGATTTTGTGATTCTGTAACGAGACAGATGGTTTAAGAAATAAGGATGCGGGATATAAAGTATTTGGGGCTGTCCTGCATATGCAGGACTCGTTAGTTGTGTGTTCGACCTGCGACAGAAACTATGCTCTAGAACGCCCCTCAAATCCTGACACATTGAAAATTAAGCCTTATATGATGGAAGGCACTTTGATGCCCCGGTTCAAATCCTGCTTTGGGAATTGAACTATGACAGCCCCAGCACCTTCAAAATCTTGAGAGCGCTATCGAGCTTGATGGTCGTCTTGCCTTGTTCGAAGCTATTGAGCGTGGGCTTGCTGACGCCTGCCAAGACTGCCAGCTGCTCCTGCGTGAGCTTTTGCTCCTTGCGGCGTTTAATGGCCTCGATGACGAAGCTTTGCCAGTTATGTCGTCCAACATGCAAAGTATTTCCAGATAGAACACTTGGGGAAATTTTATCGTAGATGAAACTCTCATAATTTTTTATGCTTTGTGGAACTTTCAAACCAAAAACTTTGCGATAATTTCTTACGGCTCTTTTTATCATTTGTTTTGCCTCTCGCTCATAATTATAAGAAGGCAAATCCTCCTTGTGATGCTTAACTGCGTTTCTTGCTTCATTTAGATCAATTTTTATCTCTTCTTGTGGTAAGGAGAGAGCTTTCAAGATCACTTTATAAAGAGAATTTATGCTTTCTTTTTTTTGCTTAAAGCGCGATCATTTTCATTTGGAATAAATTTCCCAAGTATTTCTTCAGCCGCGCCAGCCAAAGTTAATGCACTGATAAAGCACCGCCCAGAGACATACAATTCAATAGCAGTCTCTAATTGAGACTCCGCTATTTTTTTATACTCTTCCACGTTCCGTTCCATCGCTTCCCTATCAGTTTAATGAGATTGTCCTTGAAATCAGCCCCGCCGCTCGTTGTCCTAGGAAGGGGCGCCTCTTGAATTGCGTCCTTGGCGGCCTCAATGTGCTTTTCCAGCCCCTGTGCGGCCATGTTGATGGCGGCTGGCGATAAACCGAACTCTTCGCCCAGCAGCGTGAGATGACGGCCTTTCAGATCACCAATCGGATGATCCTTGGATCCGGCGATTTTGAGCGCCAGCGTCTTGTAGTTATAAAGCGAGGCAGCGACCTGATCGTAAGACGGAGTCAGACGCAAACCGGCACTGGTGTGGAACATCGCAAAGTTTTTAAGATGCATGTCGGTATTGCCCAAAAGCAGACCGGCCAGAATGCGGCGGTAAAGCAGATAGGCTTGTGTCGGCAGGCATCCATCCGTCCCTAGAATAAAATCGGCCATGTCCTTGTGCGCGCCGTCATACTTCGTGCGGGAGGATCGCCCTAATAGCTGGTTGAATTCTTCAAAATGCAAACGCCCCCCACCGTTTTTTTGGGGCGCGCGATCAAATCTCTTAATCAGCAAGGCTGGCTCGCCCAGTCCTTTGACGTCCTCAATGCTTAAGTCAACGATCTCATCATCCGGCAGGAGCGCCTTGAAGGCCAGTGTCGTTAAATACTCGTTCAGCGTCAGATCCGGATGGCTCGCTGAGGGGAATTTGGCGATATGCGTACTGAGCTCGTTGATACGGGCTGGACGGTAAATGCCGCCTTCTTCAACAACAGCGAGCTTGGGTTGAACGCCGGAGAGCGATGCCCGGCTGGTCAGAACCGCCATTTCTTTTGGATCATCCAGATCAAGCATCGCTTCACTGAGCGCTGACGGTTCTGGATCAACAATCGAAACCGCGCCCGCGCAATCAAAGCCAAAAGCCAACAGCAATTCAAACCGCGTTACTTCACGCCGCCCCAGCAGACGGCTTTGCGCTTGCTCCAGCCAACCCTCGGAAACCAGATTGTCGAAGAACGGGTGCAGACCGTTATTGCTGATATGGGCTTGTTCGCGGACAGGCAGCGTGTGCGCGATGGCCGGGTGACCGCTCTCAATATGACTGCTATCATAAGTGAAAGTGACACGGCCTCCTGGCTCCTCACGGAGGTAACCCGCGAAGATGTCCTTGTAGTAGACCTTGCCCCATAATAAATTTGCCACCTAGTCGTTCCTTTTATGCTTGCAGAGCGTTGCTTCGCTCCTAAAATGGCACTTCTATTCGTCGTCGCTCGCGCCCCCTGCAATCATAAAATCAAGCGACTAAAGTTAAATCTTTTTAACTCAAAAGCCCTTATCAGGCCATAAAGTAAAATATAACTTACTTTTTTGAATTTTTCAACAATTAAAGTAAGCTATAGTTTACTATTGCAGTTTGCGTTATCATTAATTGGTTATGATGCCCGAACAGGATTTTTTAAGTGGCTGTACCAGATAACTGAAAAAAGTTACTGGTATGGACATGAGAAAAAGCAGATTAAGCCAATCAAAACAAGATCGTTTGATGGAGCATTTTATAGCAGGGACAACGGCACGGTGTGCGGCTGATCTGGTTGGTGTAAATTTCAAAACGGCGGCGTATTTTTATCATCGCTTACGTGAAATTATTTGCGTGGCAACGAGCGAGGAAACTCCGTTCACGGGCGAAATTGAAGTTGATGAAAGCTATTTTGCTGGGGTACGCAAAGGCAAACGCGGTCGTGGCGCGGCAGGTAATCCCTGTCGGCCAAAGCGGGGGTGTCAAAAGACCGGATTTCTTTGATTCAAAAAGCGATAGATGGAGAATCGGCCTGACTTTGCCTGAACGACACAACCTGCGTCTGTATACAAATAGAACAACGATATCTATTTCATGGCAAGTGATCTATGCTACGTACTGGATAGGATTTCTGGAAAAATAGCGCGATGAATGATCAATGGAAAGATATGCTACGCGAATGGAGCGGAAGCGAACCAGTTCATATTCTGCTGATTATCGCGGGTTCGTTTGTGCTCTATGAGTTTATCCGGCATCTTGTCCCACGTCTGATTCTTAGGAAACCTGATGCGCGTTTCTATACGTTGCCGTGGATTCCCATGCTACGGCTTATCATTATCGTAGGCGCGATTGCGATGATCGTGCCGATCATCATCACGCCGACACGGGAGAATGTGCTGGCGCTGATCGCGGCCTGCGCGCTGGCGATGGGTTTCGCGCTCAAGGATTATATCAGTTGCCTGTTTGCGGGGCTTTTGTTCCTGATCGAGCGGCCTTACCGGGTCGGCGACTGGATCGAGATTGACGGGACGTACGGCGAGGTGATGGAGCTGGGTTTGCGGGCCGTGAAGTTGGCCACCGCCGATGACGATACGATTTTTATATCTCATAACGCCCTGTGGAACACGCAGATTAAAAACTCCACCACCGGCCAGAAAGACCTGCTCTGCGTGATCGATTTTTTTGTCGATCCCGATCACGGCGAGGCCACGGCGCGGCAGGTTCTGGCGGATATTGCGGCGGGTAGCGTTTATACCAATCCGGAGCGGCCCATCGTCGTTGTCATGTTCAACAAGCCGTTCGGTCTTTATTACAAGGTGAAAGCCTATCCCAGGGACGCGCGCGATCAGTTCCTGTTCATCACTGACGTCACGGAACGCGGTAATTTCGCGCTACGTAAGCTCGGCCTGAAACTTGTCACCGCGCCGGTGGCGGTTGGCGGTTAAAAAAAGTTAACTGCAGAGACGCAGAGAGCGCAGAGTCCCCCCTCGTTGTCATGCCCGCGAAGGCGGGCATCTGGCAAGCTAAGATACGATGAGTTATAAAGAAACGATGGATAGACAAGATGAGCTTTTAGAAAAAGAGGACGGTCGGTATTATGCTATTGATAAAGTTGGTACCGGCCTTGGTTCTATAGCAACTACAGAACGGCTTGGCAGGAATAATGTTTCTTTTGGCTTACCGTCCGGCCCAGCTCTTCATTTACATCTTGCCCATTCTGCATTTCTAGAAGTTAAAGATATAAATCCTATAGATTTGTTTGACGCACACGATCAAGGCGTATGGCCTGATAATCAGGCTCCCCTGTTTGATTTTTTTGAAAAATTGATTTCTCACGTTGTCTTTTCATTTACCTCTATAGAATCTTTTGCCAACGAATCTATTCCAAAAGATTTCAAATACAGCTTTAAAAAGAAAAAAACAGGAGAAGAAATCACCTATGGAAAAAACGATATTGAACGATGGATTAATCTGGATGAAAAATTAAGCGAAGTTCTACCCTCTATTTTTTCCGTTAAAACCCCAAAAGGCACAAAAGTTTGGGAAAAATACAAAAAATTGAAAGAAACGAGAGATCGTATCATCCATTTAAAATCCGTTGACCAGAAAGCATCAGGACCTGACGATAAAACAATATGGGGCATATTATTACGAGCACATAGTATTCCCTTTTGTAATCATGCCCATGAAATTATAGGTCATTTTAAACCAAAAAAGAGATGGTATAAAAAATACCCATATTAGCCGGATGCCCGCCTGCGCGGGCGTGACAATAAAGGAAACCTCTGCGTTCTCTGTGCCTCTGCGGTTAAAAATTTTGCTGGTACACCCTCACCCCAGCCCTCTCCCCAAAGGGAGAGGGATTCCCTTTTTATCCCGCATACTTGTGTAACCCCTCCGATTTTACGATCTTTAATTGTATTTCTCGTGTACACTCCACCCAGTCTTGAAAACCTCAGGGGGGAAGCATGAAATATTTTCTTATGATCTGCGGGGCGGCGATGCTGCTCCCCGCCACGGGTTTTGCCGCCACGACGGGGACGATCAACGTCACCGGCAATGTTCCGATTTTCTGCGATCTTACGGTGCAGCAAGAACCGGGCGCGAGCGACATTCCCGACATCTCGGCGGGGCATACCGACCGCCACATCGCCACCGTCACCGAAAACTGCAACAGCCCCAGCGGTTATACCGTCACCGTCGCCACCGCCAACACGCCCGATCACACGGGCCAGTTCGTCGATACGGTCAGCGGCGACACGCATCCCTTCACCATCACCTATAACGGCGTTCCCATGACGCCCGGCGGCGTGGTGACGGATTCTCCCAGCCTTGCCCTGGGCGCGCGGAAGGATGTTCATATCACCTATCCCGAGGATCCCACGCTGACCGGCTCCGTCGCCGCGACGTACGAGGAGACCCTCACTTTCACCATTTCGGCCAAATAGGAGTCCGCCATGCGAACCATTCTCTCTTTTCTTCTGCTGTGTCTTTTGGTGGTGGCCGCGAACGAAGCGAACGCGTTCCGCTTCTCGCCGTTCCGGGCGAAATTCGATCCTTCCGGATCGGGCGCCAACCAGCTTTTCCTGGTTGAGAACAACACGGATGAACCGGCCTCGGTCCAGATCAGCGTTATGACCCGCGAGGTTGACGAAAACGGCAATGAAACGAACAAGGACGCCGAAAAGGATTTCACGATCTACCCGGCGCAGATGGTGCTGGAGCCGCACACGCAGAAATCCGTGCGCGTGCAATGGATGGGCGATGCCAATCTTCGGCAAGAAAAAGCCTACCGCATCATCGCCGAACAGCTTCCCGTCAATCTCGACAAGAATGAGCCCAAGCGTAGCGCCGTCAAATTCCTGATCAACTATCGGGGCGCGCTGTTCGTGACGCCCTCCGGCCTGAAGCAGGATGTTGCGCTGGACTCTTTCAAGGCCGTTGAAACGGGCGGCAAGAAGATGCTGGAGCTGGTGTTCAACAACAGCGGCACGCAGCATGCGCTGTTGCAAAACCTGGAGCTTGATTTCGGCGGCGTGAAAATCGCGGGTGACGACAAGTTGCAGGGCGTCGTCGGGGAAGGCATTCTGGCGGGACACAAACGGAAATTTTTAATGCCGTGGCCCGCCAACGTTTCCACGATGCCCGAAAAAATCGGCTTCACCTACGACAAGCAAGCCTTTTAAGGTGCGGAAATGAGGCGCGGACATGACAAGATATCTGCGCCTTTTTATCCTTCTTGCCCTGGGTCTTCTGCCCTGCACTGAAGGCCGCGCCGCCGATTTTCCGCCCAGCAATGCCGTTTCACTCGATGTGCCCGTCTATCTCGGGCGGCAGGAACAGGGCATGGCGCACATGCTCATCACGCCCGATTCCGGTAAAAGCTATGTTCGGATGGAACCCGTTCTCGCGGCGCTACAATCCCTTGTGCCGGAAGAAAAACTGCGCGCCATCGAGGCTTCGGCGGTGGAGGGCTATATCCGCCTTGAAACTGTGGCGCAGGCCGGAGTGGATGTCTGGTTCGACGACAGGCTGGTGGGCATTGTCATGGAAGTGCCCGCTGAAAACAGGGGCGTTCAGTCCTTGAGCGCCCGCCACCGCTACGATCTGTCCCACAGGAGCGTTACGGAACAAAGCCCCGTGTCCGCCTACGCCAATTTTCGCGGCGCGCAGGATTACGTCGGCAGCGGGATCGAGGGCCAGGAAGGCCGGCAGGATTTCCGCATGAGCACGGACGGTGCGCTCAACATGAACGGCTGGGTGCTGGAGGGCGCGGGCGATTATCTTGAAAACAGCGACCGCCCGTGGGCGCGAGGCGATGTGCGGCTGGTGCATGATTTGCCCGAGGACATGGTGCGCCTCGCCGCCGGCGACCTGTCCTATCCCGTGACGGGCTTCCAGAGTTTCCAGCGCATGGGCGGGGTGACGGTGGCGCGGAACTTCGATCTCCAGCCCTATCGCGTATCCGAGCCGACCGGGCAGACATCGTTCTTTCTTAAATCTCCTTCGCGGGTGGATATTCTGGTCAACGGGCGCAGAGTGCAGACATTGCAACTCGACGCCGGGCCTTTCGACATCAGCGATTTTCCGGTCGTGACCGGTAGCAATGACGTGGAAATCCTCATTACCGACGCCACGGGCCGCACGGAAGTGAAAAGCTTCGACATCGTCAGCGGCACCAACCTGCTGGCGGCGGGGCTACACAAATACGCCTATAATATCGGCGTAGATTCGAACGTCGAGAACCGCGAAATACGCTATGACACCGGCCAGCCGGTTCTATCCGCCTTTCACCGCTACGGTGTCACCGACGCCCTGACGCTGGGCGCCAATCTTCAGGGCGATCAGGATCAGCAGATGGGCGGGCTGGAGACGACATTCGGCGCGAAGTGGGGAATCCTGCGCACCGATGTCGCGGGAAGCCATGTTGAAAATGGCGACAGCGGCTTCGCGGTACGCAATCAGTACAGGCTTATCCAGCATGGCGGCGTTGATGAAAAAGGAACATTTACGGGCGCGCGGGCGCTGACGGCCTCGGTGGAATACCGGGATGAAAAATTCGCGCCGCTGGGGACATTGCAGCCGGATAACCCGTTTTCATGGAATCTCGCCGCGCGCTACAGCTTGCAATATTCCCCCACGATCAATTTCGGTGTCGGCGGGCGCTATGAAATCGGGCGCGGCGATCAGGAAAACGACTGGACGGCGTCTCTTTCGATGAACAAGCGCCTGCCCAAAAACCTGAATCTCAATGTCAGCTTTGAGCAGCGGCGCGACGAGGGCGCAGGCGCGTTCGTCACCCTGACATGGACGCCGCGCGGCACGCGCCATTCGGTTACATCCAGCTATGACAGTTTCACGAAAACAAAACGCGCCGACTGGAATTATGCCGAGGAAGGCCGTTCGAACAGTTTCAGTGCCTCGGCGGGCGCGGCGCGCACCGACGACCGCGACCAGTTCACCGGCGATCTCACCTATTACAACAACCGTGGCGAGATTTCGGCACGGCAGGATGTCGTCACGCCCTTCGGCGATGACGGCGCGTCCGACAAGACGCAATCGCGCAGCCAGGTGAATTTCGGCACGGCGGTCGCCTATAGCGGCGGGCATGTCGCGCTGTCGCGGCCCATCAGCAACAGTTTCGCGATGGTGGCTCCGCACCCGGCCTTGGCCGGACATGACATCGGCGTTAATGAACAAGGCAGCCGGGAGGGAGAGCCGACCTACGAGGCGCAGGCGGATGGTTTCGGCCCCGCCGTTCTGCCGGATATCACGCCCTATCTTTACCGCCGTGTCAGGATCGATTCCGGCAACCTGCCGCCGGGCTTCGACGCGGGCGAGGATTCCTACACGCTTTATCCCGGTTACCGCAGCGGCACGCTGATCGAAATCGGCAGCGGCGCGAATGTATTGCTGGACGGCACATTGCAATATCCGGACGGCAGCCCCGTTGCGCTGCAGGCGGGCAGCATCACGTCGGTGACGGACGCCAATATCGCGCCGCCCTTCTTCAGCAACCGCGCAGGAAGATTCCGCATCGAGAAACTCAAACCCGGTGTGTATGAGATGGAACTGTTCAGATTCCCCGGCGTGAAAATCCCCGTCAGTATTCCTGAAAACGCGGCAGGCCCAACACAGGCTGGAATGTTGACGCTTGCCGTCGGGCCGGATGAAGAAGGAGAAGGCCCATGAAATTTCGTATCACGCTTCTGATTGCATTATTCTTTCTCTCCCACCCTGCTTCCGCCGCCTGCCTCAATCTCGATTTCGGCAGCGTCCCCTCGCTTGCCGCGTTTCAGGGCGGCAACGGCGGGTATTCGGTTTATGAGAACGGCGAGTATCTCCAGACCGTCAGCTTCACCGTGCAGGCGGAGGCAGCGGGCGGCATCTGCGAATATTTCGTGGCCTTGAGCGCCGGGCAGTCGAACGATTTCAGCCAGCGGGTCTTATCCGACGGCATAAACACGCTGAATTACAATGCCTGGGTGAGCGCGGACAAAACAGGCATCCTCAAGGAACCGCCGAACGCCACGGATGAAGAAGTCGTCAAGGGAACATTCTCCCTCATTCCGGGGCTGGAGCAGACCAACGAACATGAATTCGTCTGGACCATCGACCCGGCGCAGATCGTTCCCGCTTCGGATATGCCCTATGAAGACACCAGCCTGACCTTGAGTCTTTACAGCGGCCTGCCCCTGTTCGCCCCCACTTTTGTCACCAGCCGCACCATCACTTTCCGCGCGCGCGTGGAAAGCAGCGTCGATCTCTCGCTCGTGGATTCCGGCGCGCCGTTCGATATCGGCAACACGACGCAGTCTGTCGATTTCGGCACACTGGAAAGCGGCGAGCAGCTTGCCTTTGATTTAATTATTCGCAGCAACAGCGGTTATGCGGTGACGATGCAGTCGGAGAATAATCAAACATTGCTACATGCCAGCTCCGCCGTGACGGGCCGGATTGTCTATGATCTTCTGATCGACGGCGCCAGCGTGGATCTTTCCTCCGGCGCGCCGGTGCAGGTCCTGTCCGACACCGTCACGACGCCCGCGACCGGGATTGTCTTTCCCGTCGAATTCTCCATCGAAACACTCACGGGCCGCGAGGCTGCCGGAACGTATTCCGATGTCATTACCGTCGATGTGACGGCGAATTAAACAGCCATCATGCCCTTCTTACCTTTCGCAACATTCTTCCAGAAATTTCAGCACGATAACGGCCGGCATGTAAAAGAGGGTAACTTTAGGTCTGAAATCCGCCATTATGTTCGTTATATAATGCATTAAGAATATTAATGTTCGTTATAACAAACATTTTATTTGATTTAGCCTGAGAAATCTGCTATCGTCAAACCATGGAGTTTGACGATAAAGAACATGGCAAAGAAAAACCCGTTACTGACAGCCCCTCCCTATCCTGTTGAGCAAATGCTTACACGGTTGGGCGCCAATTTGCGGACGGCACGCGTGCGCCGCAACCTGACCTTGGATGATATCGCTCAAAAGCTGGGCATTCAGAGACAGACCGTTTCAGACGCAGAAAAAGGCAAACCCTCCACCAGCATCGCCGTTTACATGGCGCTCCTCTGGGCGCTTGGTCTTCTGGATCAAATGGAAGATGTAGCAGACCCTGCCAAAGATAAGGAAGGTCAGACTTTGGCCCTGTCACGCGAGCGCACGCGTGCGCGGCAAAGCGGAGAGATAGACAATGACTTCTGATTCCTCACCGACGGAATGCTACGTTTACATTACCTTGCCCGGTCAAACGGAACCAGTGACAGCGGGGCGGTTCGCATTGACTCCAGACCCACGCGGAACTTTTATCGGACGGTTCGTGTACGGTAAAAGCTATCTTGCGCGACCTGATGCCGTTCCTCTCGATCCCGTTGAACTCAGGTTAACCCCGCAGGTTTATGAAACCGTCGCACTGAATGGTGTATTCGGCGCACTGCGCGATTCCGGCCCGGATTACTGGGGACGCCGCGTCATCGAACGTCATGCCGGAAAACCGCAACTCGCTGAGATCGACTATCTGCTTTATTCACCCGATGACCGTGCCGGCGCTTTGGGCTTTGGATTGAATCAAACACCTCCAGCGCCAAAACGGCTTTTCAATCAGACGCTGGATCTGGAAAAACTACAAAACGTCGCTGACGCCATCGTCAAGGACGAAGAACTGCCCGCCGACGCTGCCAACGATCAGATCGAGGATCTGATGCTGATCGGCACGTCCATGGGTGGCGCGCGACCCAAAGCTGTCGTTGAAGATGAAAGCGGCCTATGGATCGCAAAATTTAACCGGCCTGATGATAAATGGAACAGCGCGCGCGTCGAACATGCCATGCTGTTGCTGGCGCGCGAGTGCGGCCTTCATGTGGCGGAAAGCCGGATCGTCACGGCAGGCGGACGAGATATATTGCTCGTCAAACGCTTCGACCGCGAAAAAGCGCCGGATGGATATTTGCGCGCCCGCATGATCAGCGCCCTGACCTTGCTACGCGCTGAAGACACGCACCGTTCACGGGATAAATGGTCCTACGTCCTGCTGGCCGAAGAACTCCGCCGAGTCAGCGTTGCTCCTGCCGAAGACGCCGCCGAATTATTCCGGCGCATGTGTTTCAACGCCCTGATCTCGAATATCGACGATCATCCGCGCAACCATGCGCTGATTGCGAAAGACAAGGATTGGCGACTTTCACCAGCTTATGATCTCACGCCCGCCGTTCCCGTAACCGCAGCTTAACTGCGGTTTTGAGGGCTGTCCGCCAGGGGCGGAGAATGTTTCGATTGGAAAGAATGGTTGTGTGTTCGACCTGCGACAAAAACTATGCTCAAAAACGCCCATCAAATCCTGACATATTGAAAATAAAGCCCTATTTGATGGCGGCACTTTGATGCCTCGGTTCAAATCCTGCTTTGGGAATTGAACCGTCTTTTACGAAGCGTGCGCCATATCGATTTTTTCAGGCATCAGGCGATAGCCCATGGCTTTCATAATCGCGTTCACATTATCAAAACGTGGATTACCTTTACTGGATAGCGCGTGCTGGACACCTTGGCGCGTCATATGCGCCTCTTCGGCCAAATTGGTGATGCCTTTGACTTTTGCGATCACGCGCAAGGACGCGAGCAGCGCTGCGGTATTGTTGTCCTGTGCAAACTCTTCAAAAATTTCTTCGATGTAGGCTTCGATCTCTTCAGGGTGGTTGCGGAAGTATTCTTCCTCAACGGTTCTGAATTCTCTGTAAGGTCTGTTCTTAGCCATGATCCTTACAGTTCCTCAGTCTTGAATTCACTGTAGCCTTCGTAATAATAGCTGACGTCGATGCCCTTCATATAGGTTTCACGGTCGTTGATTTTGTCGGTCAGGGCACCTTTGAGCAGAGTCTTTATTTCCACATCTTTGACAACGCTGCGCTCCATCGCCGAGAGATAGGCATCCTTATCCACGCGGTTCCAATCCACGACCTTGCCGATTTCCTTTTTGAAGATCAGATCCAGCCAGATACGTGTTGCCCGCCCGTTGCCTTCACGAAAAGGGTGAGCGATATTCATTTCAACGTATTTTTCGACAATTTCATCAAAATTGCCTTGTGGCATGGCGTTGATATGATCTAGTGACTGGCGCAAATACATCAGCGGTGCAAAGCGGAAATTGCCCTTGGCGATATTGACCTCCCGGACTTTACCAGCGAAATCATAGATGTCCTCGAATAAATATTGGTGAATTTTGGCAAGGCCAGCAAATGTTCCGACCTCAATTTTATCAATGTCGCCAGATTCAAAAAGCTGCTTGGCTTTTTGCTTGCTGAGTTTTTCCTCGGCTCTAGCCAGCTCAACCTGATTTGTGATGTTCAGTTTATTTTCTAAAACCATTTCATTCCTACCCGTTCAATTATATCATAGCCAAATATATTTGGCAACACACCACTGAGTTATGACAGCCCCAGCATCCTCAAAATTTTGATCGCACTATCCAGCTTGATGGTTGTTTTGCCCTGCTCGAAACTATTGAGTGTAGGCTTGCTGACACCTGCCAGAACCGCAAGCTGTTCCTGCGTGAGCTTTTGCTCCTTACGGCGCTTAATCGCTTCTTCAACCAGCGCTGACCAATTAAGACGAATGTGTCGATCCATGATTTTACTCGCGGTTAAATACAGTTTACTAAAAAGCCCAAATCAGCCTTTAAAGTAAATTATAATTTACTTTTTAGATGATTAGAAGCGAAAAAGTAAAGTGTAGTTTACCGTGACCGGATAGCTCAGAACCTTCGCTTGGGTAAATAATAACCATGCAATTTTAACATTCCATGTAAGATTTGCATGGATAAAAAAAGACTCTTAGAAAATCAAATTCAGGACCGCCTGCAAAACAGCCCCTGTGTCGCCCTGATGGGGCCGCGTCAGGTTGGGAAAACAACGCTCGCCTTTCATATTAGCGAATCCCACGCGAAAATTTGTTGTTCACGCAGAAGAAGATTCCTTCCCCATGAAAGACGGCATTGAGGCCGTTGGGTTATTTGAGTTTATGAGATTGATAAACGAGTTTTAGAACAGCCCTAAATAAATTTTACTCAAATCTCTATTCGGTTTAAAAATAAGTTAACACTTATTTTTTTGATATTTGCAATAAAAGCAATACATGTTGCTACTTCTAGAAGAAAATATCTCCTACCTTATCTCGTACTTTTTTGAGCGTCGTGCTGACAATACTATCGGCGGCACAAGTAATGACCAAAGTATCAATCGGGCGCGTTAGGGGGATCAGCCACTTCGTTTTTCAGAGGTTCCCATTCGCCATTTGGAGGATCAAAGTAAAGCCACCACGGTGTTTTTCCATCTCCCCATTTGGAGCGGCTAGCTTCTGTTCCTGCTGGATTTTGTCCTAACCTAATGAGCTCATTCCGTATAGATACTAAAAGTGAGGGCCACATAACAGCATTCACCGTCAGACTCGCATCATGTTGAGTGATGAGATCTTTCTCGCTGGAGCTGGCTGCATTAAATTTGTTGGCTCTTACAGCATTGAATATGCCAGGCGTTCGCCTCTCGGCTTCATCAAGCAGAAGACGTACACTGGGGTCTGTATCAAAATCTTTGCCTACAAGCGCCTCAAGCTCAGTGCTAGAAGAGACAGATCTAGGCTGTATACCTATAAAAATTAACTGACGTATTAAGTCACGAAAATGATGGAGCTCTAAACCTGCAGCAAGATCAGCCGCATCATCACGGCTGTCTGTGAATGCAATCATTTTTTCAGCGTCATGAGAATCGCTTGTAGCATACATTACACGATCTGCAACGAGTTGAGTTGTAACATTTAGACCAGTGCGAAGCCCGCGAATATAAGTGCCGATTATCAGCCCGATCCGCACTTTCTTTATCTGGCGGCAAAATATCTGCAAAAAGCCTTTGCAAGATTTGATAAAGAAACAGGTATAAAAACGGAAGCACCATCGGCTTTTGATTTGCTTTACGAAGATTTATATGGTGCGCCGGAAGATGCGGACGCTATTATCGAAGACGAAAAAGAAGCCTGAGATTTAGGTAAGGATTTAAAGAAGATCGGCAAATATGCATCCCTCAACGTGAGTGTCATCCCCAAAGAAGGTGGCCGCGACTATCCGCATAAAACGGAAGACACCTGCATTGATGATAATTTTAAAGTTGTTCGCCATTATGAGAATCCAGAAATTCTTGCAAAAGATCTGCGCCCGGCGACATCTGCAAACATTCAAAAGGCCTTTGATGGCAACCTGAAAGAACAATCATATGTTCCGTTCAAAACAGAATGTCCCTCCCTCGGCGGCGTTATTCTGCCTGCTAAAAATGTGCGATTTTCTAAAAAGGATGGAAAGTTGCGCGTTAACCTGCTGGATAACGATAAAACGGAATATGATGTGCGCGTGACATGCAAATATCTGCGTGACGTGCTGGATCCTATGTCCACGAAAGAATTTGAAGAATTTAAAGCAGACATGGAAAACAGCGATAAGAAGGCGCATGTTCGCGTTGGGCTGGCCAAACCTTACGTTTATAAAGACAGCAATTGTTATTTAATGTGTAACGGCGTATTTTTTTATGATGAGTAATACAATCAAGATATTCACCATCGGCTTTACCGGCTCTAGCGCAGAGCATTTCTTTGAACGGCTGCGCGGCGCGGGCGTGAAGAAAGTGATCGACACACGTCTATGGGCGAGTTCGCAGCTGGCGGGGTTTGCCAAGAAAAAAGATCTGCCATATTTTCTGAAAGAGATCGCTGGCATTGATTACGAATACCGCAAAGAACTTGCGCCCAGCGACGATATTCTAAAACCGTTTAAAAATAATCAGCTAAGCTGGGACGAATACAAGGTTCAATATATTGATCTGATAAACCACCGAAACATTGCCAGCATTCTTGATCCCGATGAAGTGCACGAAGCATGTTTCCTGTGTGCCTGCAAAACAGAGCATCACTGCCACCGCCGCCTGCTGGCTGAGTATATACAACGCGAGTGGGATCAGCCGGTAGAGATTGTACATTTATGACGGGTCTTTTATTCGATATCCCGGCACCAGCCGCGCCGGATATTTCCGGCCTTCAGTATTTGGCTGATTTTATCACAGCAGCTGAAGAGCAGATTTTGGTTGAGATTATCGACCAGCAGCCCTGGCTTCACGATCTCAAGCGCCGGGTGCAGCATTACGGTTACAAATATGATTATAAGGTGCGAGCGGTAACGGATGATGCTTATTTAGGGGCGTTGCCAGATTGGCTTATGCCCATCACGCAAAAACTTCCTTTCAAACCAGATCAGGCCATAGTGAATGAATATCTGCCCGGCCAAAACCAGGATCATATCAAACCCTCGCGGTTACCCCAGATGGAAAGACTCTGGCGATGTTCCTGATTTCGACCCTTACGGCAAGCCGGTGGAGGTAAAATGAGCGACAGCGCCGATCAAAAAACAAAACATATCCGGTTCAAAACCTATTGGATTATCCAGCGCGCCGTCGAAGAAGGCATAGCTTATGGCCTAAATCGGGCGCACAAGCACGAGGATAACCCGACAAAAGATAAAATCGCCATAGAGATTGAACGGGCGGTAATGTCTGCGCTGGATGAGATCATCGATTTCGAGAGGGGCTGAGGCTATTTCGACAGTTAAGACGTGGTGCCGTTCAGCTTATCTTTCAGGGCTTGATATTGCTCCTGGTGCTTCTCAGGATTTGCATCTTTCAGCTTTTGTAAATTCTGTAGCTTCCACTGCACTGCTGGAAATTTTTTAAAGTCATAAATGCTCCAGTCGGGCTCTACATTTTTAACGCTAAGCAAGAATGCCTTGTCTTCATCTGTCAGACTGGCGTGAATGGTTTCAATCAGGCGCTCACGCGTTTGCTCGAACTCCTCGTATGAAAACGGCTCTTCGCTCATGCCTTCAAACTGGTTAACCATGGCCAGTCTCTGATCTTGTGGGTTCGGCTTGATGACTTCATAGATGGGACGGTCACTTGCCAAAAGACAAAAGATAAAGCCAGTTTTGATATCCTGGGTAAAGCCTTCGCTCTCCAGCATATATTTCACATCAAACAGATCACGCGGATGCTGTCTGTCCAGCGCCGCGCATATTTTACCGCCGTAAAGCTGGCCGACAGGCACAATCGGCATGACACAAAAGGCATCAAACGCATTCTGCGCCTTTTGACACAGCGGTAAGGGTTGAGCGGACATGAATGTGCCACGCCCGACCAGATTAACCTCCAGCTTGATATCGATGCCCTGTTTTGAGATCAGAAGTTTTCCGGTTTCTTCCTTATGCTGGATCCGAATGCCGGGCACGCGTTTTTCAACGCGCTCTTTGATCCTGATCAGTGCAGCGGCGATGTTTTTGAGCGTGGTTGGGCGGTCTTCGACAGGCAGATAGGTGAGATCAATATCGACAGACAACCTTGGCATATCACGCACAAACAGATTGATCGCCGTACCGCCGTGCATGGCAAAACACTCTTCCTTTGCCACCTCCGGCAATATTTCCAGCAGCAGCCCGGCCTGCTTTTTATATGTCGCGTTCGTCATGCTCGCCCAGTTCTCTTGGCAGTGTTATTTGATATTTGGCATTATAGCTACCGTTACTTACAACACTGCGCTTTCCGCTTCCAAAGTCAACCTTCCCCAGATCAAGATAAGAAACCCAGCCATGACCGGCCTTTTCCGCCAGCACCATAAACAGACGTTTGACTTTTACCGATGTGCAGGCCTCCAGCAATATCTGCACCTGATCGGGGCGCAGATTATTCAGCCCCTCCATCAGCTCGTAGCATTCCACCAGATCCTGATGATCCGGCGCGAGATACAGGCACTCCATAAGCGCACGCGGGGCATTGGACACTTTGATAGAAAAAGTTTTGAATTCCACATCGGTCAACCCCATATCGGGGGGAAGGAACGATGTCGCGTAATAAGATATCTCCATGCCCCAATCATGATCCCTAAACCAGGCAGGCAGATTTTCACGCACGCCGCCAAACAAGATCACTTTGCTTTGCGCCAGTTCAAGATAATGCGCCTTACCCAAAAGCGACAGCGCACTCCTGCCGCCAACATGAACGGAGGAGCCTGCCTGCGCCTGTAGCGCATACAGCCCGCCTTCATAACCAACACCGTCCCCAGCGCGGATCATCGCGCCCGTACCCAAGGATTCCAGCCAGCCGCTCTTGCGGTATCTTTTTTGCAAATCGAAGCTGTAACCATGATCTTTCAGCCATGATGACAACATCACAGCCCCTGAAGGTATGGATTGCAAAAGTGTGTTTATTTTTAATTGTTCTACGGTACTCATAGTACCATTATGAAGTATTTTTTAAACTATATCAAGAAATGAGTTTATTTTATAGTCAACAAGGGTACCAATAGTACCCTTAGAAAGAAAATTATAAACTAGACAAGATGAGCCCGGTACCGCTCTTATTTTCACTTATTTTCGAAGGGGTTGTCAGGAATTTGCTTCCGGATTGCTTCCAAATCCGATGCAGGGTATCGATCTGCATCGCATCGAAATGACAGTCAAGCCATTGAAATATAAAGGAAAAAATTGGTTGTGTGCTCAACCTGTGACCGAAACTCTTTATATTTCACGATTATCTTAAGCGCGCATCGAAATCTTGATAACCATTTGATATTTTGTAATAAATTTCAAAAATTGCAAAAGATACAAAGATCAAAACCTGAAGGTCATATAGTAGTCGGATGCAGGACAAAACAACAGCTACGATAAGCCCAGCATCCTCAAAATCTTGATCGCACTATCCAGCTTGATTGTTGTTTTGCCCTGCTCGAAACTATTGAGTGTAGGCTTGCTGACACCTGACAGAACCGCCAGCTGTTCCTGCGTGAGCTTTTGCTCCTTACGGCGCTTAATCGCTTCTTCAACCAGCGCTGACCAATTAAGACGAATGTGTCGATCCATGATTTTACTCGCGGTTAAATACAGTTTACTAAAAAGCCCAAATCAGCCTTTAAAGTAAATTATAATTTACTTTTTAGATGATTAGAAGCAAAAAAGTAAAGTGTAGTTTACCGTGGCCGGATAGCTTAGAACTTTCGCTTGGGTAAATAATAACCATGCAATTTTAACATTCAATGTAAGATTTGCATGGATAAAAAAACTCTTAGAAAATCAGGGCCAACCCATCAGCCATTCGACAAATTGCGGGTTCAAGACTTTGTGGGATGCCGTCCCAGTCTCCATCTGGTCCTGGCGGGAACGGTGTAAAGCTGCTTCCACATTCAAGGGCTTGGTGTTGCGCTCGAACTGGCTCGGCCCTGCATTGTTCTTGGCATCCTGGGTCGTCACGGTCGGCCACATGAGGGCTGCCATCGCCAGCGGCGGCATTGAAACCTGTCCTGCCTGTCTGCGTGCCGCCCAGCGTTCGGGATTCTCGGACGATGTTTTCTGCGCACGCGGTGTTGGCCAGACAATCTGTTCCCGTAGATTGCTGGGCCGTGTCCGCCCCGCGCGCTGGCCTGTCGGCCCCAGCATTTTCTCCATCGCTTCTGCTGAGCGTGGCGGCAGGTGATCCATCGTGTTCGGCGTTGCCCACTGGCAGATGCTCTCCGCCAGACCAAATTGGCTGGAGTTCGGGCCGCGCTTCCTGAAATCCTGCGCTGTCGGGGTCGGCCAGCAGGCGGCTGAGACCTCCAGCCGTTTCTTCGGATTGCCCGCTGCAATCTTGCTCTGGGCAGGGCCGTTGGCTGAAGAGACCCGTGCCATCGGCCACAAATTCGCCTGCGTTGTCAGCGAACCGAAACAGCGATCCGTCCGATCCCCCATGCGCTGCAGGAATGTTTCCTGCTTCTCGTTCGTCTCCTGCGCTCTGGGCGTAAGCCAGGATGAACAATCGCTCTCGCTTGTGAGGAGCGCCGACTTCCTGCGCTGTGAACAGGCCTGCCTTAACGCAGTAACCCACTGATCGAAGGTCATCGTGGACTTGTTCGAATCCCAATCGTAAATGTCCGCCGACATTTTCAAAGAAGCAGAACGCGGGGCGGATTTCTCGCACCACGCGAAAGACATCTGGCCAGAGGTGTCTGGGGTCTTCCGCGCCGCGTTGTTTGCCCGCAACACTAAAGGGCTGACACGGGTAGCCTGCAGTGATGCAATCCACCGTGCCACGCCATGGCTTGCCGTCGAAGGTTCGAAGATTTGTCCAAACAGGCGCCGGATCCAGGGCGTTTTCTGCCATCCGCGCCGCCAGAATGGCGCAGGCATAGGCTTCGATCTCAACAAAACAGACTGTGCGAGCAGCTGGCTCCGCCAGTCTAACGCCGAGGTCGAGTCCGCCGACACCAGCGCACAGGGACAGTACGGTAAAGGGACGTGAATCCACACGAAGGGTTCCTTGGGTATTTTCAAAGTTTTGCGGTTGGGTGCGCACCGCTTAAAAGGCTTGGGTGCGCGTTTGAGTGCGCAGGAGCGGGTGCGCGGCATCAAAGCCCTGTGAGGCCGCCGTTTTGGCAACAAACGGGCATTCACCGCGCACCCAGAAAAATTCGCTATCGCTAAAAAAGTCCCGCGCCTTTGCCCGCCGCATTGGGTTCAATCGCCGGAAGTACCTTTTTTGATCGGCACAGTGTGCGCAAAACAAAAGGCCACGCGAGTGGCGTGGCCTTGCAGGGTCAATAAGGGGAGATCACGTGGGACGTATCGCGATGCTAGTGATCAGACTGCCAAAAAATGTTCGCCGTGTCCGCATCAATTTTGTTCGGACGTTTTTTATTCTTGTTTTGCCTTCTCAAGATCAGTGTGTTCGAAGGCTGAAGCCATACGATCTACCTCACGCTTGCTAAGATGGAACTGCTGCGCAACATCGCGCCATTGTGATACGCCAGTTGCCACCTCTTGGACTATGCTCTTCGCTTGTGCTGGCGATAAACGGAAGTCACCAGCCACCGACATGGCTAAATCAAGCGAGGCCGTGCTGTCATACAGATCAATCATGGTTGTCAGGATACGCGGTTTTACTTCCACAGGCGTTGGGTTGATGTCGTAGGCTGGTGATAAACGCCAGCCTTTCTCGCGCTCATACACAAAGCCGTGGTTGCGCAAATGATCATCGACATTGGATACAAGGATGCTGAAAACAATCCTGCGCCATAGCTCGGCCATATCCGCATCTGGCGCAGCGCCGTGCTGTTTAAGCGCATCAACAATCTCAAGGTAGCTGTGTGCCTCGCCATCCTTCGCGCCAAGCATACTCATAGCCGAAAGGAATGGGATGCGGCCTTCACCCACACGATCAAACCGGCGAATAATCAGGACTGGTTTTTCAAGGATTGTGTCCAGCCGCCATGAAGGAAGAGCAAGGCCAGCCTTCTTCGCCAACACAAGCGTTACAGCTTCCCATGTCACAACATTAAAATCGTCATCCTTGCGCGGGAATTTTGCAATTGCGAGATTGCCATCCGCATCAATGACAGAAGCTTTAGGGCGCGCACCACCGAGAGACGATCCTGGCGCAAGCAGCAATCGCAGATCTTCCGCATTCTCCTCATCATCAAGAAATCGTTCAGTCGCAGAAAGCAGCCGTGGCAACTCCACAAGCGGGGGAATGGTTTTCTTGCCCTTGAGCGCAAGATAAGGCCCATCCAACCCATCGGAAAAGCGTAATGCGCCTTGACGGGCCTCATCATTTACGCCCAGCAGGAAATCAACTTCTCCCAGCGTCTTTGGCATTTCCCCCGCATCTCTGGCACGAGCAGCTTCAGCACGGCGCATCAGCACGCGCCCCCAGCGATCCGGCGCAGAGTCGCCAATGGCACCAAAAAGCGTTTGATCTGCCGTGGTATGGAATGCGCCTGATGTTAATGACAGAGCTGGTTCCAGAGCAAAACGCTCAGGATGTTTCAGCCATGATGGATCATATTCAAAGGACGCACTTTCACGTCCTTTACGGTTGTGACACCAAAGTTTACCGACAACATGAGTCTCATTACCCAGCGCGATGGATACGATAACTTCCCGACTACTCATGATCGTCTCCATGCTTTTTAGAGGAGCGCGATAAATAAACACGCTTGGGCAATGCTTCATCGGCCAGCTCACGACCCGTCAGGTCATGCGCGGCATCCACCAAGTCCTGCAACCGTGCCGTTAGCCCCAACACAAACAGGACAGAGGCATACCCGCCCAGCGACACCGTGGGATCGCCTTTTTCAATTTTGGCCAGCGTTGCCCGCGCCATGCCCGCCCGCTCAGCCATCAACGGCGTGGGAATGCGACGGCGGCGGCGTGCATCGCTGATATCTTGTCCCAGCTTGCGCAGAGCCTTCTGCACGGGGATTGGAAGATTTGCCTTGTCAGCCATCGCGTGTTTCCTTTTACAATGCTCATTTTAATAGGCTTAGCGGCCTATAATGTTCACTATAATAGCCATTGATGAAAAAATCAAGAAAATCCAGTACAATACGCATTGCAATAGGCTTTATCGCGCTTAATGGCTGCTTTGGTAAACATTAAGTGATTATTTAACAGCCTGAATTTCGGTCAAAACCCCACCTGGATCAAAGCCTTCACATTCAAAGTCCGTGCGGGAATGAGGGTATCCACGCTGGTTAGAGATGATTCTGGTTGAGCCAAACATCTGGTCATCACATTCATGCGTATGACCATAAACCCACAGATTGGGCTGATATTTTTCGATGACCTCAATCATGTCCAGAGAGTTGAACGCAGGCTGTAGGGGGCTGGCGCGATACCGTGTGTTCGGATTAATAACTGGCGCATGGTGCGAGATGACAACCTTTGTCTTCTTTCTGTTTTCTTCGAACCAGCTGATGAGCTTCGCCTTGAAAAGGTTGTGAAGCAAAATGGAATCTTCGGGGCGAAAAAATGCATCCGCGCTTGTTCTGATTAACTGAAAATCGTTCATTTGCTGACGCGCCGCCATCATCGCGTTCGGATTACCGCTATTAAAATCCGTCCACATGGTTCCACCGAAGAACTGCACGCCATCAATCGTGATAGACTCGTCTTGCAGGAAATGCAGATGGGGATAAGCAGCGGCCCACGCTTGAAAACGCGCAATATCATTCTGCATCGGTGTGCGCGTATAAAGCTCGTGATTACCCTCAACATATAAAATCGGCTTGCGCCACGATCTTACAATTTCCTCAAGCGGTGAGAAATCAGCGAAGGTGATAATATCGCCTGCCAAAATCATCACATCAGCAGTGCTTTCTTCTGGCACATCAAAGGGCTTGCCAAATTCCAAATGCAAATCGCTAAAGCAAATTATCTTCATCATTACCTGCCTGCAATTAAGCGACCGCTCGTCCAACATATCGTCCGTAATCAGAGCCGGATGGATCAACATACAAGGTTTCCCGCCCTGGGCATACCAGCGCGATTACCTGTTTGATATTACCTTGATAACCGCCTTTGCCTGCCAGCCATTCGCGTTTTGCCAGCGGGCGAGCTATGAAGGCGTTGTATTCGGCCTCCGTCATTTCTCGAATTTCAGACACTTGGGTTGGGATGGCCTCACCACAATCAGGGCGGCTGCCCGATTCAATCTCGTGCCAGTCGACTGGCTTGCGGGCGTAAACAACGAGAATAATCTCTCTGGCCATGCTCAAATCTCCAACGCCTGAGTTTCGATACCGAGGATGTCGGCCATCTCGCGCAGTTTCATATGCGCCTGTTTGAGTTTTCTGATGTCGGGTGCGATGATTTGCTCTGGTGCTTTGCGTTCGGCTGGTGGTGGGTTGTGAAGACGGTTAGCAATTTGCATCAGGGTAGCCACGATCTGCTCCTTGCCGCTGTAATAGGCATCCACGCGTTCCTGCATTCTCTGGTTCATGGTTTTCTCCTTACTTACTTTCTTTCCTTGCGGCCTGCTTCAAAGGCGGCGTCCAGCGCATCCTTGAGGTTCCAGACCGCCACATCGTGAAAATCCAGCCCGTCTGCGTTGCGAGTTTCCAGCGTTTCAATGCGCAGGTGTTTTTCGGCAATCAGGCTTAAAAGCTCGGCCTTGGTCGGGGCGGCTGCGCGGGGGAATGTTTTGCCCGTCACATCGCGGATGGCGTTTTCAAATGTTCTCCGCCAGCCAGCATCAGCAATGCGGTGTTTTAAATGCGCCGCGATATTTTCCGCTGTGAGTGCGCCCTTGATAAAACTCAAATCGTCAGCCAGGTGGCGACCGAACCGCGCGTCGAGAACATCGCGAGCTTGTTCGGCGGTCAAATCAAAAGTGGCAATTAAAAACTTGCTGGCGGCGTTCCAGGTCAGCGCGACGTCATAGCCGTTGCGCTCGGCTGTTCCCCAAAAGCCCCACTCTTTGTTTTCGGTCGGTAAAATCTCTGTCTTTTTCATGGGCGTTCTCCTTTGCTTACATCTCCATGAACGCTTCATTCCGCAGGATTATCAACTGAATAAGGCGTCAGAAAACCGCGAATAATCAGGCGTTTTGATTGTTTTGTAATCACTGCGCGCGCCCCGTGATTTTGTAGATGCGGGCGGTGTTGTCCGCTTTCTCGGACACGATTTGGTAACCACGTTTTTTGGCCAGCGCGTGGGAAAGCGCACTGCGGATCGTGTGCTTTTGCCAGCCTGTGGCGGCGATCATGTCCTCAAGGTTTGCGCCTTCTGGCCGCTCCAGCAGGGCAATCAGCACGCTGAGTTTTGTTTCCCGCTTGGCAGGCATGGCGGCAACACCCGCCAGCGCAGCCTTCATCGGCTCGGACAGCGGACGTTCGGCCAAGGAAGCGGCATTGGCTTTTGGCTTGTCTTTGACGGGCTTTGCCGCACGCGGTTTGGAAGGCGTTTTAGCGGCTTGTTTGCTTGGTTTTTTAGGCATTTAATGGCTCCTTGCTATGGTGGTTTTCATGTCATGAACGCTTCATTCGGCGAGAACATCAAGTCGAATGAACGCTTATTTCATTGCTGTTTTTGCTTGTTTTCCGGCCTCTCCAGCGGCGGGATGCGGGAGGCAATCCGTGCCAGCGCACGGCGATACAGCTCCCACGCTTTGGTGCGGCCAACGCCCATGCGCCCACAGATCAGCTTCCACCGCACACGCTCTGCCCGCAGCCACACAAGGCGACGTTCTTCCGGCTCAATCCATTTGAGCCAGATAAACAAAACTTCCTCCATGTCGGTGATGTCCTGCTGTGACGGGCGCACGCGCATCCGCTCCGGCTCCATCTGCAGAATTTCCAGCGGCTCACGGATGATGGCTGGCCAGGTCGAGAAATACCCCTGGACTTTCACATCCGGCAGCCGTCGCAAAGTGCGTGCGGCAGACCCGATGCGGTCTTCGACGTAAGATTCATCGTCACTGAGGTTTCTGGATTCATCGTGATCATGCATGGCGGTTTTCCTTTCGCTGCTGGTTTGAGAAACGGGTGGCTGATGCCGCCACGTCAGTGGGCGGCGTCAGCACCCCTCCGTAGGAGGGAGAGGTGAATTGCCGACTGCCGACTGACGGAAAGCCTTGGAAATACTGGTTCATTCCCAGTCGGCGAGTTGGCAAATTGAGACGGCAGTTGCCGACTGAATTTCGCGGCAAAAGCCTTGCGGCATCGGGCTTTGCGCTTATTCCAGTTGGCAAAATGCTGGCAGTGAGGCGGCAGTCGGCAAAAATGCGCATCATGAATCCTCCGTCTCACCAGTGGCGACAAACGGCAGACCAGGCGCATAAAGAACGGGCAGGATTTCGCCCGATTGCGGATCCTTGTAATGGGTCGGCACGATCAGGCGACCCGTGTTCAGCATCATGCCATCGACGCAGAGGTATCCCTGACGGCTACGCGCCAAAAGCGGCAAGCCATAGTCATCCGCGTTCTTGAAAAACTTCACATGCCCCTTGGTGGCCAGAACGCTTAACCGCTCGCGGATTGTACGACTGCTCCCCAGGCCTTCCTTGTTCTCAAACCCTTCCGCGAACTGGTTGGCGGTATAGATCCGACCTTCAAGGGCTTGTTCATAGATCAGGCGAATGATCGTGTCGGTCTTGCGGAGGCGTTCCGCGTCCTGACGGTCACCTTGATCCCTGAAGGCCAGACGCTCGGCATAACCTGATATCGCCTCCCAGCCATGCGTTGTGCGCACCACCATCCTGGGCGGCAATTCCGGCCCGTTGCGCAGCTCAAATATCAACAGCCGTTCGGGTCGCTTTTCATCGGGGCGATGGAGCATCACGCCGGAGGTGTAATAGGAACGCAAAGCCCCAGCGCCGCTTAACGCCTGAAAGGGATCTTCCTCAGCGGTCTTCTTCAGGAGCTTTCGTGTATGGTGCGCGAGGATGATCCCCGCATCAGGATTGATCCGACGGCGCAGTTCTTCCAACCGCTGCGCCAGAAAAAACATCATGGCGTCGTTGTCGTTTTCGCCACCGAACCCACCGCCATCAAAAACATTGCGCAAAGGATCAATGGCAATGATATCGGGCGGCCCATCGATGAACCGTTGACGGACGGCATCCGCTACCATCTCGATCCCAGCTTCATTCAGCGTGATCGAGATCTGCGGCGTGACGATAAAATTGGCGTTCAGGAACAGCGTGGCGGCTTCGGTGAAGGCCAGCCGCTGAATGCGCTCCCGCAGATAATGGTACTGCACCTCGGCCTGCAGATAGAAAACCCGCAAAGGCCGTTTGCTGGTCATGCCAAGAAAGGATGCGCCGCCCGCCATGTGTGCCAGCAGCGCGATCAGAAAATCGCTTTTCCCGACCTTGGGCGCGCCGCCAAAAACCAACAAGCCCCCAGGCGTCAAAATACGCGGGGCGATCAGATCATCCGGCATCGGGCTGCTGTCCCGTTGCAGGTCGGCGATGCTGAACAGCGGCAGGGTTTTGCGCATGGGGGGAGGATCTTTGGCTACCAGCCGTTCCCAGTTTTTGAGGATGGCGGCGATGTCCAGCCCTTCGGCCACAGCATCGGCGGCATCCCATTTGGCGGGTTTGTCAGGCGGGATTTTGAGAATTTCAACGGCAACCGCCCCAGCGCGGGCGGCGGCACTCGCGGCATTGCGGGCATAGACTTGCCCTGGCTCGTCATGATCGGGCCAGATAATGACGCGCTTGCCCCTGAGCGGTGACCAGTCGGTTTTATCAATCGGCGCCTTGGCGCCATGCATGGCGGTGGTGGCGCAGATGCCCATCCCAATCAGCGCGACGGCGCATTTTTCACCCTCAACCAGAAGAACTGTATCCGCCCCGCGCAAACCCACCTGATTATAAAGCGGTCTTATCTCCGGCGCGCGCATCACCCCGCGCAGGGCATCCCATGGGCGGAATTCTTTTTGTCCTGGGCGTGGGTCATAGCGATAGACGCTGGCGATCACATGGCCATCGGCATCCGTGTAATCCCATTTCGCCGTGGGTGTGCCAAGTGATGTGCGGGCGGGTGGTTGTGTTCTGGCGAGTGATGGCATCGCACCAAGGCTGGCCTGAACATCGCGCAACAGATCGGCAAACTGGCTTTTACGATCAAGGCCTTTCACCTCCGCCCAAAGATCCAGAACATCGCCCCCAGCGCCCGTGGCAAAATCATGCCAAAGACCAGCCTTGTTGCCGTGCAGTTCAATTTCAAGGCTGCGTCCTGGCTCCCCCCGTACATTGCCAATGATGAATTTCCCACCGCGCACAACGCCACCTTGCAGCAACTGCCGCAAGACATGGGGAAGGTTTTGTAAAAGACGTGCCTTTACCTCCCGCGCATCGGGAGGTTTAATCGGTATGACATTGGGCTGGGGTGACCGATCCATCTATTGCTGGTCATCCGATGCGGATTTGCCGCTCTTGGTCTCAAGGGTTTTGAGTTTGATAATCCCGTCGATCCATTGCAGGGCGCGGCCAACTTCGCGCACCTCCTTCACCAGCGTTTCGCGGATGGACTGCAATTCCTCGTCCGGCTTCGCTTTCAGCTGCCCCACCGGTATCCGGCGGATATGCTTGAACATGGCTTCGTTCTCGGTCAGCGTGATCGTCATGGTATTTCCTTTCGTGGCATGGGTTGACCTCACGAAAGGCCGGTATGCGGACGGCGACCGAAGCGACGATGTTCGAACATATTTTTTGGCGTTTATTTTTCGTCCCCGTGTTCCTCCATGAATTTCTTTAACTTTTTCAAGCGGCTGGACATGGTCGTGCGCGGGATGCCGAGGATTTCCGCTGCCTCGGTCACGCTGTATTCCAGCAACAGGTCGAAGGTCGCCTTCAGGTCGTCCGGCAGGCAAAGGCGCATTTTCTGTATATCCAGCGCACGCTCGACGATGTCGTGACGGACGGAGCGGAAAACATCGCCCCATAATCCTGCATCACTTTCGATACGCTCGACCCAATCGTCCTGACCTTCATCCGTGCCTGAGGTGGACAGAGAGACGTTCTTCACGCCTGACCATCGCTTCTGGGCTTCCAGTTCACGCAACATCTCCGCCGCGCGGTTATTGATCACCGTTTTGATGAAGCTCTTGGGATGGCCTTTGCTTGGATCAAACTCTGGCCAGGCCAACAGATAGGCAAGCATCAATTCCTGCTTGATATCTTCCAGATCGTCTTTGTTAAAATGGGGAGTGCGAAGAAGCACGCGCGCCTTATAGGACGTGTAGCTAACGGCGTAGGAATCTACGCCGCCATAGGGGTTTTCTGACATTTCTTTTTCTCTGACTGCGGTTGCGGAGACGCGCTCCGGTCAGAAAAAGAAAAGAAAAATTCCCGCGCTGGTTGTAGATGCGCACAATAAAAAAGCCGCCAGAAATGCGGCTGCCTTGCAAAAAATGGGCGGGTTACTTGGCTTTCGGAAAGTTTGTGCAGCGGTTACTACAACTGTATTCACTTCACATCATACGCTGATATGTTTTCTCACACGCATCGCGGGTGTCTTGCGCAGAGCGCAAACGCAAAATCGCTTGCAGGATCAGGGCTACAATTTCCGAAATGCGGTCGTCGCTGTTGATTGTGTCGGGATTGTTTTCTGCATCCATCATCAAGCCCTCCTTGCTGGCTTGATGATCAGGTATGCGGTCGCCTAAAAAGACGACGAGTGTTCGGACAATTTAGGTGGGATCAATGAACCCATATTGCGCGCGCTGTTCTTTCCATGAAATCGGAAACCCGCGCACAACATTCTGCAGTGTGAGTGTGCGGGGCTGTTTACCGTCCAAGATAGCTTCCACAATATCGGGTGCGAGCATGGTCAGGCGCATGAGGCGGTACACATGCGTGACCTCCGCATTCTCGCGTTTGGCCACATCCTTGGGGCTGCCGCAAACACCTTGGTCAATCAGCTCTTGCCACTGAAAGGCTTTGACCAGTGCACTTACAAAGGATTGATCGGGCTTTGACACACGCAAATCCTCCTCATGCGGCAAGGCCACCATGCCGCGCGGGGCGATGATCATCTTGCGTCCGCTACGCCGCCTGAATTGCACAGGCATCCGAATGGTGAGTATGTTTTCGGCCTCGTCGAATTGCAGGCGCATCGTTTTCTCCTTTCTTGTGCTGGCTGACCTTGTGTTGATTGATGAGCGTGGTGAAGCCATCAAGCCGTAAATCAATCCTGACCTCATCGGTGCCGACATCCACGCGTTTGACCAGAAGCTCTGCAACCCGCTGCTGTTCCAGCGCGGTCATCGCTTTCCAAAACCCGTCAAAATCCTTGATCTGCTTGCGCAGCTCCTCAAACCCAAAATCCGTGATGCTGGCATCATTCATCAGCCTTTGAATGCGGGTGAGGATTTCAGGGGATTGGATAAGGGAGCGCAGCTGCGCCACCACCAGCGCATCCAGCTCGGCCATCGGCACGCTGCCCACGCGGCAAGCTTCATAGGATTTACGGTTGACGGTAGTGGCCGTGTAATAGCGATAGACGCGATTGTGTTGCTTGGCAGCGGTCGCCGTCATCGCGGCATCACAGCAGGTGCATTTCACAATGCCGCGCAAGAGAGCGGGGTTTTTGTTCTTGGTATAATTGCCCCGTGCGACGGGACATTCCTTGAAGGTCTCTTGCGCCTTGTTGAATAACTCCTGCGATATGATCGCCTCGTGCTGGCCTTCATAGATTTTACCCTTGTGCTGGATCTTGCCGATATAAATCGGGTTTTTCAGGATGCGGTAGAGATACTGCTTATCCATTTCCTGCCCACCGCGCTCGTTGCCAGACCCGCTGATGTAATATTTGGTGCGGATACCTGAGAGGTTCAGTTCCTCCTGCAATCGGGTGATTGATTTGATGGCGATGAACCGTTCAAAAATATGCCGCACGGTTTTGGCTTCCTCTGGCACGATGTAGAGCTTTCGGCTTTCAACGCGATAGCCCAGCGGCAGGGAGCCACCCATGAAGATGCCTTTTTGTTTGGAAAGCTCGAACTTGTCGAGAATACGCTCGCGGATCACTTCGCGCTCGAACTGCGCAAAGCTGAGAAGCATATTGAGCATCAGCTTGCCCATCGGCTGGCTGGTATCAAAATTCTGGGTGACGCTGACAAACTCCACGCCGTGTTTTTCAAAAACTTTGAGCAGGTCGTAAAAATCCATCAGCGAGCGACTGATGCGATCCACCTTATAGACCACCACAATATCGATGCGCCCGTTCTGGATATCATCCATCATGCGCTTGAGGGCAGGCCGCTCGATATTTCCGCCCGAAAACCCGCCATCGTCATAGTTTTCAGGAATGACGCGCCAGCCGCTGTCAGATTGGGAGAGAATGTAATTCTCCGCACGCTCGCGCTGGGCATGCAGCGTGTTGTGTTCCTTGTTCAGACCTTCTTCATTCGATTTGCGAGTGTAGATGGCGCAGCGTTTGATTTTGGATTCTTCTGGTGCTGGGGCTGGCTTACGGGATTTCATCGCTTGCCTCCACCAAGGCCAAAGAATTCAGTGCCACTACGGTTCGCGCCGACAATCTCGGAGGCGATACCGCTCAAACTTCTGTAAACCCTGCCTTGGTATTCAAAACCCTTGGTCAGCACCGTCACGAAATGCTGCTGCCCATCATATTCCCGCATCAGGCGGGTGCCCACCGGCGGGCGGTTCTTCATGCGGAAGGTGCGCTTGGGTTTCAGCTTGGCCCCAGCGGCAAGAGCTTTGAGCTGCTGCCGCACCTCTGGCTTCAGACCGCCATACTCGACCTCCTGCATCCGGTAGGCCAGTTTCTGCACCAGCGTGGCCTTGTTGAACACGGGCGCGGGCTGGTTGAAGTAACTCTGCCACAGGGCCTTCAGTTCCTTCATGCCCTCGGTCGGCAGACTGGCAATCTTTTGCTCTAATCCATTGTTTTGCATTGGTTTTCCTCACATTTCGCATACATGCTTCGCTGGAGCGAATAGTCCAGCGAAAAACGCTCAAATGACTGGTATGCGAGAGGCGGGAAAAACGACGACGAGGGCCGAGTTTTTTTGCTGATTGGGTAACCATGTGATGCTAAGAAACTCGAAAAATGTTCGGACAATCAAATCCTTGATAATCAAGCACATCACAACCTGAAGGTCGTTTTGAAAAAGCCGTGAGGTTTTGAGCAGAAACGGCCAAAACACCCCCAAAAGGTCAAAAATGAGGGGAAGTCTGCGTAGAGGTTTGGGAACAGGTTGGCCACAAAAGCCCGCAGAATATGGGGTTTTCCAAACGCAAAAACCGCCCGAAGGCGGTTTGAGAAGTGTTTATTTTGGTGTGATTGGTTGTGTGTTCGACCTGCGACAAAAACTATGCTCTAGAACGCCCCACAAATCCTGACATATTGAAAATAAAGACCTATTTGATGAACGGCACTTTGATGCCCCGGTTCAAATCCCGCTTTGGGAATTGAACTATGAAAGCCCCAGCACCTTCAAAATCTTCATTGCGCTATCGAGCTTGATGGTCGTCTTGCCTTGTTCGAAGCTGTTGAGCGTGGGCTTGCTGACGCCTGCCAAGACTGCCAGTTGCTCCTGCGTGAGCTTTTGCTCCTTGCGGCGTCTTACTGCTTCTTCGACGAAGCCTTGCCAATTAAGGCGCCCAGATTTTGAAAAGTCCCGTTCCATCTCTTCCCTATCAGTTTAATGAGATTGTCTTTGAAATCAGCCCCACCGAGGGGCGCCTCTTGAATTGCGTCCTTGGCGGCCTCAATGTGCTTTTCCAGCCCCTGTGCGGCCATGTTGATGGCGGCTGGCGATAAACCGAACTCTTCGCCCAGCAACGTGAGATGACGTCCCTTGAGATCACCAATCGGGTGATCCTTGGATCCGGCGATCTTGAGTGCCAGCGTCTTGTAGTTATAAAGCGAAGCAGCGACCTGATCGTAAGACGGGGTCAGACGCAAACCGGCACTGGTATGGAACATCGCAAAGTTTTTGAGATGCATGTCGGTATTGCCTAAAAGCAGCCCGGCCAAAATGCGGCGGTATAGCAGATAGGCTTGCGTTGGGAGGCATCCATCTGTTCCCAGAATAAAATCCGCCATGTCCTTGTGCGCGCCGTCATACTTCGTGCGCGAGGATCGTCCTAGCAACTGGTTGAATTCCTCAAAGTGCAGACGCCCCTTCGGTGCGCGATCAAATCTCTTAATCAGCAAGGCTGGCTCGCCCAGTCCTTTGACGTCCTCAATGCCCAAATCAACGATCTCATCATCTGGCAGGAGTGCCTTGAAGGCGTGTGTCGTCAAATACTCGTTCAGCGTCAGATCCGGGTGGTTGGCTGAGGGGAATTTGGCGATATGCGTACTTAGCTCATTTATACGTGCCGGACGGTAAATGCCGCCTTCCTCAACAACAGCGAGTTTGGGCTGAACACCGGAGAGTGATGCCCTGCTCGTCAGAACCGCCATCTCCTTCGGATCGTCCAGATCAAGCATCGCCTCGCTGAGCGCGGACGGCTCCGGATCGACAATCGAAACCGCACCCGCGCAATCAAAGCCAAAGGCCAGAAGCAATTCAAAGCGCGTTACTTCGCGCCGTCCTAGCAGACGACTTTGTGCTTGCTCCAGCCAGCCCTCGGACACTAGATTATCAAAGAACGGGTGCAACCCGTTATTGCTGATATGGGCTTCTTCACGTACAGGCAGCGTGTGTGCGATGTCCGGGTGACCGCCAGCGATATAGCTGCTATCGTAGGTGAAGGTGACACGGCCTCCTGGCTCCTCGCGCAAGGTGCCTGCGAAGATGTCCTTGTAGTAGACTTTGCCCCATAATAAATTTGCCACGGTTAAATCCTTTTAACTCAAAAGCCATTAAGAGGCCATAAAGTAAAATATAACTTACTTTTGTTAATTTTTCAACAATTAAAGTAAAGCGCATTTTACTTTTTAATCTCAATCTCCTTGCCCCTCTCGTCAAACCCGGCGCATTCAAAGCCGCCTCGCCGATTGGGGTAGCCCAGCTGGTTTGAAACAATCCGGGTTTTGCCGATGGCCTGTTCATCGCATTCATGCGTGTGGCCGTAAATCCAGAGATCCGGCTGATGCTTTTCAATGATAGCCTGCATATCCAGAGAATTGAAAGCGGGCACCAGCGGGCTGCCCATATACTGGGTGCGCGGATTGATGACCGGAGCATGATGAAAGACCACGACACGCGGCCCCGCCAGATCCTCATCAAACCATGCCAGCAGCTTTTGAACATAGCGATCATGAAAGCTGATCGTATCGGATGGCAAAAATGGTGAATGATCGGCCTTTCGGATCAGCCTGAAATCATTCATCTGCATCTGCGCAGTTCTCATGGCCTCGGTATTGCCACCGTTAAAATTCGTCCACATCGTGCCGCCGAAAAAATGAACGCCGTCAATGTTGAGACTCTCGTCACGCAGGAAATGCACCTGCGGGTGATTGCTTTGCAGCCATACCACAAAAGCTTCTTCTTCCTCTGCCATCGGTGCTTGCGTGTAATATTCATGATTGCCTGTGACGAAGATGACAGGCTTTTCCCACCCAGCCAGAAGCCGGGTGAAGGGGCTATAATTGCCAAAGGTGATTATATCACCCGCCAGGATCAAAACATCGCCGTCAGTATCCTCCGGCAGCCTAAAATCGGCGCCGAACTCAAGATGCAGATCACTGTAAATCAATAACTTCATAATACCCGGTCTTTCTGGAGCCATGAAATCTGATGGCCTCCCATTTCTTCAATTCTGCAATATCACGTTTGGCGGTACTGAGGCTCACGCCAAAATGCCGAACGATATCTTCTGCTGTTTTACTTCGATCATTTTTTAACTTCAGGAGAAACCATTTTTGACGCTCATTCAAATTTATAGTGTCATTTATAGTGTCATCATTTCGAGGATTTTCTATACCGTTTCCGGCATGGATGCCTGAAATATTCTGGTGATTTTTACTGCTGATGATCAAATAGTAATCATCCCAGAATTCCTCCCCGAACAAATAAATAAGCAGGCCCTTCCGCAACGATGGCGAGCACTGCAGCAAGCGCAGAAAATGAAGGGATGATGGGACTTTGCAGCCCTCATACCAGTTTTTAATGCTGCGCAGATTTGCACCCGTCAGATGGCCGATTGTTTTGATTGTATGAGGCTGTTTTCCAAAATCCCTCTTCAAGGATAAGGCAATTATTTTGATCAGTTCCTGATTGGAAATATTACCCCCTTTACGCGGAAATAAAGGGTCCATTTTTGTAAAAGACATTTTACTGCTCCTTTCTTTATTATTCAAAAAGAGCAGTTTGCGATGATCCGGTTTAAAAAGCCCTGGGTCGCGCTCGGCATTTGCGGCGAAAAGCTAATAGCGATGAGACAGGTTCGGCGAGCATGGATAACTATAAAAAGAACCCGACAACGGGAGACGGCGGTGAACGTGGTATGAATACAGCGGCGATGTATGTCCGCATGTCGACCGATCACCAGAAATACTCAACAGAAAATCAGGAAGACGCTATCCGCGAATACGCGCAGAGGCGTAATATTGAGATTATTGTCACCTATGCCGATCAGGGTAAAAGCGGCCTTGATATTGGCGGGCGTGAAGCCTTGCAGCGATTGATATCCGATGTTGAAAACAAGCGTGCGGAATTCTCCGTAATCCTTGTGTTAGACGTTACGCGCTGGGGACGCTTCCAAGATGCGGATGAAAGCGCTTATTACGAATATGTCTGCCGCCGCTCCGGCATTGATGTCCAGTATGTGGCCGAACAATTTGAAAATGATGGATCCCCTGTATCCACCATTGTGAAGGGCGTAAAACGCGCCATGGCTGGCGAATACAGCCGCGAGCTGTCGGCAAAAGTCTTTGCTGGACAATGCCGCCTCATTGAAAAGGGCTACCGTCAGGGCGGCCCGGCTGGCTACGGTTTGCGCCGCATGCTGATTGATGAACACGGCAATGATAAGGGCACGCTCAAGCGCGGCGAGCATAAAAGCCTTCAGACCGACAGGGTTATTCTGGTGCCTGGCCCAGATGAAGAAATTGAAACAGTGCGCTGGATTTATCGCTGTTTTGTCGATAAGCGTATGAATGAAACCGAGATCGCCGATCAGCTCAATAGCCAAGGGATCACAACGGATTTAGAACGCGAGTGGACACGCAGTACCGTTCATCAGATTTTGATTAACGAGAAATATATCGGCCATAACGTTTTTAACCGTACCTCCTGCAAGCTCAAAAAGCGACGGGTTCACAATGATCCTGACATGTGGGTACGGGCTGAGGGCGCATTTGAGGCTATTGTCGAAACCCGGTATTTTTACACCGCCCAGGGCATCATTGCTGAAAGAAGCCGTAAATTATCCGATGAAGATTTACTGGCAAAACTGAAAGATCTGCACCATCGCAAAGGCTGGCTTTCCGGTATCCTTATTGACGAAATGGAAGATATGCCTTCCAGCAGCGCCTACGCCAATCGCTTCGGGAGCTTGATCCGCGCCTATCAAATGATTGGCTACACCCCGGCGCGTGATTATCGCTACATCGAGATCAACCGTCATCTCCGGAAAATGTATCCCGGCATTGTTGAGGATGCTATTCGCCGGATCGAGGATCTGGGCGGGAGCGTTCACCGTGAGGTCACATCCGATCTGGTCTATGTGAATGACGAGATCAGTGTCTCCATTGTCATTTGTTGATGCCATCAAACGCCGACCGGACGAAACCAATGGAAAATCCGCCTTGATAGCGGCCTGCGCCCAGACATTACGGTCATCATCCGCATGGATGAAAACAATGAAGAGCCGCTGGATTACTACCTTCTGCCCGCACTTGATATTGAAAACTCCAAGCTCCGACTTGCAAGCAGCAACGGCATCGCGCTCGACATGTACCGCTTTGATGATCTGGAGGATTTCTTCTCCCTGACAAAACGAGCATATCTCTCGGAGGCCGCATGAAGAACCTGACCCGCAATAGCGCAGTGCAAATGATCCCGGTGCAGGAGGTTTATGTACCCAACCCCCGCGTTCGGAATAAAAAGCAATACCGGGAGATTGCCGAAAACGTTGTCCAGGTAGGGCTAAAGCGCCCCATCACCGTAACAAGCAGCAAATCGAACGTCCCCGGCAAGAAATATGATCTGGTGTGTGGCCAAGGGCGGTTGGAGATCTTTGTTGCCTGCGGCCAGAAGGAAATCCCAGCGCTCATTATCGATGCTTCCGAAGAAGAAGTCATGGTGATGAGCATCGTGGAAAATATGGCGCGGCGTCATCACAACCCTATGGACTTGATGAAAGGCATTGAGCTTCTCAGAAATCAGGGATACGGCATCGGCGACATTTCCAAAAAGACTGGCCTCGCCTGGCCTTATGTGCGGGACATCACCAATCTGATCGAAAAAGGCGAAGAGCGACTGATTTCTGCTGTAGAAAGCGGCATTATTCCCATCAGCCTTGCCGCCCTCATTGCAGACTCCCCCGGCGAGGAGCAGCAGGCTCTGCAGGATGCTTACGAGAACAAAAGCCTGCGCGGAAAACGCCTGCTATTGGCAAAGAAGCTGATTGAAGAGCGTGATTTGCGCGGCAAGGCTATCCGCAAAGGCTCTGCAGCGCACCGGAAACAGGGTGTCACCTCTGCGCAGGATGTGATTGAAGCCTACCAGCAGAACGTCAATAAAAAGCGGCTCCTGGTGCGTAAATCAGAAATGGTGAACAACAATCTGATCTTTATCACAGAAGCTCTGCGCCAAATGTATGAAGATGACAACTTCCGCAATTTGCTCAAAGCGGAAGGGCTGACCTCCTTCCCCAAGCCCATCGCCGATATGATCAAGAAGAAAGGCAGTGCCCGTGTCTGAATTAGAAAACCTGCCCCTGAAAGAGGATAAGATCAAACTGGGCTTTGAAACCGAAACGGTGACATTGCAACTGGATCAGATTATTCCACTGAAAGTTATCGCCCCCAATATCAGGGAAAAAGCCAAATACAAACAAATCTTCGCCTCAATAAAAGAAGTTGGCATCATTGAGCCGCCCGCTGTAACGCCCTGTAATGATAAATCTGGCCGCTATTACCTCCTAGACGGCCATCTGCGAATTGAAGCACTCAAGGATCTGAAAGAAAAGCAGATCATGTGCCTGGTCTCGACCGATGATGAAGCCTTCACCTACAACAAGCATATCAATCGCCTCTCCACCATTCAGGAACACAAAATGATTGTTCGCGCCGTGGAGCGCGGCGTTTCAGAAGAGAAGATCGCTAAAGCCCTAAATGTCGACGTGCGTAGCATTATCCTCAAACGGAAAATGCTGGATGGCGTATGTCAGGAAGCTATAGACCTCCTCAAGGATAAAATGGTCTCTGGCGGTGTTTTTCGGATCCTGAAGAAAATGAAGCCCATGCGCCAGATTGAATGCGCCGAACTCATGAACAGCATGAATGTTTACACCGTTCCCTACGCTAAAGCCTTATTGGCCGGAACGCCGAAAGAGCGCCTTATCGAACCCGAAAAGCCCAAAAAGATTAAAGGTATTGACGAAGAACAAATGGCGCGGATGCAAAGCGAGATGCTCAGCCTTCAGAATGAATATCGCGTTATTGAAGACACCCTGGGCAGCAGCGTTCTTAATCTGACCGTGGCCAAAGGCTATGTCACCAAGCTGATGGAAAACGCCAAGGTCGTGCGTTACCTCGCACAAAATTATCCTGAAATACTGGAAGAGTTTCAAAAGATCACAGAGATGCAATCCCTCAACGCCAAGGATCCGGTGGAGGAAACAGTTTGAGGCAGGCGCTCGGTCACAAGCATTTTAGATTTTGACCTTGAGCGCCATTCAAGTGGCAATAAGGAGACCGGGATCCTTTTACGTGCGAGCCGTAAAAAGCGCCGGGACCGTGGGAGAAGCCGTCTGGGTAGCCCAGGCATGGAGCGAGCGCGGTGGCAGGAACGGCGGCGAACCCGCATTCAGCCTGCCAGGCTGCGGCACCATCTGCCCAGCCGTCCGGCCTATCAATTCAGATATGCCGGAACGTGCGCGCACCAGCATGCCGATAGCCTCAAATTGTCATGCTGGTGTGCCTTAATGGCTTGAACATTCATCCCTTTTCCTCTATTTTCAATCAGGATAAATTTTACGGACATGCGCCCATATGCCTAACAACGAAATCATGACGGTCAAGGAACTCGCCGATTATCTTAAAATCGCTGAGAAAACGGCTTATCGATTTGCCTCTGAGGGCAAGGTTCCAGGCTTTAAGGTGGGAAGTGCATGGCGCTTCAAAAAAACTGAAATTGATGCGTGGATAAAGCGCCAATCTGAAGGTAATACAGAGAAAAAGGACATAAAGTAAATGACAACAGCAAAAATTCAGAGCTTAAGCTCTTTCGCATGGTCTATCGCAGAAATATTGCGTGGTGACTTCAAGCAGTCAGAATACGGAAAAATTGTCCTTCCTTTCGTGGTATTGCGCCGTCTCGATTGCATCCTTGAGCCAACAAAAAACGCCGTTCTTTCTGCGTACGAAAGACTCCCTGAGGGCATCGATGATCAGACCAAGGATATGATGCTCTTTGGAGCAGTTGGCGGCGGCCTTAAACTATATAACTACAGCCAGCTTACTTTTAACAAAATTAAAGGGCAAGATCCTACTGACGCACATAAAAACCTGTTGGATTACATCACCAAATTCAATGCCAGCGTACGAGATATTTTCCTTGAAAAATTCCTCTTTACCGACCAACTCAAACGTCTGAAAGATGGTGGTATACTGTGGCAGGTATTTGACCGCTTCAGCCAAATTGATCTACATCCCGACCGTGTTTCAAACATTGAAATGGGTTATTTGTTTGAAGACTTGATCCGCAAATTCTCAGAGATTTCAAACGAAACTGCCGGGGAACACTTTACACCTCGTGAAGTCATTCGACTGATTGTTGATCTGCTTTTGATCAACGATGCTGAAGCATTGGCTGGCTCAGGTATTATTCGTACCGTATATGACCCTGCATGCGGCACTGGCGGCATGCTTGCTTTGATGGAAGAAGCCATGAAAGGCTTCAATAACAAAATCCGTGTGGAGCTATATGGGCAAGAGCTGAATCCGGAATCATTCGGGATTTGTAAATCAGACATGCTGATTACAGGCCACAACCCGGAACAGATTGCTTTCGGCAATACGCTGACAGAAGACGCACACAAAGATAAGAAATTCCACTATATGCTCTCCAACCCGCCATACGGCGTAGATTGGAAAAAGTATCAAGACCCAATCAAAGAAGAAGCCCAAGAAATGGGAAAAGACGGTCGCTTTGGTGCTGGACTTCCGCGCATTTCGGATGGGCAGCTGTTGTTCCTCCAGCACATGATTTCAAAAATGCGTGATGATGAAGTAGGCTCCCGCACTGGCATTGTTATGAACGGCTCCCCCCTCTTTACTGGCGGTGCTGGCTCCGGTGAAAGTGAGATTCGCCGCTGGATGTTTGAAAATGACTGGGTTGAAGCCATTATAGCGTTGCCTACAGACCTATTTTACAACACAGGAATTCAGACCTACGTTTGGATGTTAACCAACAAAAAGGATGAAAAACGCCGAGGCAAAGTACAACTGATTGATGCCAGTGGCGAACGCTTTTGGCAATCTATGCGCAAAAGCCTAGGAAGCAAGCGTCGTGAAATCCCAGAAAACGCACGTCAAGAGGTTGTTAAAATCTATAACCAAATGCTCAATGGTGAATCCGGTTGGGGTGAGTATTCCAAGATCTTTGATAACGTAGATTTTGGCTACCGTGAAATTCGTGTTGAGCGCCCACTAAAACTCAACTTCCAGTTTTCACCTGAGCGTATAGAGCTTCTCAAGCAGGATAAAAACTTCCTGAAACTTGATCCTTCTGAACAAGAAGAGCTTTCAAAGGCATTATCATCAAATGCTCCTACAGAGCTATTTAAAAATCGGGAAATTTTTGAAAAAGCCCTCAAAAAAGTCCTGAAAAATGTTGAAGTCAAAATATCTGCCCCACTGCAAAAGGCCATTCTTTCAGCACTGTCCGAAAAAGATGATACAGCTGATTCCTGTACCGATGCTAAAGGAAATATCGAAGCGGATACCGAGCTACGGGATCATGAATTGGTGCCCCTGAAAGAAAATTGGCAGGATTACGTTGCGCGCGAAGTAAAACCTTTTGTGCCAGATGTCTGGGTAGATGAAAGCCATAAAGATTCCAGCGATGGTGAAACTGGCCGTGTCGGTTACGAAATTAACTTCAACCGCTATTTCTACAAATATGTGCAACCCCGCCCAGCGGTCACGATTGATAAAGAGTTGAAATTATTGGAAGCAGATATTGCCACTTTGCTTAAGGGGGTTGCGGCATGATATCTGCCCAGAAGCCACACTCTGAAAAAGTCTTAGCAGATTTACTGCCGTGTTCATGGACAAAAATCAGAGCCAAATTTTTATTTAGAGAACGGAAAGATTTGAGCTTGGATGGCTCAGAAGAGCTTCTGTCAGCGTCACACATAACAGGCATTACTAAGCGTTCGGAAAAAGATGTCGGCATGTTTCTAGCTGAAACAAATGAAGGATACAAAATCGTTCATTCTCATGATGTTGTTATTAATACCATGTGGGCTTGGATGGGAGCTATGGGAGTCAGTTTTATTGATGGCATAATTAGCCCTTCTTATGGCGTATACTATCCAATTACACAAAAAACTAACTCGAAATTTTTTGACTATCTTTTACGCTCAGTTCCCTTTGTAACTGACGTTAATAGACGATCCAAAGGAGTTTGGTCATCTAGACTGAGATTATACCCAGATGACTTTTTAGATATGTTATTGCCACTTCCTAATATTGCTATGCAAATAGAAATCGCCGAATTTCTTGATCGCGAGACAAACCGGATTGATCAGCTGATCAATAAAAAAGAAGCACTAATTCAAACCTTACCATTGAAAGCAGAAGCATTAATTGATGAAACATTATCGTCAACTGAAACAAAATGGATCCGATTTGGATATGCTGCAAAAACGATATCAAGGCCAGTAACCAGAATAGATGACCAGCCATATGTAGCGATAGGCTTATATAATCGAGGGCGTGGCATTTTTCACAAAGAAGAAACGCTTGGCCAGGATCTGGGAGATTCAACCTTTAACTGGGTTAAGCCCAATGATTTAATATTTAGTGGTCAATTTGCTTGGGAAGGTGCTGTCTCACTTGCCAGCGAGCGAGAAGACCAAAAAATAGCATCGCACAGATATCCCATTTACAACGGAAAAAATGGGGTAGAAAACGGCTATCTTTTTTCCTATTTTAGAACTCACCGTGGAAAATTTCTTATGGATGATTGCTCCAGAGGAGCGGCTGGACGAAATCGACCTTTAAATACAAATAGACTTGAAAAAGAACTCATCCCTATTCCTGCAAAAGAAATTCAAGAAACAATTGTTACGCTTGTCCGACAAGAGGATATTCTGAAAGAAAAAATAAAATCCTCAATTGAAATGCTTAATATCTTCAAATCGTCTCTGGTTACGGAAGCCGTAACAGGTCAGTTAAATATTCAAAAATGGAAACAACGCGGCATTACTGATCGGCGTTTGGACAAAATTGAAGAAGAGATGGAACAAAGTAAAAGAGCGAGCGCATGACGGATAAAACCAAACGCACCTATTCAGCTGATAAAATCCACCGCGAGAATGTGGTTCAATATCACCTGATTGATCAGCTCGTTCAAAACCAAGAATACCGTCAGCGCAGTACGGATGATTATGATCGTGCCTCTGCCCTTGATAAAGCATTGGTGATGGAATTTATTAAGACTACCCAGCCTGAAGAGTGGGGCCGGCTGGAAGAGCACTACACTGCCGCCGCAGAAACAGAATTCTTCAAACAGCTTGAAAAAGCGTTGGTTCAACGTGGGACTTTGGATGTGTTGCGTCAGGGTATAAAACTGATCCCCGGCATTAAATTCTCCCTTTGTTTCTTCAAGCCTGCCTCTGGCCTGAATGATGATCTATTACGCCTCTTTAACTCCAATATTTTAAGCGTGATTGATGAGCTGGAATATAGTGCCAAAAACGATAATCGCATTGATATTGGCCTATTTGTAAATGGCATTCCTTTGGCCACGATGGAATGTAAAAACCAATCCACAGGCACGACATTCAAACACGCTGAGAACCAGTATCGAAAGGATCGCTCCCCTGCCGGAGAGCCTCTATTAACATTTAAACGGGGAGCGCTCGTCCATTTTGCCTTGGATGAGGATAATGTCTCCATGACAACTCGCCTGAGCAATGGGAAAACACGCTTTTTGCCATTTAACCGCGGGCATGAAGGAGGTGCAGGAAATCCAGATGTCAAAGACGAATTTCGAGTAGCTTATCTCTATAAAGACTTGCCGGATTGCCGGGCCATTTTCTCACGCGAAATAATCCTGGATATTGCCGGACGCTTTATGCATTTGGACAACAATGATGGCAAGGAAGCCATGATTTTCCCACGCTTTCAGCAATTGGATGCTGTTTTAAAGTTAATGGGACATGCCAAACAAAACGGTTCTGGTCATAACTATCTCATTCAGCACTCAGCAGGATCAGGGAAGTCCAATACGATTGGCTGGACAGCCCACCGCATGATTACCCTGCATGATGATCAAGACGAACCGATATTCAATACTGCGATAATCGTGACTGACCGTGTTGTGCTTGACCGACAACTTCAAAATACTGTTGCTCAATTTGAACAAACCAAGGGTGTGGTGAAAAAAATTGATGGCACGTCACGTCAGTTAAAAGAAGCTATCCAACAAGGTGCGCGTATTATTGTCACCACCATTCACAAATTCTCAACAGAACATCTAAAAGAGATTTCTGGCCAAGCCGGGCGCCGCTTTGCGGTACTAATTGACGAAGCGCACGGATCGCAATCGGGTAGCCACGCAGACAACCTTGTCAAAGCACTAACACGCGATAATGAGGATGCACCATCGGAAATAGAAGATATTATTGCTGATTATCAACGTCAACGCGGTCCACAAAATAACATCAGCTATTTTGCTTTTACTGCGACACCACGAAACGTAACGCTGGAGCGTTTTGGAACAAAGAGCGCAGATGGAATGCCACATCCATTCCATCTGTACTCTATGCGCCAAGCAATTGAGGAAGGGTTCATTCTGGATGTCCTCCAGAATTATATGACTTACAAGGCATATTATCAGCTAGAGAAAGCCATTGAAGATGACCCTCGCCTTGAAGGACGAAAAGCCCAACGCCGTGTTGCCCGCTTTGCCACACTTCATCCGACAGCGATTGCTCAAAAGGTTGAAGTGATCGTTGAGCACTTTTTACGCCACGTTGCTGACGAGCTGGACGGTAATGGTAAGGCTATGATCGTTACACAAAGTCGTCTGCAGGCTTTGAAGTATTTCCAGGCAATCAAAAAATATATTAGCGATAAAAAATACCAAGGTGTTCGTCCCCTAGTCGCCTTTTCGGGCGAGCTAGATGTTGACGGTGAAATTTACACCGAAGCGGAATTAAACGGTTTTGCGGAAACAGAGCTTCCTAAGAAATTTGATGGCCCGGATTACCAATTACTTATCGTAGCTGAAAAATATCAAACAGGGTTTGATCAGCCAAAGCTCTGCGCGATGTACGTGGATCGGAAACTGGATGGTTTACAAGCAGTGCAAACTCTTTCACGCCTTAATCGTACACACCCTGGAAAAACCAAGACTTTTGTGTTGGATTTTCAAAATACGATGGAAGACATTCAAACGGCATTTAAACCATTTTATGAAGCAACTTCCCTGGAAGCAATCACGGATCCCAATCAGATTTATGAGCTTGAAGGGCGCATAAAATCCTTCTCATTTATTGACGATGATGAGGTCAATAGATTTGCGCAAACTTATTATAAAGGCAACCTTGACTCCCATGATCGCATTGCTCTTGAAAAACTCGTTCGCAATGCCGTCCAACGCTTTGAATATGAGAAAGACGAAGGAAGACAAGAAGAGTTTCGACAGCTTTTGAAAAGTTACATGCGCTTTTATTCATTCGTAGCGCAGGTAATGCGCCTTGGAGATACAAGCCTTGAAAAACTTTTTGCATACGGATCTTGGCTCAACAAGCTTCTGCCGAACCGTGAAATTCCAGCGGACATTGAAATTACGGAAGATATGTTACGCCTCAAGGTGTTTAAATTAGATAAAAAAGAAGAAGGAAGCGCTTCACTCTCAGCAGGGTCTACAACACCTCTCGCCCCAATTAATGAGTTTGGTGCCAAGCCATATACTGAAGATGAAGAGCGCACTCTTTCAGAGATCATCAATAACTTTAATCAGCGACATGGTACAGAGTTTAGCAAAGAAGATTTCTTGCGGTTTGAGCAAGTCAAAGAAAGTATAATGGGCAATGAGGACTTAAGAGAAATGCTCAGAAACAACCCACCTGACGTTGTTTCGGGAGCATTTGCTCAGGCCTTTTTTGAGGGTGCCATACCTTATTTTCAGCGTGATAATGAAATTCAAAATATCTTTATGAAAGACAAGGACGCACGCAACCAAATCATAGAGCTATTCTTTAGCAAGGCACTGCGAGAGATTAGAGCAGAAATTAAATAAATAAACTACACTTCTACAACGGTTGCAGTCTGTATCTGGATTGGTGTGTAAAGATCGATTTCTTCTTCTGTTATAAGACTAAGAATTAACGAGTACCGAACCTGCTCCTGATATCTAGGGCTTTCGCTAGAAGGAAATTTATTTCTGAATTTCCACCAGCCACCTTGCGGCGCAATTGCGATCATATTTTGAGAGGCAAGCTCTGCTGCAGTTCCTTCCCAAATATCAGAAATCAAACTGCCGCGATCTCTTGAGTGCGGCCCTAAAATCCAGCTATCTGTTTCTTCAATTTGAACATCATCCACTCCGAGATCATCTTCTTCCGCCTCTGCCTGTATTTCTTGCCCTACACGCGCCAAGAACACATCTTCCTGTTCACCAGGTCTCTTTAGCTTAAATCTCAGCCCATGGGATGCGTAGCTGTACTTTGTTTTTGGAGGTCTCTCCGACGGGTTAGGCTCAATGAAAAATGATAGTGTCACACGTAGGCGCACACGTTTATCATATATTTCATTCAACTTTTCTGCTGGCCAGGGCAGAACATAATGGTTGAGATCACCAAAAACAGCACCATTGCTAGTTTCTGATGTGCTGGTTTTGTAAGGTTTAATGTAATCCTGAATAACAATGCATGGACGATTAGAAAAGCTATTTAGCAGAAAGTCTGTTTGCGGAACACCATATCCATAGCGCCTTAAATGCGCGATTTTCTGATTTTTGTTCTGCAACGGTTTCTTCATTGCTCCCACCCATTCGGCAGAATGAACCATTAAACCACGTACTGTCTCTGGCCAAAAATCAGGGTACTCTGCAAATACCATAGCGGCCAGGCGGCTTGCATCTGCATTTGCAGGACTTGTATCCTGGACACAAGAAAATAGACGGTCTTTATCAATCGTAAGAACAGTTGTATCAGGATGGGCTTCCATATAGTTCTGCGATGGGTTGGAAAGATAATTTCCACCTTCTAAAACAATGTCAGGCTTTGTCGGCCAATAGCTTTCCCCCCATAATACGCTGGTTCTTGATTTCGCGGACAAATCTCCGGCTCCGGCAATAACTGACCAGCCGTTATAATTAGGATCTGTTGTGAATGTTTTATCAGTGCAGGCTCCAACTGTCAGTGCATTCCATGATTGGCCAGGATCTTCAACCTCACTGACATCGTTAATGCTGAGATACTCACCCGGTGAATAACCATCTCGGATATTCCCTGCAGAAATTATAAGGAGTCTTTTTTGATCATTATTAATCTGCCAGTCGTTAAAATCTTCGACGCCGAAGGCAATCTGATCAATTTTAGCAGACAATGGGGTTGGCTTCCCATGCATGACAGGCTGATTATCAGTGGAGGCTTCATGCTCCATAGACCATGAAAGACAAAAAACTCGTTTAAAATTTGGATTGTTAATTTCAGCGCGGGACACAGCTTGAGATGTAATATATCCAATATGCTCTTCAGCATTATCCCCTTGCACAGGAAACACCTTCACTGACTCAATGCAGTGATTAAGTGATATAGGGTCTGTTCCCTCAAGAATTGCTGACAAATCGCCTAATAGAGCCACTCCAGCCATCTGTGTGCCATGGCCATGATGATCTTCTGTTCCCCAGTCTGGTTCACAAGTGTCCATTCCATTGGCGGCAATATAATTTGTCAAGAGTGGGTGTCTTGACATGACACCCGTATCTAGAACACAAACCGATACATTTTTCGATGGATCGAAAAGAATTCTTGATGAGAGATCATCACTCCAATCCCTTTGATCACTGGGAGGAAGAGCGTCATAAAACCCTGACAATGTTGGCAAATAACGAAAACCAGAAATCGCCTTTGTAATCAGATTAATTCTATCAAGAGCAGCCAGACTACAGTGTATGGAACAAATTTCTCTTTCTGGAAAATTCAGTTTATGTGCTGAAACAGTTACGCTATCGATACTTTCTGCAGCAGCCTTAAATTCATCATAGCTATCCTTGCGCAGCCACACTTCCCAAGTTCCAAGTTGCTGTAAGTCGGTAGTAAGATCTTTTTTATCAAGCCATAATTTTTCCAGGATTACTGGCTCAAATGTCTCTGTGCGGTCATATTTTTTGTAATTACTCGGCCCAGAGGTTTTATTCTTTGAGGGGTCGCCGTATGATTTTATCTGATTTCTGACAATATGATCTTTGTTTGCTGGAATATAAACAATTGCACTTTCCGGCTTATTATCAGCGCCCATTTTAACATTTAGCAGCTCAATTTTAGATCCTGAATTTTCTAAAGTTGTTACATCAACATTTGTGCCTGGACGAAATTTAAGCTCAACAGTTACACCCTTATTAACATTCGCTGGGTCTATACCCATTATTTCATAGCGTTGCTCAAGCTGAGCTATAACAGAATCGTAAGCCCGCTCAAGTGCTGCACCATGTATGGTCTGATTTTGAGAAGGTGGTTGCTCCTCACGCCCTCTACCACGCCTTGCTTGAAAGGCGCCAGTTCGTTTACTATTGGTGATGAGTATATGGGGGTATTTTTCTACAGGCATTTTCCACTACACATTGCTTTTTGCTCTCTTACGATCTTCTAGCATATCAGCAATGTTTTGGAAACTCAGAGATTCCTTACCTTCAAGAACCATCCACTTTGCGGCGTCATCGCACGCACGTGTAATCTCGGCATGGCTAAGGCCATCTGAAATCTTTTCGATCTGCTCCCACTCTTTTTCAGAAACAGATAGATTAAAATGAGATAGTTTATTCCTAACCAATATTTTTACTTGGCTTTGAGACGGGAGTTCATAATTTAGAACATCATCAAACCGCCTAAAAAGCGCAGGATCGAGTAGTTTCTTATAGTTAGTGGCAGCAACAATAAAGCTGTCAGACTCATCGTGCTCCAAAAACTGAAGGAAGGAGTTCAGCACCCTACGAATTTCTCCAACATCATTCGGAGACATCCTATCGCTACCAATAGCGTCAAATTCATCGAAGAAATAAAGGCCTCTTGTGGTTCGAATGGCATCAAAAACAAGACGCAATTTAGAGGCTGTTTCTCCCATAAATTTTGTGATTAAACCATCCAATCGTATGGTAAACAGCGGAAGCTTCAATTCATTAGCCAATGCTGACGCTGTGGCCGTCTTGCCAGTACCTGGAGGACCATACAAAAGTATCTTGCGGCGCGGCTCTAAATTATGGCTTCTTAATTTATCCTGTTGTTTATACTCTTTGATTATTCGTTTAAACGTATCAGCTTGTTTTTCAGAGAAAGTAAGATCGGATAAATGCAGCTTTGGGAATGAGGCCTCTAATATCCCTTCAAGTTCTTTCTTGGGTTGAACCAATGAAAGGACGTTTGCGGCATTCTTTTTCTTAGATTTTGCCTGATCTATTAATTGTTTCAGTTCTTCAGCTAATTTATTATGCCCTTGACGCGCTTCATGTGCAGCAACCTGCATAGCGATAGTGATGAATTTCTCATCATCGCCTGTTACATGGCTCTTAAGAAGAGCTTTTATTTGATTCGCTGTTGCCATTTATCAATAATATAGGGTTTTTGTTTTAAAAGTCTTAAGGGCGGGCTTATCCCCATCACTTTTCAGGGGATCATAATTAGTTATAGCAGACTCGTCGAGTCCTGTGAATCGGGAAAATGAACGAAGGCCTTTTTAATAAAATATCGAAACCTCTAATCTCTCTGCAAAGTCGCAATCACCTTCAGTTTTTTACCGCCGTATTCAAAGCTGCCCCACCATTGTTCCTGGCCGTTAACGTTGCGGCGTTCCAGCATCAGGGTGAAGCGGTCGATGCCGCGCTCTTTCGCTGTGGCGTAGTCTTCCAGCGCAAACCATGCTTTTCTGGCCAATGTGGTGGCGGTGCGTTTGACGGTGTAGTCAAAGGCGGCCAGCAAGGCTTCAATCTCGGCATCGGTGCATTTCTCGTTTTGGATGTCCTCAACCATTCCTTTGTAAAATAACTTGCTCATCTGTTTATCTCCTTGTTTTTGCATCGTTTTTACAAGTACAGTAACGCTTCATTCCCAAGGCTTATCAAGTGAATAAGATGCTATTTCGATGGCGTTTCTGCCGAATTATTCAGAGCATGATTGAGGCTCTGCAGCTTGGATTTACAATCGGCATGGGCGTACCAGAGTCGGGTATAATTGGCGGCAATATCACGCTGTGTCATATCATCGCCAGGATAGTTCGGAGCATCCGCGCAGCTTTGCAAAGATACGGGAATTTCCGGCCTAATGACTTTAATCTGCGTTTGCGGTGCGCCCGTACAGCCGGTCAATAGTATCGCGCAGCACAGGGGCCACAGGGGCGTCTTGTTCATCGCTTGCTCCTTCTATGCGGCCTAAAAGCCGTTCCATGTTTTGAGTTCTTGTAATCTGGCGGTCGCGTTCTTGCTCCAGCGCCTCAATCTTGGCTTTGTTGTCAGCCTGCAGAATATCTAGGCTCTCCTCGTAAGAGGCCACGCTGGCGCGAGATACCAGCAATTCCTGCTTTAATGTGGTGATCTGGTGGCTTTGCCAATTGATCCAGCCATAGAGCAACGCCAGTGCGAGAAAACTCCCCAGCCATTGCCAGTGCTTTAAGATAAAGGCCATCATTGATCCCTCTTGCATTCTGAATTGCCGTTTTTATGCGCGGCGTAAAGATAGGCGCCGATGGGGCCGCCCGCCAGAATGCCGACATAGGTGAGGATCGCTTGCAGCAAGCCGATATCGGCTCCGGCCAGTATTTGATAGGCCACCAGCAGATTGGGCAGCACCACGAAGGCATAAAAAGATACAAAAAAAGCCAGGGCGCGCCTGACTTTCATCGGGTCGTTCTTATCGGGTTTAAGCATCAAAATCCTCCTGCATAAATATCGATGGCCGGACGCGCTTTTTTGAGAAAGCCTTCGGTCGTTCCCGCGCCAAGGTGGGTGTTATAATATTTCTTCCAATAAGCGGCCATTCCTTGCCAGTCGCCTTCTTCAGGCAGCGGCTCTTTAAACCGGAGATAAAAAATCCGGCACATGGCCGCCGCATAAAAGAGATTGCCGCGCAACTGGTCGTGCAGATCCATGTCGCGCATGATAAGCGTTTTGAGATCGTTCAAAAGTGATGGCCTGCGGCTTAAATACCGTTCCCAAATATCATCATGCGTGACAGGCTCCATCTGGAAAAATCCGCGTGCCGGGCCACGGCCTATTTGCTGAATAAAGAACACACCGCTTTCCGCCATGGCCGTGGCCATCACTAATTGCTCGGCATTCAGTGTCCAGGCGTTGATCTGCTGCAAGGCGGGACGAACGATGAAATCTCTGAATTGTCTGATATCCATGCCTGCCTCCTACTGATCCACTTTTTTGCGGAGGTGCTGAATGTCCTGCCGCATATCGTTGACCTGGGCTTTAATGGTGGCGAGATCGCCGCGCATCTCCCCGACCACGCGGCGACCTGTAACATCGTTGTTAACCTGATATTCAAGTGCCTTGATCTTCTGCTCACTGGTCGTAATATGCTCGGTCACCCAAGCTACGAGTTTGACCAGAGCCATAATAACGGCCACGCTGTGGGCAATAATGCCAAACAGCAGACCCCATTCTGCTGGTGTCATGGTTATTCCTTTCTGTTGATGATGGTTAGTATTTCGAGAGCACGATCCACTGGCCGCCATCTGAATAGATGGTCATTGCGGCAAAGTGGGATGTGAGTGACCAGATTTGTGCATCCGGGCCGCCGGAAGCGCCTGCCATCTGAATTTTGACGTGGTTGCCGGAAGGATCGATTTTCTTGATTGTGCAGACACGCCCAGCCGCAGCAGAAGGTGCCGGAATTTCAAAGATGATCTGCCCGCCAAAAGCAGATACCAGATAAACCCTGTTGAGCATATCAGCCTGAAATGTACCGGATGGAGCTGCATCATTGTCAATGTAGCGGCTGGGGCGCGGCATACGGTTGTCTTGGCACACCCACCATGTAGCACCGTTGGAAACCAGCGTGACGGTGTCATATTGCTGCAGCAAAGTGAGCGTCCGGTTATCCGGCCCGGCGCCATTATTCTCTTTGATATGGATCGGATTATCCCGCAGATCCGATTTTTTGAGCGTAACCCATCGTCCGGTTGCATCCCCGGCATTGGGCAGGATGAGGTCATAGGATTTATTAAATGAGCTGAGCAGATAAAATGTATGCTTCAGATCAATTGAAATGTCGCCAACATGATCAACCGCCGGATCGATATAAGTTGTCCCGCGCGTCATGCCGTCCACATGGACATCCGTGATATAAACATCCTTCATGAAGTTTTTCTTTGGGAAGCCCGCATCATAAGCCTGATACTCACCTTGCAATGTCGGATCCCAGATGGCCGCGCCCCCCGTTGCTGAAAACAGCCGCATAATGGTGTTATCATAGGAACCGTTATCAATGCGGATCCCCGGCGCTAATCCCAAGCACTCGGCATAGAAATTGTTAATGATATTGCTGCGCGCCAGAAAGCCGAGCCGGAAGCAGGCTTCGGCATCCTCATGCACATTGGCCTCGCAATCGACAAAGGAGTTGTTGTATTGCCCAGTGGAAACAAAGAACCCGGATCCGGATAAAGGGCTGGAGAGCGAATAAACTCGCACATCATGGAATTTATTAGCGTTCGGGCTATCACCAAAGGTTTCTGGATCTTGCCAGTCTGTTGGCGTGGTTGTCAGCAGCACGCCATTGATTTTCGGGCGGGCGACCAGAACACGGCTGATATTATTCCAGTAACAGGGCTTGTTGGTATCATTCCAGCCATCCAGCGTTACGCCGATCTGGGCATCCCAGATCGTAACATTCTCAATGACATTTTTGACGCAGGGACTGACCTTGCCAGCCAGAAACAACGCCGATGCGCCGCCGACAATTTTGATGTTCTCGACAATGCAGTAGCCTTCTACAATCTCGATGGCGTTAAACTCTGACGTATAGGGCGGGACTTCATTTTCATTGAGCGGTGTGTCCTGTGCCTGGATGACGCTTTCATCACCCATGCCGAGAATGGCATTGCCGTAATGCATGGTGATCGGCCCGGTGATCCGGTAAACGCCGCGCGGCAGGTAAATGGCCTTTTCTGCCGCCAGCGCATCATTGATAGCCTGCGTATCATCATTGACGCCATCACCGACCGCGCCGTAATCTTGCGGACGCGCAATCTCGCGGGCAGCCAGATACTGCCGGAGCTTTTGCTTATTCACGCTCTGACCGGGGATCAGGATGCTGTCAATTTCTGCCATGGATTAAAGCTCCGCTGAGGCCAGGATTAAACCGCCTGCACCACGTTGAATATGAAACCGTCCGGATGTAAGGCCCGAGAAATAAGCAATGTCCACGCGGCCATGGTGCGGCGTGTTTTCATGGATTGAGGTGATGCTTGCCGTTGATTGGGTAAAATCCGCTGTGTAACCATCCGTCATGGCTATGGGGGCGTTCACTTCGTAAGTAGGGGCTGCGCGCATGCCGGGATGGGAAAAGACCGCCTGCATATTGCTGCCGGAATTGGCCACGCCCAGAATGCCCCCAATGGGGCGCAAATATCGATGCACCAACGCCTCTTCTAATGCAGGAGGCCGAGCAAGAAACGGACGTTTTGCCGCCCCGATGGAAAACTGCTCCTGTCCAAGGAAGGTATCCTTTGACGTGATCGCACCGCAATCGACTTTGACCTCAATCTCAATACCGTTGCGGCAATCCCCCATGTCGGCAATCGCCAGATCAATATCAGCATTGGCATCATTGGCGATGCTGATCGTATCTGTTGCAATGTCGGTAGTGCTGGCAAAATCATCTGCCGTATCGGCTTTACGAACCGTGATGATGAAATCAACATTCGCGCCGTGATCGTGATAAACCCGCGCCGAATAATGAGCGGGCTGGGTATAAAACTTCCATGCGTCTTTGGCCTCAATACGGCGGCGGAACAAAATAGCCCCAGATCCGGTCAGCGTTACATTCTCCACAAAAGTGGCATGGCCGGTCTCTGTCAGAGAAAACGCAGACGTCATGCGCTTAACTGTTCCCGCCGACACAGTGCCTTCGGCTTTAATACTCAGCAGATCCACAGGGGCTTTGCCCCAACTGATCGTCAGATCCTGATCGCCTCGATGCGAAATGCGTCCGCAGCCATTGATAATGGCATTGGCCAGCCCCGCCAGCGGAATATCATTCAGATCGCCATAATCGCCGCTTGTGGCCACGGCAGCCAGATCACCCGGCTGCACAGCACTATCCGCCAGTGCTCCTTGCGCGGCAGTGGCAAAGTCAGCGGTTTCATTCAAAGCTGCTGATCCTACATCATCAGGCTGCAGCGCCGTATCTGCCAGCGCGCCTTGGGCAGCTGTAGCAAAATCATCCGTATCCGCCCCGGCGGCTGTCCCGGCATCGGCAATATCCGATAATGTGTGCGTGTGGACTTCATCGGCCAGACCGTCACGGATTTCATCAATGGTTGCGCGGCGCGTGGCACCATCCTGCACAATCGGCATGATTTCATCGCCCGCAAGCGGCGTCACCGCCGAGGGTAACTCGGAGATTTTCTTGGTCGTGGTCATAGATGGCTCCTTAAGATTTATTCAATAACGAGGACAACCGTCTGATCCCCGGTTGTTGTGGCTTCGACTGGCCCGGCAAAGTCGGATTTATTGCCGTAACGATCCACGGCGCGCAGCCAGTAGTAACGCGTCTCGGATCCGGCCAGCAGATTGCGGGTGAACGAATTATCGTAAACTTCAAGAATGCGGGCGGCATCGGTGTCCGGATCACTGGTGTTGCTGGTGCGCTCCCAGACTTCCACGTACCGGAAATCGCTTTCTGTAATTCGATCCCAGCTGATCGTGATGTAATTTTCACCAGCGGTGGCCGTGATATTGTTTGGCTCGTGCGGCGGCACAGACTGGTTATTTGGCACCACAACTTGCGGCGCGTCCCCAATCGTTTTCAAATCAGACTGCGTAAAGGCATAGATATTCTCCCCATCCTCATCGAGAGTCAGATCAACGCCCATTTCCTCCGTCATCTGCCAATTCACAACACGGCATGGCAGGCCGTTAATGCCAAAGCGAGTGAGATCAACGGCGACCGTATTTCCGGCCATCACCTGAAACCCTGCCAGATTGGCAGGATACTGGATCTGCCGCTGTCTGCGGATTTGCTCCAGCGCGATTTTGGCAATGCGCTGCGCCATGGTATGGGACGTGGTGAAAGATAGATCCAGCGTTGAGATTATCTCTTCACCGCTATCCTCTGTGATATATAAATCCGAAGCCACAGCCGGATAATCCGTGGCCTGCCAGTTATGATCGGGCGAGACGAACGCGCCTTTAATCGTATTGAATAACTGACGGCGTGAGCGATGCGGACGCATGACAACGGCATCACGCAGGAAACTCTCATCAAAGGTTTTAACAGGTTCATAATAAGCGCCAACCTGCAGCCGCCACTTCCCGCCTGTGTAGGTCAGATACCCAGCGCAGCTGCCCAGCATGGATTCCAACACATCACGCGCGCTGTCATTCAGATCAACAACACCATTACAGGTGTAGCGTTTCTCGGTGGCATCCAAGGTGGCAACGGTTTCATCACAGACATTGGCGGCGGCGATAAACGAATTCATATCAATCTCTTCGGCTGAAGCACCAAGACCGAAATCCGATAGCAAATAATCCAGTACGCACAGAGCGGCATTATCAGACCAAGCATAATCATCAAGGCGCGGATCATAGACTTTACGTCCTTTGACGATGGCCGAAATGTTCGGCGTGCCGCTGGCATAGGCTTTATCGTCATAGCGCATTTCTGCATGGATATAAGCCAGGCCGCGCAGACGGTGAGCATTCGTCCATTGCCCGCCGGAATTATCAACGAGCACCTGATCAGCCGTCTGATCGCTTGCACCCAGATGCTTATAAATACTGGCATAGACGGTGCCATCGCGTTTGTAAGGCTCGGATGTCGCCGCGCCGTTTCCATCCAGCGGCACTGTTTCATCATTGAAGAGAATATCCTCAATCTCCTCGACCTCATGCGCGGCAAGCACAATCACCCAATGCAGAACATCCAGCTTATTATCGCCGCCGCTCACCGGGCGGCTATGTGTAAAGACCAGCGGCCCGGATACGCGCGTGCGTCCATATACAATACGGTGCGCCGTAATCGGCTGGTTCACCATTTCTGTGCGGCCACGGCTGCCTACAGATGAAGAAATAGATGTTACAGATGGTGCAGAATACTTTGCCTGCTTTGGTTTCGGCGCGAATATAGGCGCGGTAAAGGACACGACCGCCGATCCCACAACCCCGCCGACAATGGCACCGATAATGCCGCCGCCGACAACGCCGCTAACAAAATTGGAAGCCACAGCCCCCAGAACAACCGGAATGACCTGTGGCATTATCCAATCCTCCAGGCACGAACCGCTTGCAGAGCCGGAAAACCAATCAAACCTTGATAGCCAGGGGCAAAGATATGTTCCCCAGCGCGGATGCCCAGCGTATCGCCCCGACCAATATCAAACAGGCAGACATCACCGCGCTGCGCTGTGAGCGGCGTGATTTCCGGAATGTTGTATTTGGCAGCAACGGCCTCAGCAATACCGGCCACGCCCCCTGAACGGTTGAGAAGGCGTAGAGCCTGCGTTTGTGATGTATAACCCCGGTATGGCTGCGCTAGATCCTGACCCGTAATAGCCTCCACACAATCCATGGCGAAGAGACAGCAATCATTCTCTCCCCAGACAAAAGGCTTCATGCGGGCAGCATCGATGAATCTGGCCAGCCGTTCCGGCCAGTCAGGATAACGTTTAATTTTTGACATGATTACTCCGGCGCTCTGCCCCAGACGATTTGTTTATCCTGAAGCGAAGGGACGTATTCCAGCCCCTTATCGCCAGGGAAGCGTGATTGTTGATCGGCATCGGTGTAACGACGGGTGCGCACGCGCTCTAAATCTCGCAAGCGGCTCTCCGCTGTTAATGTGATCGTAGCCGTATCACCACCATCGGCTATTTCGGCTGTATCCATGCGGCCATCAAAAATCAGAAACGGATCGGCAATCAGCGTGGTGAAATCCTCATTAATGAACCCCAGATACATCCTAGCTTTATGCCCCTGAATTTTAGCAGTGCTAACCTTGGTGATGAGATCAGCAGGAATACCGCTCAGTTGAAAGCTCGCCCCCGTAGCCTTTAATTCTGTTGTTTCCTCAACCGTACTGACTTTGCCGAGATTGCCCGCGCCGTACCAGATTTTGCTATCCCAGCTTAGCTGGCCGATACCGCTCCATGCCCGGTCAATCGTTTCACCAAAATCAAACTCGGCGAGGATAATCGGGCGCACGACCTGCTTTTCCGTCTCGGCAGACAGAGTTTCATCAAGGCGTTTTTCAGACATTTAATTCAGAATTTGTTCAAAGCTCAGGGTGTAAGAAGATTGGTTCGGCGGTACGGTGCGGTTCTCTCCCGCATCGTCCTGGGTTAACCGCATCAAGACGGTGACGCCGCCCATCACCAGCGGCTGTTCGGTAATGACTGTACGCAGTTTTGGGGCAATCGGGACAAAGGCTGTTCCTTCAATATCAGTGATGACATTTTCTAAAATTATGTGAGCGTGTCCTTCGGCTGGCGATAGGCTTTCCCCGGCCTGAATAACGGTAGCAAAGGGACGAAGACCATTGATTTGCAACTGTCGCCCAGAACCATCAATCAAGGTGGGCTGGCCTTCGCCCTCAAAGAAAGCTCCACCAACCTGCACAAGCAGATCGTCATCATTTTGCGCCTGCAGGCCATATCCTTCCTCAATGGCTATTTCCAATGCTTCGCCATGCTCAATAGTGAGCAAGAAGCCTTTATCTGTCTCAAAGGGAATGCCAACATTATCAGCCAATAGTGTAAGACCAGCTTCCGTTAGCAATGTGACCTCATCATAAAAGATCAGCACAGCATCAAACCCGCCGCCAAAGAGTGCATTGTCTTCTGCGCCCAGCGGCGGACTTTCCTCGGTACTCAGAAAGCCGTCATCATTAGTATCATCATCAAAATCATAATGATCATCAAAGAATGTCAGGCCGATCTCATCCGCATAATCATCCATGCTCAGCGTGACTGGCCTTGCTGTCAGCCGCCTGAAATCCGGCACAAGGATTTGACCAACCGCACCTTTAAGCTCAGCAATTAATGCATCAAGACGGCGGGCGCGAGTATTTTCAAGCTCAAATGTGAATTCCGCCACCCAGCGTGCACCTTCACGCTCCAGCACATCAAACTGTCCGGTGAGCGTAGACAAAAACCGTGTCGATCTGTGCCTAATATAAAAGCTCTGGCTTTTCGGATAGATGCCCTCCGGCCACTCTAAAATCATTGCGGCAACACCTCAATCAATTCCAGATCAAAGCTGCTCAGGCGGCGATTGTCGGTCGCATTCTCTGCCGCATCATCATCCACCAGCCGCATGCGAACACGGCAGTTATCCGTAATTAATGGCCCGACCGTCACAGCCTCTCGCAAGCGCGGTGCAATTGCCACCAGTGCCTCTCCGGTTTCGTCTGCATCTACATCCTGTAAGGTAATGTGAGTGCGCCCCGGTGAGGTCTGAATCAAATCTCCAGCCTTTAAAACGCCTACTGCATCCGGCGTGAAGCCATTAATCGTGATCGTGTTACCAGTGCCACTGACCAGTTGCGGCACTCCGGCCAGAGATCCCCTTGCCGATGGTCTCCGGAAATCAGGCACGAATACATGCCCGACCGATCCCCGCAAGGCCGCCAGCAAGGCATCCAGCCTGCGTGAGTCTAATTCCGCCCGCACCAGCGATAACTTTGTCACCCAGCGCGCCGCATCACGCTCCAGAACCTGTACTTGCCCTGTGAGCGGGTTTTCAAATTTGGTCGAGAGCGTGCGAATATAAAAGCTCTGCTCCCCTGGACGCAGATCCAGCGGCCAGTTGAGTTCGATATCTGCCATGGGTTTTCCTACTCAAATCTTGATCCGCGCCGCTGCCATGTGTCCACGGTTTTGCGGTGGGCGATTTGCGCTGATGTCTGAATAATGCCGGGGATCCGGGCGCTCAATGCCTTATCAACAGCCTGCTTGACCATCTCGGAGGTGGCAGATGGATTAGCAGAATTTCTGGCGTCAACCATGACTGAGAAATAGTTTCCGCCGTTTACGCCAGCAGATTCCACACCCAGACGGCCAGACGACATTCTGGTCAGTGGCAAGACGGCTTCCGGCCCGGCTTCTCCCATCAATCCCATGCCATTGGCCATTGGAAAGATGGTGGGTTTGCCGACAATCCCCCCCTTGGCATAGGCTGTGATCTGCTGACCATTGCGAAAGGCGCCACCATCTGCAAACAAGCCGCCGAATAAACCACCGCCACTGCCGCCGCTTTGCCCGCCACCAAAAATACTGCTGATCAGACCGCTTAAGCCTTGCGCCAGTGGCCCGGTGATCTGGGTACGGACAAGCAGCCGGGCGACATCTTCCAGAATGCTATCGACCAGCTCTTTGAATTCAAACTTGCCCGTGGTGGTGGCCTTAACCAGCGCATCCTCCAGTCCCTGCATGGCATTGGTGACCACGCGCTCGACATTTGCGGCCATATCTGTGGCCTCGCTGGCATATTTATCTAGCGCACGAACCGCGCCATCGAACCATTTGTCACTGGCTGCAACCAGCTCGTCATAAGCCTTCTTTCCGGCAGCCTCGAATTCTTCAAGGCTGATAGATCCTTCTTTGAGAAGCTCGTTTAGCTCCTCCATCCGTTCATTGTATTTATCCTGAGCGGAGATATTCTCATCCGTGATTTTCTTGATCTCTTCGATCAGTTCTTTCTTGCGCTGCTCGACCCGCTCTTCTTCCTCCTTGGCATCGCGCAGACGATAATACTCCTCGACCAGGCGCTGGATTTCCTGTCCCTCGCGGGTTTTCAGATCAACGCCAGCAGATTGCAGCTGGTTATAAAGCTCTTGCGTTTTTTCATCGCGGAGCAGTTGTTCGTTCCGGAACTTAAGCGCCTGCGTGACTTGTTCAATCTTCTGGCGCTCTTTTTCCAGCTGCTTGATAATTTCCTTCTCGGCTTTTGTCGGGCCGCTTTTCGCATCGCGTTCCTGCTGGACACGTTCTTGCTCAGCCTTTGAGCGGGCTACTTCCGCATCCCGCTGCAATTTCTGGATCCGCTCTTCCTGCGCCCGTAGTGCCCTTATGGATTCCTCTGACGGGCCAAAATCAAATGTGGCGACCAATTGCCGCGCATTATCGGCAATCGCCGCATCCACGGCATCGGCAAGGCGTGTAATGCCTTGCTGGGCTTTCAGCTCCACACCGGGCAGCAAATTGATAATACCGACTGCGCCGTCATAAATGGTTTCCAGTGACCGCAGCACCCCGCGCGCCAAACCCAGAATAGATGTTTGCACGACCAGATAGGCGGCCTTGATACCGCGCCCGGCGATAAAGGCGGTTTTTTCAACAATGCCTGTGGCCTCGGCAAAGGCCATTTGTCCGGTGACGGCTTTTGACGCCACACCGATGCTGGTGGCCATGCCGGATGTCAGCTCAGCCAGAAAATCAATAATCCCGCTTTCGCCAATCGTGCGTGCCAGCTCTACCCAGGCATTATTGAGCTTTGCCAAAGATCCGCTGATGGTGCCGTCCAGTTTGGCGGCGGCACCATCATAGGACTCCAGCGCCTTCACCAGCGTGGTAGCAAACATTTCTGCCGTCACTTCACCAGAATTCACAAGGCGGCGGAAACCACCAGCGGACAGTCCAGCGGCTTTATCCAGCTCCTGCAACAGGCCGGGCAGCGGCTCGACCACCTGATTAAGCTCCTCAGCCCGCAACGTACCGGAGCTTAAGCCCTGCGAGAGACCAAACAGAACGCGGTCAATATCGGGGCCGCTTGCACCAAGCTGGGCAGCAGCGTTTACCAGACCTTCGGAAAGCTGGTTAACCTGTTCACGGTTTAAAATACCGCTGTTTTGCAGAACCAGAAGCCGCGCATAACCATCGGACAGCGTTTCGATGCCGACATTCAGCTCATCAGCTTTGCTCTTGAGATAATCTTGCGTATTGGCGTAATCCTCGGCACTGCTGGTGAGGGAGCGCAGCCGGATATCCAGCTTTTCAAAGGTTTGGATATTGCGGAAAATTGAGCTGGCCGATGCTGCCGCCGCAAAGGCCGGAACCAGCGTTGAGGTAATGTTTCTTGCCATTCCGGCAATCGCCGTATTGGTGCGGCCAGCCGAATCGCGGATCTTCTTGAAATTCTGCTCGCCTTTTTCCCCGACCTTATCAAACTCGCGCGTGACTTTGACGCTGCCATCAACCTTGAGAGCAATGACATAGTTGGAGCGGCGATCAGCCATGTTTCGTGTTTTCTTCCTGAGTTATAGCGTCCAGAATTCCGGCTTCGCCTTCTTTCAAAAGCTCGGTGACAATTTCCAGATCAAAGCCGCGGGCTTTTGCAATTTCTAATGCTGCGCCCATATCAATTCCAACCACTCGGCCAGAGGGCGCAAGGCGCAGTTGGGATGTACAGCTTTCTAGAATTTCCCACGCTTGCTGTTCCTGCACTAGGCGCGGTGCGTATTTCTGATACGGACAAAGATTTTCAAAAGCACATGGCAGATCCTGCTCTTTGCAGGTGGCGCAATAAGACGGCCCACCGCTTTTCTTGAAATGCCATTCGGTCAGCTTTCTGATCCGTTCCTTTGCTTCGCCCAGCAAAAACACATAACGGGTGAAAAGTTGGAAAAAGCTCTCTGAAAATTCCGACACATCCATGACTTTGCGGATATTCTCCGGCGTGGGATCTGCCGGGGCGTTCTTCTCTTCATCCAGAACACCGTCCCAGCCGACAATATGCGTGACGGCCAGATCCTTGATCAGATGATCCAGAAACAAGGCGTTACGCTCTTGCGGGTTTTTCAGATCAACCGGGTGTTCGACCACAAAACCCGACTCTTCCACATCACGCAGACCTTTCTCCAGATCCGCCACTTTTTTCTGCGCGGTCATGGTGGCCACAGAATAGCTTAAGGTTTTGAGCGGTTTGACGGTGACCGTAAAGCCTGGAGCAATGCCGATTTTATAGGGCTGGCTGGGCTGCTTCAGAGTGATCATAGATACTGGCTCCCATCCAAATCATTCAGGAGCTTGACCGTCAGCATCTTGCCTTCTGCGGCATTATAGGCACCCTGAAAATCAAAGCTCGCCTGCACACCGCCTGGGCCATCGACAGACAGTTTTGGCTTTGGCAGATAAACCTCATGCGCCAGAAGCTGCAGCCGTAAAGCGGCGCTCAGCGTGTAAGAAAACTCCAGATCCACAGGCGTGCCAGCCGAGGCCAGATCAATCAGCGTGGTATCGGCAAAGCGGACTTCAATCGTGCCTGTAAGCGCTGCAATCGTGGGATCCGCGCCATCAATCAATCCGTCATCACGGATGGTTTCAATGCGCTCCAGATTATTGTTGTAGCTGATCGATCCTGCCGTCAGGTTTCCGATAGGTACGCCGCCAGATTTAATCGCACCCTGAAACTGGCTGATCCGCTGGAATGTCAGCATTTGCGCTGTACCGCCTTGTGTCGCTCCATAGCGTTTTTCAGCCTGAGCAATGGCATTGATCGTTGCCGCCGCCGCGCCAGAGCGCTGAAAATCAAAGGCGATGGAATTCATCACCACACCTGTATGCATGAAAAATGCTGGCACTTTCGGCATGCCAATTTGAAGGGAATAGCTGGGCAGCGTATCATTGCCGGAGATAAATTCATGCTCTGTCCCACCGCCCTCCAGCGTATTATCGCTGAGCGTTGCTACATCACAGTCTTCGGCCAGCGTAAATGCATTCCCGGCTGATCCAGCCGTATCATGCGTCACCCGCAAACGGGATGTGCCAGTGGGGCGGCTGTAAGTGGCCACGGTGACATTGCCATCAGATGAAGCATTCAGCTGAGTAACCGCATTATCGACTGTCTGAATAGGCGTGCCGCCGATCAGGATTTCATCACCTGCCGGAGCTGAGCTGACAAATGTAAATTCAGTGCCGTTGATCGTGATAGTATCGTTCTCAGAAGGCAGGCCTGAAAAATCAATAAAGCCCGTCGCGGCAACAGCGCCGGAAGTTGGATCCCCAAATAATCCGGTCAGCCAGAATCCCAGATAACGCGGATCCACCGGGACAATAATATCGCCGTCATCGTTGATCACATCCCGAAGAGGCTGGAGCGGATCCCGGCCATAGCCGAGAACGGCATCCTCGATCAAGCCTTGTTCACTGCCCAGATCCGAGCTGGTAAAGGGCATTTGGTAATAGTTTCCGGATGCCTGCTGACCGTAGGCGCTTTCACGCTTGAGGAGCAGCGAGGCGTTCGAGCCATATGCGCGCGCCATAGGGTTTTCTCCTTGTTTAGGGTGGTTGAAATGAAAAAACCCGCCAGTGCGGCGGGTTTGAACGGGGTTAAATCAGGAATTACAAAACGAGCGGAATGCCAAAACGCTTTGATAGATAGCGTTCTACTTTCTCGATAAGCTGCATATTCAATAATTCCATGCAGAAGATGACGGCGCCAAAGGCACCTTCAACGGCATAAATATTGTATCCTGTAAAAAGCGTGATTTTCTTGGCATTAGCACCGCTGTAATAATGATCCATGGGATCAATGTTAAAGGGCTGTCCTGATGAATTCAGAGCTTGTACACCATTTCCTCTGATAACCAGCTCCGTCTTGCTCTTGAACATGAATGTGCATATGGCTCCTGGTAGCAGAGCGATATTCGTGCGTGGAAAATTTCCATCTTGATTGCGTCCCCATGCCAAGCCGAGCGGATGATCCAGTGGCGTATGGTAGTTATCATAAAAGGCCATCATACGGCGGCTTGTCAGGCGATATGCTTTATAGACAAGAAACCAGGTCTGCTGTTCCTTAAGAAAGCTGTTTACACTCATATCTCCCTGAAGCTCTACAAACTGATCCTGCAGAGAATTGCCAATGCCGGCCATAGAGCCAAAAACATTCTGATCATATGTCGGATGCACCCGGTTGACTTCCGTCCTGACCCTCAAATGATGACCGTTTCCGGATATATCGTGCAGCTTATCGATTTTACCGTCCGGCTGCACAGTCGGCTTTGAAAGAATGGGATCATACCACGCCAGCAATTTTGGCAGATGGAGTGGCAAGCCTGAATAGCCCGTTGAGAGGCCAGGATTTAAGAGCATGGTCATGAAAGTGCTGTAGGGGTTTCGTAATCTAAAATCAAAGTTAGTACGCCGGATTTAATGGCGTGTGAGCCTGGAATAATTTCGACTGTCACATCTGGTCTGGCGTAGCTCATGCCAAAGATCAAGCTGCCGAGATCGGGGTCTGTCTCCAGCGCAGCACCAATCTGGGTAATGATCGTGTCAAACAATGCATCGCGGCTATTCTGCGCGCCGTCTGCGACATAAATCTCAATTTCAACTTCATGTTCATAATACGCATTGCCAAAACCGCCCAGCGCTTCATCCGGAAGGCCGGGATTACCATCACGCAAAATGACCAGCCCATCGGCAGGTATTTTCTCAGGCACTGAAGCGTTACGTTCAAACTTGGCGTTTACCGCTCCCTCCACCAGCGTTGCCAATGCCTGCAGAATTGTTTCGGTTTTACTGGTCATCGGTATTGTTTCACCATCAAATCAATATGCTTGATGCCCCACTGATCAGCGATCTTCTGGACATCGAGTTTTTTCGGCATCTTGGCCGTAGGAATAAGAATAAACATCACAACTGTGGTCAGGCCGCGTCCGGTTTTCAAAGAACGCTGGCTGGCTTTGCGAAATCCACGAAACTCACCTGTTTTTCGGCTGTATGAAGCGCGGCGATCATCCGCGACCAGAAAAGCAGTACCTCTGTTGCTGCGGACAAACCGTAAGTCACCTTTATGCTCAATGTACAAATCCGGTGTTGGCTTTCGCCGATTGATCCGCTTGGGCGCGTTCTGGGTTGGAATGGCCAGATATCGTCCCTCACGCGCGCGGATGACAACGCCCTGGTCAAAGGACTCAATAATCTCCGGCGCGCGGGAGTAAACAAAGCCTTTAACATCGACACCGTTATCATCATAGATTTTGGATTGCCAAGTGCGTGACAGACGCACGCCAAAACCGGATCCAACCACGTCATTTCGCAGATCGGCTTTCAGGCCGTTGGTGGCTTCCTTGGTTGCCTTCGTGGCCAGACGGCTGATAAACTCCGTTTCTTTTCGTAAGTTACGGCGAATATCGCCTATGGTCTTGGCATCCAGCCTCATAGCTCTTTAATTTTCCCGGCGCGTATCCAAAATCCAGACAAGAGAGCTGACATCCTCAATGCGCGGTTCCGCCTGGATCAGATAATTCTGGCCATCAATTTCCAGCCGATCATCTTCAGCAGGCGTAATGCTTTCCGAACGCCGCATTTCAAAAAACAGGGAGTCGATGGCAATTTGTGTCTGCCCAAGGTCGAGGAGACTATCTCCCCGCCTTGGAAGCACACGGACGGCCACCGGGTCTCCGACTTGCGGAACATAGGATGCGTCAAGGCCAAACTCCGCAAAGACCGTATCTATGGTCTCTGCAAAGCCGGTCATGTTTCAGCCCCACCGGATAGCTCCTCCAAATAAGCAAGAGCTTCTTCTTTGGGAAGTGGTTCTTCCGTTACAGTGTTGCCATCTGGATCAATCACATCATATTTTCCAAAATGACGGTGCTTGATGGTGTGTCCATCTTCTGCTGGGGGAGAAGCATCGGCTTTTTTGGCTTTTTTACCCGCAACTTCCTCCAGCGTATCCCACCATGCTTTTGGAATATCGCCCTCGGAGATACCGATGATCTCGCCTTGCTTAAATTCCACCGTATCCAGAACGGCATAAAGACTGCCTTTCTTGTGATGAAGAACATGAGCGCGGGCATCAGCTTGCGATTTTTCCAGCTCCAAAACAAAACCGGGACCAAAGCGGACTTTGACCCCGGTTACCTTATAGCGTTTTGTCATGATTGCCTCCTTACACCAGCTGTGCCAGGCAGGCTTGCTGCCAGAAGCCATAACCCACGTTGCGCCATGTATCGACACCATAGCGGTGCTTGTCTTCCTCAAACTCCAGTTCGGAGCCTTCAGCGATGGCTTTAAGCATGATGGCTTCTTCTTCCTGACGGATCAGCGGTTTTACCGATCCATCGGTGCGGAAGACGGCAAACTTGTCCGTCCATGGCAAGCGCGGGTTTTGTGCAACCGAAAGCGTAACCTCATCCATGACCTGAACGATGTTGGTCTGGCCATGGGTGATGACTGGAGCCGCCGTTGCCGCCTTGGCCACATGCCACATTTTTGTTGGCACCATGACAAGGAAAGACCGGGCGTTTTCGTTCATCGGCTCACCTTGATCATCCTTCAGCGAGTAAAGCTGCTGGATCACCTGCAGGATCGAAAGCTGCAGCTCTTCCACCGATGGGATGGTGGTGGAGCCATGGACTTCCGTTGGTAGGCCGGAGATATCGATAGAGATCTTATTGCTCTGGCTACCGCTATCGCCTTCTGCGTGATCAGTATCGAAGAAATACTGTCCATCATAACAGATCTGGCTTTCCGCATTGATGATTAACTCAGACAGCAGTTTCGCCCAGTGAGCATTTGTGCGGTCGGCTAGCTCATCAACCCGAACCATAACTTGCCCCGTTTTATCGCGGCGCAATTCGCGGACAAGCACTTCCAGCGTAGCTTCGAAATGCTTGTTTTCGATGGTGATACCGTTTTCACGGAAGCCTTTGGCCTGGCGACCACCAATCCATTCCCGCATGACAGGAACCTGACCGAGCCATTTATAGGTTTCAGATTCCTGATCAGAGGTGAAGTAATTGGATAGCGCAGCCACCCATTCAAGGCCGGGATTTTGTTCCAGCCGTTGATAAAAGCGCCCGATAATCGCGCGCGAAGACAATCCTTTTGCGGACATGATAGTTTCCTTTCTTTAGGGAGAGTTGGTGTGATTTAAGCGGCTGCTGTAATCAGGGTGTTGAAAGTCACAACACCCACACCCGATTTCACGAAGCGCGAAAGCCGACCGATATAGGTGTTATCGGTAGCGGTCAGGGTGAATGTGTTGTCATCGGAGGCATACACAGCAGCGCCGATATTGGTGATGGCAAGACCAGAGATCGGCACCTGAACGGCGCCTTGTGTGCGAACACGCACTTTCACATCTCCGGCTGCACCAGCCGCGTTATCAGCATTTTGTTCCGCAAAGCCGTAGAAATAATCGCCAGCTTGCAGAGGGCGTGCATAGCCGCTGCCATTATCGCCGACAGCCGCGCCTTCATAGATGATGTCTCCGGCGATAACCGGGACTTCGTTAATTGTGCCCAGCTCAAAGGGACGCTGGACATCACTTGCCAGTGTTGTCATAGGGATTTCTCCTGATTTTAGGGGGGTTAAAGGATTACTTGGCTTTAGGGGCGTAGCGCTTCACGCGGCCTTGCTCTTCAGCCTTACGGTAGGCGATGTAGGCATCCTTATCGGAAAACTCCGTCCGGATTTCTGCGTTGCCGTTCCATTCCGCCTCAGCCCGTTCTTCGATAGGCGCGTTCGCATCAATTTTCGGTGCATACGGCATATCGTTTGCTGTGCTGGGCGTAACGACGGGTTCAGAGGCTGTTTCCTCTGCCATGGTTTTGAGAGCATTACCGCCGCGCTGCTTTTCAGCCGCCACGATTTTGACGGCAAGATCAGCGGCTTTGGTTTTGCCGTCTTTCTTAGCCGCTTCCAGCAAAGCCTCATGGCCCGACATGGATACTTCTTCCAATCCGATGATCCGGTCACGCTCGGCTTCAGATCCGGCTTTGAAGCCTTCATTAAAGCCGTTCTTAGTCATAGCGGATGCAATGTCAGGGAAGTTTTTGGTGATATAGTCTGCTGTGATCGTGCTTTTTGCGACCATATCACCTGAGTTTCCGGAAGGTGTTTCCGGCGTTTCAGTTTGTTTCGTCATAACGACTCCTTTTGGTTTGGGTTGCAGTGTGGTGATAAGCGAGAGAGCATCTTTCATCCCTCCCACAAGGTCGGCCATGCCTGCACGCACAGCCTCACGGGCAGGCAAAACATCGCCTTGCCCGAATTCAGATAGGACTTTGTCCCCCGATACAGCTCGGTTTGCAGCAACCGCACTGATAAACTCAGCTTCCATGGCATCAAGCCGGGTTTGAATGGAATTGCGGCCTTGCTCGCTTTCAGGATCCAGCCGTTTGTTGGGAGCACTGGAAGATACAAACTCGACCCAGCCGCTCTCACGGATTTTGGGAACAGCCACCGCCACGCCGATTGATCCCAGCATAGTTGTTGGGCCGGCCACGATTTTATCAGCGGCAGAAGCTATCCAGTACGCTGCCGAAGCCGCATTACCGTAGGCATAAGCCACAATCGGTTTTTTGCCGCGCGCCGCCGCAATGGTGCTGGCTAACTCCTCAACGCCTGTAATCAGGCCACCGGGACTATCAACACGAAGCATAATGCCCTTAATTTCCGGATCATCCATTGCTTCGGTAAACTGCTCCTCAATGCTGGCAATATTCGTGCCGCCAAACAGCATAGAGAGGATATTCTGGTACGGCGTGATAATGCCGCCAACATCAATGACGGCAATCTTGTCATGATAGCTGGTTACAGCCTCGCCCAGAATGACGGTCTCTTTCTGAAACCCCTGAGGCGGCTCAGCCGGAAGGCATTCCGGCATGATCGCCAGAATAGTTGAAGACGGAATATCCCACATCATGCACCGCCTTCCGTTTTGGCAGGGATGACGAATAACGCACCATCAACACCATTTGAGATGACGGAGATTTTTTGTCCTGGCGTGATCGTCTCTGCCCAGTTTTGCATCTGGGGCAAAGGCACGCTTCCAGCCGCATTTGCGGCGGTCGGATCATCACCAACCTTATAAAAACAATCTTGCGTGGCGATCAAGCGCACCAGCGGGCTATTGATAACGGCAGATTGCGCGGCGGTAGCGGTAAAACTCACCTTCTGGGCATTGGCGTAATTCCAGCATGGCGCCTGTACAGGCACATGCGCGTTGCCGCTGACCGCACTGATAATGCGTTCAGTCATAATCATCTCCTCATTTGTCGGTTAATCTTGTTCTTCCGGCTCTTCCGGAAGTGGGGGTTGCACCACAGGTGCCTGGACTTCATCCAATCCAGCTTCCAGACGCATGCGTTTTTCCTTGGCGCGTTGGCGATGCTTGCGTTCCCAATCGCCGCCAGTCAGCGCCGCTGTTTCCTCGGCCAGTGTTGAAATACCCATATCCACACGTTCTCGCGCGGCTTTGCCTTCCTTAAGCTGGTCGATCTGGCCTCTCGGCGGCCCGATCCATTCACTGCCCAGATAGGCAGCGCGGATCATGGGATCAGAGAAAAAACCGGGAGCGTTTAAATATCCTCTGGCAACAGCCTCTGTAATCACAGCCTCGTAAACGGGCTGGCAGAACATGCAAGCCAGCCATTCCCGGCGGGAGCGGAAAAACTTCCATGCTTCCAGCAGTGCCGCCTGCGCCGCCGAATAACTGGCCGTGAAATACTTCACCAGCAACTCGAAGGGAATTTCCAGCGCAACGCCCACTTGCCGCAGTATGGCCAGCACAAACTGATCAAAGGCTGCGTTCGGGCGTTTTGGATCGGCAATCTCCACACTTTCATAGGGCAGAAGATCCAATATCGCGCCGGGGCCAAGCTGGAAATCCTTATCATCGCGCCCAGAACCAGCACCATCTTCCATCGGCGCAAGGCCGTCCGGATCTTCGGATTTAATGAATACGCTGAACATGGCCGACACCACCGCTGCCATCAGCTCGGCTTCGGAATATTTATCCAGCTGCTTGAGGCTTTCGATAACAGGCGCCAGATAAGGTGCTGGCCGCGTCATGCCCACCCGCGTGGGGCGTGCCAGATGATTAACCAGCCAATTACCCTCGCGGTCATATGCACGAAGCCGCACCCATTGCCGTGATCCGGGATCCCGAACATCACCGGGATGTGCCTGCAAAACATGATAGGCCAGAGGTGATCCCAGCGCATTTTTCTCAACACCGCCCGCCAATCTGGGTGTATCCATCGTCCAGTCAGGATTGCTGATGCGGTCTGCTTCCACCAGCTGCAGACATGTGCCATATCGTGCGCCTTGTCTTTGCGTGAAGCGGCGCAGAACAAAAACATCGCCAGCTTCCAGTACGGAGCGCAGTGCCAGATCCTGCATTCCGGCAAAATCCTGCATATGGGAGGTATCGCAATATTTGGAAGCGGCCCAATAACGAAACTCACGCTCGGCAGCCCGTTCAAAAGCTTCAAAATCCTCTTCCTTATCGCCCAGAATGCCTTTCAGCACATCACGATCCACGCGGGATTGTACTTTGAGGCCAGTGCCGACAACATTGGTGACAACCGTGTTAATGGCACCCGTTGCCAGCGGGGCGTTCCGGATCAGATCGCGGGATCGCTCCCGCAAAGCCGGAAGGTCAGGCAATGTGACCTGATCGGCGCTGCCGTCAATGGTCTGCCATGCCTTGGTTTGACGGCGGTCTTTGCGCGCGCCTGTATAACCGCCATACAGTGCCATGACTGTTTTGGCTTTCAGGCGGCGTACGCCCGCTTCAGGGGAAATCCAGCCGATGAATTTATCAAGCGTGGTGGGTTCGGGCAGAGAAATACGTTTTCGGCTCATAAGGGAACGCCTCCGCGCATCCGGATTCCGCCACGGCTTTTCCGCTCGATCCGTTTTTCCAGATAGGTTTCCCGCTCATACAGTGTTTTCAGATCACCCTTTGTCACCGCGCGGCCTTCATAGGAAACGCTCTGTCCTCCGCCTTCAATGGCGGCAATGGCTTTTTGCACGCGCTCCAGCTTTTCTTCCAATGTGTCACTCATAACTTCACGCCTTTGCTTCGCGCACGCCGTCTTACAGGCTTGCGCGCGGTTGATTTGGGTTGATCTTCTTCTGATAGTCTTGGTTTAACGGGTTCGTCCAGGCCGAGGGATCGTTCCATTTCACGCCAGTGGCGATCACCAAAACGATCCAGCCCTTCAACAGCCGCAGCCGCGCGCGCGTAAACGTAGCAATCCAGCGCTTCATTGCGCTCTCTGGTCTTTTGCCACTCACGCACTGCATAACCACGGCGGTTTTTCGATGTAATCAGCTGCTCCGAGCAGAGCTGCTTTAAATATTCTTCATCCACCTGTGGCAGGTGAACATATCCAGCCGGATACGGCTCACCGCTTTCTTTCGTAGGCGGGTTCTTCCGCAGATTATTAAACAGCTCCAGCTTGGCAATGCCGCCAGCGACTGGCCGTACGCGCAATCCGCGTTTGAATTTTTTACCATCGGCGGTCATCTCAACCGCGCTTGGTAATCCGACAAGAGCCGCACCGCGCTGGACGCCTTTAACCACCATCACCAGAGATGGGCTTTGTCTTCGTGCCCAGTCATAAACTTCCTGCGTGGCGTAACCGCTATCGACAGCCACGCGCTTTAAGGCCAGATCAAAACCGTTTTCATGCGGCCATGTCTCGCCAAGAAACTCCGTCAGTTTATTCCAAACCGCAGTGCGGCCTGTGTCGCCATCCAGAACGCGGTGGTCAATCAGCCAGCTTTCCTTATCGCGTCCCCACGCCCAGATGGACACTTCGATCCGGTCTTTTTGAACGTCCGCACCAGCGGTGATGAATAATCCGGCTTTAGGAATGCTGCCGATTTTGTAAGGCTCACGGCGTTCGTATAGCCTCTGCCAATCGGGTGCTTCGCCAGTTTCCACGTAGGTTTCGCCAAGTTCGGTGTTCTTGAATGATTTAATCGCCGCGTCCGAGCCTTGGGCATCCACCCAGGCACGAGCGATTTGCGCCCATGACCGCCAGCCATAGGGTGAATACAGGGAAGACAGGTGAAATCCGGCTGTTCTGCCGTCACATTCTGCCTGAGCCTCCCAATAACCGTTCTGCAGCATCCATGTTTTGTGCCGTTCTTCAATCTTGTGTTCACAATGCTCGCATTCATACAGCGCTTCCTCAGGTTTGCCCTTTGGCCATTTGAGCTGCTCAAATTTCAGCCATTGATGCGTTCCACATTCCGGACATGGCACCATGTATTTGCGCTGATCACTCAGCTCATATTCACGTTCAATCCGTGAGATGCCGCGAATGGTGGGTGTACTGACCATCAGGATTTTACGGCGGGCAAATGTCCGTGTTCTGGCTTCCGCCAGCGCAACCGGATCACCTTCACCCTCAACATCACCGGGATAAGCGTCCACCTCGTCCAGAAAAAGGAAACGAACCGGCATGGATCGTAAACCCGCTGCACTGTTTGCACCCGTTAGCACGAGAATTCCGCCCTGAAATTCCTTTTGCAAAATCGTGTTTCCACTGTCGCGTGATCGCGCGGGTCTGACACGACTGCGGATAACATCTGACTCTTCGATCAATGGATCCAGCCGCTGCTTGGAATTGCGCTTGGCCATTTCGACCGTGGGTAAAATCGCCAGCATTGGCCCCGGCGTATGATGAATGACGTATCCAATCCAGTTGTTGCCGCATTCTGTCCCGCCGATCTGCGCGCCCTTCATAAAGACGATCCGCTGCACCGGAGAGCTTGAGGACAGACAGTCCATGATCTCGCGTAAATACGGTGTTCGGTCGGTACGCCAAGGCCCTGGCTCGGAAGCTGCTTTGCCGGAGAGCCGTCTGTGCGTGTCTGCCCATTCGGATACCGTCAGCACCTGATCGGGACGCAGCGCCCGGCGCATTGCCCGCGTAATTGATTGCTCTGTTACTGTTTGCATTCATCTGTCAAACCTGCGCTGGCCTTGGAAAAAAGCAATGAAATGATCCTTGAATAACCTGGATTAAAGTTCGAAAGCGCGCATTCATGGACATGTAAGCAATTGATAGATAAGGAGCTACACACATGAAAAGCAGCGCAAAACGTAAACAAGAAGCCTTGGATGCCTTCATTGGCCACAAAGCCCGCATTGATGAAATCCTGAGCCGACTACAAGAAGCCAGCGGTGACCATTTCGGCACCAACCCCGATGAAATCCGCTGGGGTGATGCAGGATTTTTGGCGGATATCGCCACCAGCCTTCAACACATCAGCGACCGTGTTTTTAACGAAGGCGAATACGCCCCCGAAAACAAAGCCTAATCAAGGAGGACAATCACATGACCAAAAAAACAAAAACACCCAAACCAGCTGCCAAAAAAACGCCCGCAAAACCGCTTTCCGAGCGTATGAATAAAACGCTCCAAGTTATGGAGGCTCTAGGCCGCGATGACGGCGTTACCATTGACGAGCTGATCGAAATGACGGGATGGCAACCTCACTCCGCGCGCGGATTTTTGTCAAACGTTCGTAAAAAGCTCAAAGAAAAAGGCGAGGACAGTCAGATCGTCAAATATACGCGTGATGGCAAAACCATGTACAAACTTGAACCGCTTGAAAAGCCAAAAGGCCAGAGTGATGAGTAAGAATCTGGTTCTGTATCACGTCTATGGCCGCTTAGAAAACGAAACGCTTCAACGCGAAAACATAAGCCGTGACGAAATACCGGATATCATTCGCACCTATATTGCCGAGGAAGGTGTGACCTATTACATGATCCTCGGCATTAATGGCGATGGTGTGATTTGTTCGCCAATCAAAGACTGGGCACCAGAACATCCGGATGCATTCTCAAGCCTTGAGGTCGTGCCGTGGGCAAGCATTCAGAAATATAAAAAGCAATAGCACTCATCACTTGATTAAGTTTGAGAATGAAGCGTTCATAGTGTTGTAAATTAAACAAAGGAGCAAAAAACATGGACAAAAAACAGCATATTGAGCAAATAGCCAAGAAGCACTTGATGATCGAAACACTGGAGCCACAAAACTCTGATAGCAGCGATTTTCACGACTGCGCGGTGTGGAGCATCAAGGCTGCATTAGAATCCGCATACGAAGCTGGCCGCCAAGCTATAAAATAATCAACCTCCAAACTCTTCGCCTGTCTCCGCATGATGGGCTTTCTTCTTCGTGGCTTCCTGCCAGCGTTTTACAATCACATCGACATATTTGGGATCAAGCTCACTTGTCCGGCATTGCCGCCCCAGCCGCTCACAAGCTATGAGCGTAGAGCCGGAGCCACCGAAGGGATCCAGCACAATATCTTTGGTCTTGCTTGAATTCTTGATAGCACGCTCGACCAGATCAACGGGCTTCATTGTGGGATGCAGATCATTGACGCGCGGCTTGTTCACAAACCAGACATCGCCCTGATCACGCGCACCGCACCAGTACCGATCATTGCCTTCCTTCCAGCCGTAAAGGATCGGCTCGTACTGACGCTGATAATCAGAACGCCCCAGCGTGAAGGTGTTTTTCGCCCAGATGATGAATGTCGACCATTTGCCGCCAGCAGCAATAAATGATTTTTGTAACGTGTGCAGCTCCGATGAGGACATGCAGATGTAAAGACTGCCCTTGGTTACCATCAGCATATTGGTAATGGCATCGTATAAAAATTGCTCAAACGCTTCGCCGAGATTATCATTCATAATCGTACGGCCACCGCTCTTGCCCTTGGCTTTGCGCTGCTTGTCTTTAGCGGTGTTGCCGTAATCCACGTTGTAGGGAGGATCGGTAAAAACCATATCGGCAAGCTGCCCATCCATGAGTTTTTGCGTATCGTCAAAAATGGTGGCATCGCCACACAGCACACGGTGGCTTCCACAGATCCACACATCACCGGGCTTGCTGATTGGCTCCTCCGGCACTTCGGGGATTGTCTCTTCTTCCGGCTCTTCGTCTTCGTCCTCCGCAAAAAGAAGATCATCAATTTCGGATGGATCAAAACCGAGCAGATCCAAATCAAAATCCAGATCGTCCAATGTCTCCAGCTCCAGTTTCAAAAGTTCTTCATCCCATCCGGCATTCAGGGCAATGCGATTATCGGCAATCACCAGGGCTTTGCGCTGCGCCTCACTCAAATGCGATATTTGAATAGAAGGAACACGTTCCATGCCGAGCTGACGCGCGGCCATCAAGCGGCCATGCCCGGCAATAAGCACGCCGTCTTCATCGACCAGCACCGGGTTTACAAAGCCAAACTCGGCAATGCTGGCGGCGATCTGAGCGATTTGCATGTCAGAATGCGTGCGCGCATTATTGGCATACGGAATCAGCTCATCCAGCGAGCGGTATTCAATATTCAGATTATCCATGATCATTCATCGCTAAAAGGGTAAAGAGTTCGGAATGCATACGCTGCCACCAGTGGCACCACGCCGTTTCCACAGGCGCGAAGTCTGTCCACCCGATTGGCCATCCCATCAGCCATTCGGTGAACAGAGGGTTTAAGCGCATCTGGGACATGTCCCCATTGCTCATGGCCTCCCGGTGCTGGTGGCCAGAGCGGAATGCCATGTTCGGCAATGAAATCTGCCCTGTTTCCCGGTGTTTCATACCGGGGCTGTCTTTCCAGTCCCGCGCCATCGGGGTTGGCCACGCTTTGGCTGTCTCCGCTAGTCCCGATCCGTGCGTTGCACTGGTGGATCCTGGCTCTTGCGCGCGCGGTGTCGGCCATTGCACTCTGGCTGTCCGATAATCCTTGCCCGCTTTTCGGGCTTGAAGATCCTGTTTCGTGTAGGGGAAGCCGTCCGGCTGCATGACTGTTTCCGCCAGTGACGGTGTTCTCAGCACATTCCGACCGTCTTTGCGGATCATCTTTTCCGGCGGGCGGGCGCTGCTCACCGATGCATCTGTCGCCGTGACGGTAGGCCAGGATAAAGAGGCGCTCTCGCTTATGCGGAGCACCGACTTCTTCCGCTGTAAACAAACCCGCCGCAACGCTGAAACCCATTGATCGTAAGTCATCGTGGACTTGTTCAAACCCCAATCGTAAATGATGTGAGACGTTTTCGAAGAAACAGATCTTGGGTTCGATGGTACGGACGATTTCCCGTATGAACGGCCAGAGGTGGCGCGGATCTTTTTCCGCGCGTTTGGCTCCGGCAATGGAGAATGGCTGGCACGGATATCCCGCAGTGATGATATCCACGCGTCCACGCCACGGTTCTGGGTCGAAGGATTTAACGTCAGACCAGACAGGCGCCGCATCCATCGTTTCATCCGCCATGCGCGCTGCAAGCTGCGCGGCGGCATAGGCTTCCCCCTCGACATAACAAACGGTTCTTGTTCCAGGCATTGCGAGTTTAAGGCCGAGTTCAAGTCCGCCCGCCCCAGAACAGACGGACAGCACTGTTGAGGTATGATGATCCACACTTAACGTTTCGGTTTCAAAGCTGGTTTGTTGGCATCGTCCAAAACACGGACGATCTCGTTGTATAAAATCTTATGAACAATGTGACGGTCGTTCGTTGCCGCAAGCTCTGCATCAAGCCGATCAGGGATCGTCAGCAGATTATCGCGCAAAGGGCGGAAATGTTTGAATATCTGTGTTTCAGCTTCGTCACGGTCGATATATTTTCCGGCCTCAACCTTGGCCTTAATCTCCAATAATCGCGCTTTTTCGGTTTCGCTTTTGATCCGTGTTTTCAAAAGCAGCGTGGGCAATTCCGATACAGGAAACCTGCCGGACATTTGCGTAGGCGTTGCGGGTGGCGCTGTATCCTGTGCGAGCGTTTGCGTGCTCCGGCGTAATGGCCGGGCAGGTTCACGCCGAGCTTCGAGGATTACATCAGCCTCATCACGGTCAATCTTGCCGCGCTTCAGGCGTAAAACTTTATCCCTGACAAGCTCATGCACATACTGCCTGCTGAATCCTTTATATTCAGCGTAGGCTTTCTGGCTCATCAGTTCGGTCATAATGTCAAGTAAGTGATGTTTTGGCATTCCGGCTTTACGCCGAATAACCACGAACAATCAGTAGGTTAGACGGAAAGTGTCAAGTAGGTGTGTCAAGGAAGTTGAAACCCCAGACGCTAAAAAACTCCCGCGCGTTCCCCGCCCCTATACGTTTCGGCCCCACAGGACCCGCGAGATTTTGTAAGTCAAGTTGATTAGGGGCGGTTGCAGCAGCAAATCGCGCATTTCTGTCCAGCATAGAAAAACCATACCCCAAAAATCGAAAAAGTGTTTCAGGGAATGTGTGTTAACGGTGTTGCAACACTGTTTCAAATGGCTCGTAAGCATGACTGGCTCTCAAAAACGCTTGAGTTTGTTCTGGTAGTCACCATCGGGATCATTGTTGTTCAGGATTGCCGCCAGACGATTTGTCCCCACGTTGAGGTGCCGCCAGAGCGTGGTCTTGCTGCTGTTAAAATCATGCTCCAACACTTTCCATGGAATGTTATTGGCGCGTGCCCATATCACCCGCTGCTCAATGACGTTGAGCCATCGCAACCAGCGCATGACCTCTTCCATGAAATCCACCTGCTTGGGCAGCGCGTAGTTGCGCCGCTGCCTTGCGTGCAGCATGGCGTAGTAGCGTTCCCAATCATCCTTGAGCGTTTCCGGCCACATGGAATGATAGCCGGGGACGCGCACCTCCGGGATGCATTTGTGGATCTCGGCAGCTTCTTCCATAAACGCCATCACAATCTTTTCTGTCCAGTATGGTTCTGGGGGTGGGCCGATCATTTTCATTGGGACTCCTTCCGCTCGCCGTAGAGCTTCTCTGCGATTTGTTTGACCAGTTCTTTTTCCGGCCATGTCAGACGGCTGTCAGATGGGGCTACGTTCAGAACGCCTTGCTTCCGCCAGGCGGCTCTGCGCATCAGCTCCATTTCATCTTCGTTTTTGGGGCTTGCACCTGCTGCTCTCCCCAGTGGGCATTGGTAGTGGCTCATGGCCTTTCTCCTTTCTTTTCGGGTTAAAACGGGACGTCATCGCCCTTCGACCAGTCGAATGGCTTGTCCTGCTGTTGGGACGGGGTTTCTTTTTTCGTGATGGCAGTGACTTCTGCGCCGGGAAAAAGCTGTTTGATTTTGGCCACGTTCTCGTCCATGCCATCAATCAGCTGGGCAATCTCGGTGATCGTCCATGTTTCCAAATCCGGTCTGGCAATGGCGTGTGCTTCAGCGGAAGTTTTGACAATCGCCACAACGCGGCCAGATACCGGAAGCCGCACTTCCCAAATATCCGCCGATAAGACAGGTTGCTGGCTTCTCGTTGCTTCCTGATCCAAAGCCTGCCAGGCGCGTTTCATGCCGCCCACCTGAATATCGATGAGGGTGAGATCACCGGATTGCAGCGCTTCATCCAGCAGATCTTTTTGGCGATAAAAGGCTGCCCGCATCTGATCGGAGACAAGCAGCGGCAAGCGATCCACGCCCCATTTTATTTCCATCTCTCTGGCCAGATAATCCAGCCCTTCGGTGAGGGAGCGTTTTTTGTAATGATCCGGCGCCATGGCCTGCTGGGCAGCACGAAGGGCATCGGGGTTGACGTATGGCTTGCGGTATTTGTTCATGCCGCACCTCCGGCAAGATCCGTCAGAGACCAGATCGTATTCGGACGCCGCGCAGCGCAAGCGCGGCTTCCGAAATAGATCCTTAAGGATCTAGGGAACAGCTTCCGCAAATGCCTACTGAATAAAATCAATAAGTTAAAGGGTATGCTTCCGCAGCTTCCGTAAACACTTCCGCATAATGAAATCAATGGTTTGTGTACCATGCTTCCGCTCCTTCCGTTTTTTGTTCCGGTAATTTGATCAGGCGATAACCTTTGAGTTTTGAACTTGAATTGACCATTTCTGAGGTGATGATGCCGTCATCCACCCACTTGCCCTGAAGGGTCTGGGCGACTGATTTGGTGATGCCGAAATGCTTTTTGAGAAATTTGACGATAAATCGTGGTCCGGTGTTAGGTGCCTGTGATACAGGCTCTCCGGAATTCCAGCGCTTTTCGATTTCTTTCAGGATCTCGATCTCTGTTTCAAAATCCGGATACCCAATCTCATCCGGATCCAGATTGCTTAAGTTCAAATCCTGAACGAGAAGACCGCTTTCTGCCCTGGCGTATGTATGAATAGCCTGTAGTACATCATCATTGGTTTTGACGATGGCGCCTTGAATGATGGCGTTTTCTTCAAAATCCCGGCCTAAAAACTGACAGCAGATACGGGCGTAATCTTTGTCCGCTTGCCACAGTGCATAAGCACCGCGCGCGCCGTCCACCAGAGCTGTTGAGCCGCGTATCGCTTCCCGCGCTCCGGCAACACTGGTGATGTTGTGCATGCCTTCTTTGCGCATGTGATGCGTGACGATAATCGTTGCCCCGGTCTCCGCGCAGATTTCCGCAAGCGCCGACCACATAAACTGTGCCGCCGCCGGATCCGATGTGACATCCGCCATGATGAAGGCTTGAAGCGGATCAATCACCACCAGCTTTAAATCCGGCAATTCCAGCAGCTGGGCTTTGAAGTCATGGAAGAATTCTGTTTTCTGCGGAACACCGTTTTCTACATCAATCAGGGGCCGCGGGCCAACGCTGGGCATGGGAACAACAATCAGCCGGTCGCCTGCCAGCACGCGTTTATCGGCTTCATCGATTTTATTGAAGCGGCGGTGAATGGTTTCGTAACTATCTTCTGCCGCCAGAATGACCGCTGTGCCGTGTTCCTTCAGTTGCCCGCCGAAAACGCGGTACGGAAATGACATTGATGTGGTGGGCAGAGAAACATGCAGCGCCAGATCCAAAGCCATATAGCTTTTTCCGACACCGCCCATTGCCGCCAGCAGGATCGGCACGCCAAGGGGAATTTGATTTTCAACCAGCCAGCGTTGCTCCGGCGCTTCCCCTGCATATTTATGGCCGTTCCAGTCTTTCAAAACCAAGGATGGGATGGGCGTGAGTTTCGGCTGCTCCAAAAGAACCGACGGGTTTTGAATGCTCCATTTGTCCCGCGCGCCTTGCAGCATCTTTAAAACTTCAATGCGGGTTTCCTCGCGCGTGTATCCGGCTAAAGTCAGGCTTTCCGCAGCCAGCAGAATTTCCTGATCCGACATGCCCGCATTCACCCAGTGGGCAGTGAGCTTGACCATATTTCTGTGCCATTCCCGCCCGGCGCGAATATTGGCGATACAGCCATCGACCGACAGCCCATTCAGATCGGGCAGATTTAATGTACTGTGATGTGTCACAGGTGTTTGTGTGTTTTCGGGAAGTGTCGCGGAAGTCTGCGGAAGTTGCGGAAGGACATGTTTTACAATGTTTAGAAGTGCTTCCGCTGGAACATCAGGCCGTCCCAAAAGCTGGACTTCCGTCACTTCCGTAACGCGCCCTGGCTTGACCGGCCATGCAATAGAACCACCCAGCCGCATGACGCGGGAAGGATTGACGACCGTCTCATCGCCGCTTAAGGCCACCGCCAAATGCTTATTGAGAGACCGGGCTTTATCCGGATCTGCTTCCGGCTCGTCCAGCCGCCACCATAATTGCGCGCGGAAATGAGGATGCTGCCCTGTGATCACCACCAGTGTCGGGCCGAGCGCACCATAAATCTCGCGGGCTTTGGAGGCTACGCCCGGCTCATCCAGATCAACGTAAGCAGCTGTTAAAGAAATGAACGCGTCATCACTGGTGCGTTTATGATCGGGCAGTCCTTTTTTGCGTAAGGCCGCGCCGATATAAATATTGCTGCCCTCAGCATTACGCGCAGCGGCAAAATCAGGAATCTCACCAAAATCGGTAATATCAAAAAGCCGGGCTTTCGAGAGCGCATGATTATTCTGCGGATCTGTCCATGCCAACTCAATCATCCCATCCGCATGGGTTTCACCAAACAGATGCGTCAGCTGCAACAGCATCGCTTCTTTGTTCGGTTCTAAACGTGATTGATCGGCAGTCATTAAAATTCAGCTTTCAAAAAAGGGGGTTGCCCGGCGTAATGCCGGACAACCAAGTTGCAGGGAGGTTTAGAAGACGGGTTTATTGAGGCCGCCACTGTCCGGCTGAGGTGAGGCCGATTGAAAGGAGTTATCCGTTTGCGGCGGCTGGACAGACGTGGCGGCCTGAGAAGGTGGTGGAGCTGGCTGTGCAGCTTTAAACCCTGTGTTCGCTTGCTGGGTAGGTTGCGCGAACCCAGACTGGCTTACGAATTGCTGCTGGCCTTGATTGTTACCGTCATCTCCGAGCGGTTCATCAAAGGCCGCCGGACGATCAATCCATCCAGTGATCTGGAAGCTTGGGATGTTCGTACGGCCACCTTTGCGGCCAATCTGCGTAGGCGTTGCGCCGACATATTGAACAAGAGGCACCTTGCCGGGATTTTGCGCGGCGGCTTGCTCATAAAGGGCATAGAGCCCTTTGATGCCCTCAACGGCGCCGACACCAGTGGTAGCAAATTCACGCAACTGGAACGGTGCATATTGCTGTGGCAACAGGATCAGCACATGGAAACCCTTTTTCCATTCGCGGCCATCATTGGGCTTGGGCGCCTGATGTTCCAGTGACGGATCCCAAACCCATTCAGGAGCCTGATCTTCTTGGAAACATCCCCATCCTGTTTTGATTTTGCCAAAATCAAAGAGGCATTGCGGAAGCTGTATGGTTTTCATGCCTTCGTCAGTTGAGAGCATCCAGCTGGCGGTTCCGGCCATATAGCGGACATGAGGCACTGCATTGGCAGAGCGTTCGAGGTTATGGAGTGGCATTGGTCATTTTCCTTTCTTAATTTATGCGTTGTTTAAAAACCCCAAAGCTCTCTGGCGGCGCCTGCCGTCAAAGAGTCCCAGCGGAAGTTTGAATAGTCGGGGATGGTGATCTGGCTGAGTTCCTGCCAGTCGCTGGAAAGGGATAAAAACCGCTGCAGACAATGTGCAATGCCTGTGGCGGTATGAATGGCGTAAGCGGCAGCCTCCGGTGTTAATTCCAGAACGTCCGCCTTACTTTTCGTGACGTAGGCAAATCGCTGTGCCCGGTTGCCGGAAGCCTTCCAGTACACCGCGCCTTGCAGCTGGTGATCGAAAGACATGTCGGTTGGCATGCGCGCCGTGGTTTTGAGGTCGATATCAAGGCCATGTTGATCGAAGGAAAAATCCTTAAAGCCGATCAGCGGCACAGGAATGCCATCAAGAAAAACTTCAATGCGATGCTGTTTTCCGGTTTCTGGCTTTGTGGGGATTCCGTATGGGCGGAGTGTGCGAAGCGCGGTGCGCACCATACCGTCCCAGGCTTGCTTTCGTCCCTCTGCCGGGCGGCCAGTAATTTCCTCCAGCTTGTTCTCCCGGTCTTCCTGATCAAAGCCGAGCGCCGTCTTTTTCAGATATTCATCTTTGGCGAATTGAATAATGGCCTCTTCATCCATCTCCGGATGATCAAGGCCGCGGGCAACGGCTTCTTCCACTGCAATCCCGGCCAGCATATTGACGCTTTGCTGTCCTTTGACTTTGCCGAGATAACGAATGATCCAGAGGGGTAAATTATCGCGGGCGAGATTGAGGCTTGATGCAGAAAGATGTTCAATGCCGTGTTTTTGAAATGGGTTCATCACAAGCCTCACTTCTTCCGGCTTGATTTTTGGCGCTTAACACCATTCAGCCATGCTTTGAGCTTGCGGGCTTTTTGATAGGCTTCCTCAGCACTGACGATCAAGGCTTCAAGCTCATGATCCGAAAGTGCCAGCAGGTCACCAACAGGTGTTTTGTATATGTCGTCTAGTTCGAGGGGGCGTTTATCGTTTGTCATTTCGCTGATCTCCTTGTGTGTAATGGAGATCAGCTTGGGTTATTCAGGGTGGTGAGCGCGTGGTGAGGGGTTGGTGCTCAGCTTATGACGGGTTGGTGATGAAGGGTTTTTACTTTGTAAATACGGAATTAGATTCCGAATTTACAAGGTGTTTGATTAGTCTCTGTAGCCTTCAAACGCATAGGAATTCATGAACATACGCTCCTTGAACAAGGCTTGGTCAATCGGGGATAAATCCGCGTCCTTGCAGACGGAATCCCAATTTTTGTTAATGGACGCGATCTGATGCTCAATAATATTTCGTGCCTGGTCTTCGCTCAGCATGAAGCTTTTTGCCGCCGCCAGACATGTGATCAAACGGCTTGATCTATCATTTCCAGCAATCATCATCGCCTGACTGGCCTCGCCGCCCTGACGCATTTGTGGGCAAATATCGTAAGCTGGCGTCAGCGTGAGTGTTTTTCCATCCCAGAAGGCCGCATGATTTCTGGCGTGGTCATCGGTATTACCGCATAGAATATTAAACACAATCCGTGAGAACAGCTCCTCCAATGTTGCTTTCGGATTTGTAAAACGGTGACGGATGATCTCTGCCAGATCTTCATAGCTGGCATAATGCGGTGTCATTTCATCCAGCCCCAGCAATGTTAATCCAGACAGCATCAATTTACGCGTCCAGCCTTTTTCGCTATATGCCCGGTCAAATCGCTCAATCAGCAAAACATCCTTTCCAGACGTGCGCGCTAGTTTTACAGGAGCTACGTTCAAACCACACAAACCTGCAAGTCGCATCGCCATAAACTCGGCCTTGATAACGTTGTATTGATCGGTGCTGGATGAAAATTTAGCGATGTATTTTAATTGTTCATCGTTGATCAATGCCTTTGGGCGCGCCCCACCAATCGATGTGCCATGATTGATAGCTTGTGCCAATTCCGGTGTTAGCGGAATACCTTTTTCAACCAACTCGGCTGAGTGCAATAATTCTTCAAGGCTTGCTCCGCCAGAAACTCTTGGCTCGTAAATTTTAGGAGAGCTTTGAAAATCAAGTCCTCCAATACGGTCAGAGCCGGACTCCATCAAATAAGTAAACTCATCCAAATCGCCAGGATCAGCGGTTCTACCTTTTGCGCCAAGAAGCTTGTTCAAAATGACGCGTCGCCCCCAGGCATCCGGTGCCGCGTCACGAATACAGCCCGGCATAGCTTCCGTTCCGAATGTTTTTTCCTGCACGCCACTCTTCAGAGGCAACTCTTTATCATAAATAGAAATAGCATTCGAACGCTCAAGATAGCTCTGACCATACGCGAAAAGAACACGCTTATCCGCCTTGGTTGTTTTTCCAGCAACAATTGGCTCAGTTTCCCCTGGCAACCAGATCCATACATAAATTTCATTGGTGGCGGGCTTAGAAGTCATCGTCTATCTCTACTTTCGCTTTTCTGATACGGCTGGGTAGAAGCGTCATTTTGTCGCCAATCATTTTATTCTTGAGCACAAGATCATCATAATCTGATTGGAAAAGCTGTAGTCCCAATAACGTTGCGACTTCAAATACCACGCCGATGCTACAGGCGGGATCCCCATTCTCAATACGGCGCAATAGGCCGCGAGAGATGCCAGCGCGCTCTGAAAGCTCCTGCGTTGTAATATTACGCTCCAGACGCGTTGCTTTAATGCGGCCAGCCAAAAGCTGTATCGCCTCATCGGTATAACGTGAATATGCTCTTGTCTCTTTTTTAACCAAAGCGCCCTCAAAAGGTTTATAAAAAGCCCGTAAAACAACTTAATGGACTATATATAAACCATTATGCTTAATTGGCAGGGGTTTGTCAAAGGTTATCTCAGCTTACCAAACGATGAATAATATTCGTCACCACACCCCAGATATGCAGACGGTTTTTTCCATTCAGCTTAATAGGCTCGTATTTATCGTTTTCCGGCTTTAAGAAAACTTCGCTGTCTTTAATGTGTAGTCGTTTGACGGTGAGATTGTCATCGATGCCTGCAATGACAATATGGCCATGCAGCGGCTCAATTGAACGATCCACAATCAGAATATCGCCGGAACGGATATTGGCACCAACCATGGAATCACCCTCCGCGATCACCATGAAGGTTTGTTCCATGTCTTTGATGAAGAATTCATTGAGATCGATATAATCCTCAACATGGTCTTCTAGAAACGAGGGAGAGCCAGCCGGAACACCCGCCATGTACAATGGTATGCGTTGCCGTTTTACTTTTTTTACGCGGATAAAATCCTTAACATCTTTCACAAGACTCGCTGGAACCCGCAGTGCTTTTGTAGGTTCTCCATACTTTCCGGTGCCTGACTTGCGGCCAGCACCCTCTCTTTTCCCACCATGACTGCTCATAAATTTTCCTTGAGGCTGTATTCAGATTGACTCAATTTATTTGATTGTGGTACAAAAATCAAGTTGGTTGTTGGGGGGATTCCACTTACCAATACCCAGGAAACATTGCAGGAAGGAAGGGAGATGGAGCTATGGCGGGCTTACCAGAAAGGGTTTTTTATTCTCTAAGCGATATTCAAACAGCTTGGCAAATCAGCTCCTCGGATATCAGGCAATGGCTCATGCATGGTCATATCCACGCGAATGTCTGGCTTCCTCTGATGAGCGTTTATGAAATCAGGGAAGAAACCGATGGCGCGCGTATTATTCTGACAAAAGAATTAAGGCACTGGGAAGGGTACACACCGCTTTACCCACATCACTGCAGGACATTATTCAGATCGGGCAAAGTTTACTTGCGCGATTTTTTATGCCCGGAGAGTAACTCCAAACTAATGCTTCCTGATACAGCAGATAGCATGCGCTTTTCTATCGATGATCTGGTGATATTGAATGATGACCGGAAACTTTTCGAAAAACTGTATCACATCAGCGAAACATCCGTTTGCAATGTCAAAATAATAGGCCGCGTTGGCAAAACGCAGCCTATCATCAAAAGCACAGATTATGATCCGACTTTCAGAAAGATCGTATTCAACGGGCAGAAATACAGCTTCGGTGACATTCAGGCCGATGTTATCCGCCAGCTTTATGAGGCGGCTCTGACCGAAAACCCATGGCAGAACGGCAAGCAGATCCTTGCCAAGGCCGGATCCCAAAGTTTCACGCTCTCCAATATATTCAAACGCAATCCCTTATGGCGCCAATTGATTATATCCGATGGGCGCGGCAGTTATCGCCTGGATGAAGGCTTTGTATCCTCCATCGCCGATCACCACCCCGTCACCACCTGAGCACCGACCAGGCACCACGCGCTCACCAGCGCCGCTGTTTCACAATTATTGGCATTATACCGCACAGGACAATGCCAATGATCGACCAGAACCAAACCCAGCCTCATTTAATGACCACGGCAGAGCGGCTTGAAGAAATCGCCGACATTCTGACAACTGCCATCATTCGCACACAGAAACGCGCTGAAATAAGCGCTGGCAGAGAGAGTTTTACTGGACTTCACTGCGAACCGAAGCATGCATGTAACAAACCGGAATAAAGGAGAGAGCATGACGCAAACCGCTTTGAAACAGCTGAGTGAAATCCAGAATATGAGCATGGCTGAATTACAGGACATATGGCCGCAATATTTCAATGGGGAGCCACCAAAATTTAACCGCTCTAATCTTGAGAGAAAAATCGCCTACCGGATTCAGGAACTGGCATTTGGCGGCCTCTCACAAGAAACAAAAAGCATCATCAAACGCATGAAGAGCGAACCCAATCTTGGGGAGAAACAGCGCACTCGCGATATTCCACCGCCCGGCACAATTTTATCGCGGGAATTTCAAGGGGTGGAATATCGCGTCATGGTGCTGGATGACGGCTTTGAATATCAAGGCATGAAATACACAAACCTCACAAAAATTGCTCGCATCATCACTGGGACACCTTGGTCTGGCCCTCTGTTTTTTGGATTGAAAAGAAAATCATGAGGAATCACGAGGTCATAAAAAAACGCTGCGCCATCTACACCAGAAAATCCTCCGAAGAAGGACTGGATCAGGATTTTAACTCGCTGGATGCCCAGCGTGAGGCCGCCGAACATCACATCCGCGCGCAGGCTCATGAGGGCTGGGTTTTAATACCCCAGCGTTATGATGACGGTGGTTTTTCCGGCGGCTCAATGGAGCGGCCTGCGGTCAAAAGATTAATCCACGATATTGAAAACGGCCTGATTGATGTGGTGGTCGTGTACAAGATTGACCGCTTGTCCAGATCCATGGCTGATTTTATGAAGTTTATGGAGCTGTTTGATAAGCATAAGGTTTCCTTCGTCTCCGTCACCCAGCATTTCAACACCGATACATCCATGGGACGGCTGACGCTCAACATCCTGCAATCCTTCGCACAGTTTGAGCGGGAAATGACGGCAGAGCGGATCCGCGACAAATTCGCGGCCTCCAAGCGCAAGGGCATGTGGATGGGCGGTGTGCCGCCGCTAGGCTATGACGTGCGCAACCGCAAGCTGGAGATCAATCCACAGGAAGCCGAGATCGTACAGTATATTTACCACCGTTATATCGAGATGGGATCCACCACCATTTTGGTCAAAGAACTGGAAGAAAAAGGCTATACGACCAAAAGCTGGGTCTCCAGCAGAGGGCGGCACCACAAAGGCAATCCCATCAACAAGAGCACTATATATAAGATCCTGTGCAATCAGATTTATATCGGAAAAATTCTTCACAAAGGCACTATTTATGAAGGTGAGCATGATGGCATCGTTTCGAAAGAGACTTTTGAGAAAGCCCGCGCCATCAGCCATAACCGAAAGCCTAATGAATCCCCGTTACGATGCAAGGCGGCGCATTACCTCTTACGCGGCATTGTTTTTGATGAGGACGGCTACGCTTTAACGTGCGGTGCGGTAAAAAAGAAAACAAAGCGTTACAGATACTATATCAGCACACAGGCCGTGAAGAGAAGCTATGCCGATAGCCCTTTGAGAACCGTTCCAGCAACGATACTGGAAGATCTTATTGTCGATCAGATGCGAAGGCTTCTCTCCCGCCCGGAATGGACAAAACAGGTGCTCGCCAATCCGCAATGGGGTGAGATCAGCGATCCGCAGATGGAACAGAAAATTGTTCGCGCGCTTGAGAATTTTGAGCAGCTTTGGGATGAATTATTCCCGGTGGAACGAGAGCGGCTGGTAAAACTCCTGATCCAGCGCATCGTTGTGACGCTACGAAAGGTGAGGATTGAGCTGCGCCCCGTCGGCATGATTGGTTTGCTGCACGAAATTATGCCGGATGCGAACATATCAAAAGCCCGGCCAACAAAGGACACGCCCATTACCATCGAAATTCCGGTGAATTTCAAAAAGCGCGGTGGCCGCAAATACATCACTGCGCCGGACGGCACTGATATTGCTGGCTACAGAAAACCCAAATATCAGACCAATATGATCAAAGCTGTCGCGCGCGGGCATGCTCTGGCCGATACGCTGGATAAAGAGCCGGATTTAACCATCAAGGAACTGGCAAAGCGGGAAATGCTGGATCACGGCTATGTCGCCAAGGCCGTTCGCATGACCCAACTCGCTCCCGACATCATCGAAGCCATCCTCAATGGCCGCCAGCCGCAAGCCATGACCCTGTCAGAACTTATGCGCCCATTCCCCAATTGCTGGAACGCCCAGCGAGAACATTTCGGATTTTGATCATAAGGTCTATATTATTAATGGTCTAATTGCAGGGATGATCGTTGCTCTTTACCGCTTGGCCATGCTTAGTTTCGCTATTGCTCTGTCTAATAATCTTAACTGAGCTACTAATAAATAAGCTAGCCATAATCCCAGCCACCAGAAGATCTGGCCATCCACTTCCGGTACCAAAAACGCCGAGCGCAGCCAGCATGACAGCTATATTTCCAATCGCATCGTTGCGGGAACAGAGCCAGACTGAACGGACATTTGCATCACCGTCCCGCCAGCGCATAAGAATTAAAACGCTTGCCACATTTGCTATAAGAGCAAGAAAACCGATTATGCCCATAATCTCTGCCTTCGGTGTTTCGATGTAGAAGACAGTATAAATTGTGCTGCTCATCACCCACAGTCCCATCAGCAGAAGGCTGATGCCCTTTGCCATGGCGGCAAATGAGCGCACACGTAAGGCCATACCGATTACAATCAGGCTGATTGTATATGTGATCCCATCCGCAAAAAAATCCAAAGCATCGGCCATCAAGGCTTGAGACCCTGAAACATGCCCCGCCATCATCTCAATTCCGAACATAAGGAAATTGATTAGAATAACGAGGATCAAAGCCCGCCTGAATTTAGGATCGGAACCGTCAAAACCTACATCGTGCCCGCAGTGTGCGCTCATTACTTATCTTTCTGATTACCCTGGTTTAAGGTTCCATTTTCTCTACAGACGGATACAGTGATTTTACAAGAGTGGATTGGCTTTCAAAAAGATCCAGCGCTTCTGTCGCGCCAGCCATATTTTTATCTTCCGCAGCGTGATGGAAACGATCTACAGTTTTGGTCAACTGATCGAGTGCCTGGGTGAGTTTTTCACCGTTTTCTTCCTTAACTGCCTGCGGATGATCATGCAGGGCTGAGACTGCGGCGGCCAGTTTTTCTCCAGACTCATGCAAAACATCAGCATTACTGTCCTTCAAAGACTGCCGTGCTGCTGTGATGATTTCATCGATCATTGCCCAGGCACCTTCTACAGTATCAGGTTTAGTAACCGAGAAATGAGGCTTTTCATCATGACCGTGGCCATCGCCATGCGCTTCGGATACGGCTTCCGTATGCCCCTCGGCTCCATGATCGTGTCCTTCTTCGGCATATACTGGCGTTGAAAATGCCACAAAAGCAATCCCTGCTAGCAATAGTGTTTTAAATGGTTTCATAATTTTCCTCCTTTTTGGGTTTTGAGAACAGTTTGTAAAGTGCGGGCAGGACGATAAGCGTCAGCAGAGTAGCGGTAATAAGCCCACCTATGACTACGGTCGCCAGAGGCTTCTGCACCTCCGCTCCCGTACCAGTAGCCAACGCCATCGGCACGAAGCCGAGCGAGGCCACCAGAGCAGTCATAAGTACAGGTCGCAGGCGGGTTAATGCACCTTCGATGATGGCTTCCTGCAAAGCCAATCCTTTTTTCACAAGATCATTGATGTAAGTAATCATGACGAGGCCATTCAATACCGCGATACCGGACAGGGCGATAAATCCCACCGCCGCCGGGATTGAGAACGGCATGTCGCGCAGAAACAGGGTAAGAATGCCTCCGGATATCGCCAGCGGTACGCCACTGAACACCAACAATGCCTGCTTTGCTGATCCCAATGCTGTAAACAGCATCATGAAAATCAGGAAGAAACAGGCTGGCACAACGATCATCAAGCGGCTTTGTGCGGCCTGGAGATTTTCAAACTGACCGCCCCAATCCAGCCACAGGCCGGGCGGGATTTTCGTTTGTTTGTCGAGCGCAGTCTGAGCCTCCATCACGAACGAGCCAATATCGCGGCCCCGGACGTTGGCTTGCACCACCACGCGCCGCTTACCATTTTCACGGCTGATCTGGTTTGGCCCTTCAGACAACCGGAACGTCGCGACCTCCTTCAAAGGCACGAACGCGCCGCTTTCGCCGTCTTCATGCGGCACAGGGACAGGAAGATTCTCAAGAGCCGCAATATCTTGCCGGATATTTTCAGGCAAGCGCACAACGATGGGGAAACGCCTGTCACCTTCAAACACCAATCCAGCTTCTTTGCCGCCGACCGCCGCTGCAACCAGATCAAGAATATCACCGACATTCAATCCATAGCGTGCAATCGCGTCTTTATTCAGGTCGATATCAAGCATAGGCAGGCCCGTGGTCTGCTCGACTTTGACATCCGCTGCGCCGTCAATGCTGCGAAGAACGCCTGCAATTTTGTTGGCCGTATCGGTCATGGTTTCAAATTCATCGCCATAAACTTTGACCGCCACATCGCTGCGGACACCAGAGATCAGCTCATTAAAGCGCATCTGAATCGGCTGGGTATATTCATAGTTATTCCCCGGGACCTGACCTACGGCCTTGGCGAGTTTTTCAATGAAATCTGGTTTATCCATCGATTGATCCGGCCATTCATCATGAGGCTTTAGAATGACGAATGTATCGGAGACGTTCGGTGGCATCGGATCAGCCGCCATTTCCGCCGTACCCGTTTTGGAATAGACAAACGCGACCTCCGGCAAGGCACTGATGGCTTTTTCGACCTGTAGCTGCATGGCAGTCGATTCCGAAATCCCCGTACTGGGAATGCGCATCGCATGCATGGCAATGTCTTTTTCATCGAGAGAGGGGATGAATTCCTGCCCCAGACGACTTCCCACAAACAGGGAAAAAACGAAGAATATTACAGCAGCCATCACAACAATTTTAGGCTTGTCGAGCGACCAGTTCAGCATTGGGGCATAACCCGACTTTGCTTTCCGCATGATCCGGCTTTCTTTTTCCTCAACCTTGCCCGTGATGCACATGGCAATCATTGCTGGAACGAAGGTAATAGAAAGGACAAACGCTGCAATCAGGGCGATGATGACTGTCATGGCCATCGGCTCGAACATCTTGCCTTCAACACCCGTAAAGGTGAGAAGCGGAAGGTAAACCGTGATGATAATCATCTGCCCGAACACGGCGGGTTGGATCATCTGGCGGCTGGCTTCGATCACTTCCTGCATACGCTCCTGTAAATTCAGCAAGCGGCCTTCATGATGCTGGCGTTCAGCCAGACGGCGCAGACAGTTTTCCGTGATAATGACAGCGCCATCCACGATCAGACCAAAATCAAGCGCGCCCATGCTCATAAGGTTCGCGCTGATGCCCATTTTCAACATTCCAGTCGCCGTCATCATCATAGCAATGGGGATTACAAGTGCGGTAATCACGGCAGCGCGGATATTGCCCAGCAGCAGGAACAGGATCACAACGACCAGCAATGCGCCTTCACCAAGATTTTTCTGCACTGTGTGGATCGTGGCATTCACCAGCTTTGTGCGGTTGAGAACCGTTTTAGCTTTAATGCCTTCTGGTAAAGATTTATTGATCTCGGCCAGCTTCATATCAACGGCATTCGAGACAATCCTGCTGTTTTCGCCTTTTAGCATCATCGCCGTGCCGACCACGACTTCATGGCCATTTTCGCTGGCGCTTCCCGTACGAAGCTCTTTCCCCAGCGCGACTGTCGCCACATCTTTCACATACAGCGGAATGCCGCCACGGGTGGATAATACGACATTGGCAATCTGGTCGACTGTCTCCAGCCGCCCGTCAGCGCGAACGACATAGGATTCACCCTTTTGCTCTAAAAAGCCTGCGCCCGTGCTGGCATTATTACGCTCAAGAGCTTCGATCACATTAGAAAAGCTCAGGCCAACAGCGGCCAGCTTCTGCGGATCGGGTTGCACATGATATTGCTGGGCATATCCGCCGATGGCATCAACTTCGGCAACGCCTTTCACAGTTTTAAGCTGCGGCCTGATAATCCAGTCCTGCACCGTACGGAGATACATGGCTTTTTCAAAGGGTGAAGATAGAACACGGCCTTCGGGCGTTGTGTATTCGGCTTCAGGATTTTCGTATTCGACCGTCCACATATAAATCTCACCAAGACCTGTTGAGATCGCGCCCATGCGCGGCTCTGCGCCTTCCGGCAAGTCCTCTTTGGCCTGAGCCAGTCGTTCATTGACTTGTGAACGCGCAAAATAAAGATCGACATCATCCTCAAAAATAACCGTGACCTGTGCGAAGCCGTTACGCGAGATCGAACGCGTGTAAACCAGCCCCGGTATGCCCGCCATCGCGGTTTCAATCGGGTAAGTGACCTGTTTTTCCACCTCAAACGGCGAAAGCGAGGGCACTTCCACGTTAATTGCCACCTGATTGTTGGTGATGTCTGGGACGGCATCAATAGGCAGCTTGGTCAGAGAATACATCCCGTATGCCGCCAGAACCGCAGTGACCATCACGACCAGAAGCCTGTGAGCGATGGAGAAATTGAGAATTTTTTCAATCATGATCTTACGCTTTCTTAATGTTCATGTTCGGCTTCTGATTTTCCAAGTTCGGCTTTGAGGGTGAAGGTACTGCTGACCGCCACCGGCTCTCCGAAACTTACGCCGGAGATAATCTCTATATGGCGGCTGTCTTCACGTCCGGTCATGACATCGCGCTTTTCAAAACCTTTATCATTACGGACGAACAAGACAGGCTTTCCTTCAATCGTCTGAATTGCTTCCTTGGGAACAATAAGATCAGTGTCCTGCGCGGATGTCGCAATGGCCGCAGTGGCGAATTCACCGGGACGCCATTTTCCATCCACGTTTTGCAGTTCGATAATCGCCTTGGCTGCGCGGGTTTCAGGATCAATCGCGGGGCTGACAAAAATCAGCTTGCCTTCAGATTTTCCGCCACTACCCATGACATTCGCCATCTGGCCTTCCTTCACGAACGGCAGGTCGCCGGGGGCGATGGCAGTTTCAACCCAGACCACGCTTAAATCCGCGACGGCATAGGCCGAATGTGTAGCATCTACATATTCGCCCAGCGTCAGTTCACGGGCAATAATCCGTCCCGGCAGTGGAGAACGCAACTCATGAAAGCGAAGACGGTCTGCGGAACCTGCGCTTTCGTAGGTTTTGATCATCTCTTCATCATGGCCGAGTGCCTGTAGTTTCTGGCGGGTGAGATCAAGGCGGATTTTCGCTTCCTGATGCGCATTTTTCGCGCTTAAATAATCCTGCTCTGCCGTGATTTTTTTGTCCCACAATCCTTTTTCGCGGTTAAACGTGGTGCGGGCCAGTTCCTCGGCGCGCTTGGCTGCAAGATAGTCAGCAACAGCTTCTGCCATCTCCCGGCTTTCGATCAAAGCCAGAACTTCGCCTTTTTCGACCGTATCGCCGAGATTCTTTTTGGCTTCCGTCACCGTGCCGCCGACTTTCGGAACGATCTGCGCCATGCGGTCAGCAGCGGCCACGATCTTGCCGGGGACAGAAACTTCCCGCGCCAGTTTACCGGGGCCGACAGCCGCGACTTTTATACCTGCGGCTGTAACCTGTTCGGCGGTTAGCGCGATCACGCCTTCTTCGGCATGCTCACCTTCTTCTCCACCCTCGGCTCCGTGACCATGCCCGTCATCTTTTGCTTCACTTTTGGCTTCTTCATGACCGTGACCGTGCTGTTCTTCCTTACCTTCATCGTGTTTTTCTTCGCCTTCCTCATGACCATGACTATCTCCATGACCCTCAGCGGCATGACTTGGCGGCGTGAAATAATTCCACGCAAACGCACCAGAGAGGCCGATAACGGCAGCCCCTGTTAGAAGAAGGGTTTTAATTTTTGATCGTTTCATTTTTACTTTCCTCTATGGCTGTATTTTGTTCACGCATCATTTTTCTTGCGGCAAGTTCCCGGCGTACGGAGATTTTACAATCCATCCGCTTGTCATAGGAGTGATAGCGAGACTTGGGGCATCGCGTTTGTTCAAGGTTACTGTTCCGTGGCAGATCGTCAGTTTGCATCTGCGCGACCTTATCTGTGATCTCCTGCGGAATGGGCGCAGGTGTGGCGCAGGCACTTAGAAGAATGAGACCGATTAAAAGAGTAAATTTATTCATGATTAATGTTCCTTCCCGTTGTTAATGTTTTGATCCGAATGAAACGCAGTTACTCTTTCAATGGCGGCGCGCTGGCGGTGATAATCCAGCACAGCTTCGTTGAATTGCTTCCGCGCATCGAACAATGTCCGCTGTGCGTCCAGCACTTCCAGATACCCGAACTTTCCTGCGTCATATCCTTGGCGAGCGAAGCTGAACGCTTCTTCCGCACCTGGCAGGACAGCGGTTTTCAATGCGCTGGCTTCGCCATATGCGCTCGTGAAATCGCCGTAGATGGCGGTGAGTTGTGTATCGAGTGAAAGCTGCGCTCCCCGCTGATCGAGCATGGCAGCATTTAAGTCATGACCCGCACGTTCAACGCCCGCCCGGTTGAGGTTAAAAACAGGAAACGGAATGGAAACGCCAGCAACGAAGGCTTGGCTGTCATCTTCCCTGAAATCCCTTACGCCAAAATTGAACGTGGGATCAGGAACGACATTTGCCTTTTCCAAAGAGAATCCGGCTTTAGCTTGATTCACATCGGCATCAAGGCTTTTAACATCGGGGGTTTGGGGTAAACGGGTACGATAAGACTCCAATGGCTCCGGCTCGTTCAAAGGCGGTAGGCTATCTTTTGCGACAGTAAAATCACCCGTATCGCCACCCATCAGGGCGGATAAGGCCTGCTTCTTTGCTGTGAAGTTACGGCGGGCGCGTTCAAGGGCAATATTGCTAGCGGAAAGCTCAATCTCCGCTTTATTCTTCTGAATTGGCGGTTCTTTTCCCGCCTGCACTTTGGCTGCGACACTGTCACGCACCTCGGTAGCGAGATTCCGTTCTTCTTCCAGAATAGATACTTCCTGCTGCGCCGCTGCAAGCTCGGCATAGGCAGTTGTCACATCACGGATCAGATCAAGACGCGCCGCATCACGGGCATAATGAATTTTCGTTTTTTCGGCATCGGCAACACGCACACGGTTACCGCGCTTGCCGGGAAGCTCGACCAGTTGCGAAACACCATAGGTTATTTCTGCACCGTCCAGCCCGTCATAGGGGCCATCGCCGTAGATATTTTCGGCTTCTACCGATAATTCAGGGTTTGGCAAGGCTCCGGCTTGTGAACGGCTGGCTGTCGCCGCATCAGCTCGCGCAGAAGATGCCCCCAGAACAGGGGACTTTTCCAAAGCCCATGCAATCGCTTCATCCAGCGCAAGCGCGGCTTTAACGGCGGGCTTTTCCATTGCCGGAATGACTGCTTTATTATCCTGAGCGATGGCAGGAATGCTCATCGGCAAAGTAAGCACGGTTGCCAGCAGAATCATTTTGAAGCGCACAGCTCCCGTATTCATAGAAAGCATATAAAAATCTCCTTGTTTGATTGAAAAATGCGTAACGCAATGGCAACCGCTTCAAACGAAGCGGTCTCACGGATTTCAAGCCAACGAGCTTAAAGTCCGTTCAAATCAAACGAGGGGTCTTGGGGGGCGAAGCATCGAAGCGATAAAATCGCTATTATGACTTGCTTCTAAGGAGTACGAAAGGCCTGAAGCATCTGGCTCAGGCAAGGCAAAATTATAATTTGAAAGGCTTATCGCGTGGGATGCGCAGCAGTGTACGCAGTCCATACATTTCGCTTTTGAAGATTTACTCTGATTGGTGTCCGTCTGCTTGTCCTGATCAGCTTGGTGACCGGAGCAGTCGGATGCATTAGTGCCATTATCCTCTATCTGTGACATAGTTTCCGTATCGCAGGAATCCGGTCCAAAAGCATGCGCTGCGGCTGAATAGCCGCTGAAACCAATTGCAAAAATTAAAAGCATGAGGAAAACGCGCATAATCATCATTGTAACATACTGTCAATTATTAGCAATCCCCGATCTTTTCAATCCAGTGCATTTCTAAATTCCATTTATGTTTTTTGACTCATGCATCTTCTGCCTTACGCTTGGACCTTAAAACCGCCAGAAAATATAAATCTCCAATTTGCTGAAAAATAATACAAAAACCTGAAGGTGGGTTTTGATGGTCTCTCTATAGGTTTTAGAGAAAAAGGGGCATTTAGAGAGAAAATGGCCGAAAAATGGCCCAGCGACCCGTCCAGTCTTCCTTCAGCTTTGCATGGCAAAACCCCAAGAACTCTGCCCCTCAGGGGAGTGATTATAGTACCAAGATACTGTTTAGATTTATGAAATTGGTTGCGGGAGTTGGATTTGAACCAACGACCTTCAGGTTATGAGCCTGACGAGCTACCGGGCTGCTCCACCCCGCGACATTTGTACAAAGAACGCTTTTTCGCAAGCAAGAAGAAAAGCCCCCGATATATACGCCTCCGTATTTCAAAAAGCAAGACTTAATTCGTGCCCGAAAAAACCACTCCCTCATGTGGACGGGCCTTTGAAAACAAAGGAAAGGCAGAAACGCATATGTATTTATCGCTCAGAATATCGCCCATCCAACGCTATGAGGATCAATGGCGTGGGCACAGCAATATCAGTGTATTCTGTCTTTTTATGGACCGGTTTTAATCAAAAAAAGTCATCTCAAAAACGATGATCCGGGGCCTTATAATAAGCAATCTCTACGGTGCATCAAATGCCGCCAAAGAGTTGAGTTCCTGCCGAAGCTGAGCTTTTTTCACGCGTTTCCGGAGTTTTCGTTCCTCCAGATCCGGCCCTCGCCACAAGGCCACAAGAGAAAGAACAGGAGGCAAGAACAGCAAGGCGACCAGCCACCTTTCGGGACCATAGGACTCAAAAAACAAGGAGGCTCCGAAAAACAAGAGACACACATTGCTCAAAAGTGCGGCCCAGTAGATTATTTTTTGTTTCATAGGTAAAGTTCCTCCTTTTGAAAACGTATTTCCCTTGAGATCATTGTATAACATCGTGTTATAATCGGTCACCATGTTTTATGCTTGTCTTACTCAAAACATAAAGAAGGATAAATCGAATGCGCGCCTCCCTTTCCTGCCTTGTACTGTTGGCCAGTGTTATGGCTTCTCCTGCCTTTGCGATCGATATTCCGGTCGATAGTATTATCAAGGCCGCAACCGTTTACAATGATCGGGCCACCATTACCCGCAGGGCCACAGTGGATATTCCCGCAGGGGCTCACACACTGGTTTTCAAAAATCTGCCTGTTACGCTCTTTACCGATTCGCTTCATGCCGATGGCAAGGCCACGGGAAAAGTCACCTTCGGGGCCGTGACGTTCAAACAGGAAAATTCTGAGGATTTTGTAGTGCCAAAAGAAAAAGAACTGATGGATAAGCTATTGCTTTTGCAGGATTCCAGACAGAACATCGAAGCCGAAAAACAGGCTCTGGTCACGGGCAAAACCTTTTTGGATAATTTAGGGAAACAAGCTGTTTTAAGAGCCAATGAAGATATTGCTGAAATCAACCTCAAGCCCGAAGTCTGGGCGGCGGCGGCGGAAAGCCTGCAAACAAAAATCGCTGAAAATCTAAAGGCTACGTTGGCACAGGATGTTGCTTTGCGGAAAATTGATGATGAGATCCAAAAAAACCAGAACGATCTGGATCAGCTCCGGACCGGACAAAAACAGACCATGCTGGTGGAGGTCCCCATCGAATCGCCCACCGCCACCAGCTTGACGGTCGAACTCCAGTATCAGGAACCTGAAGTCGGCTGGCAACCGGTCTATGATGCGCGGTTCGATACGAAAACGGGCGTGCTGGCGCTCGTGCAATACGGCGCAATCTGGCAAAGAACGGGGGAGGACTGGACGGACATTGATTTGACGCTCTCCACCGCCCAGCCGAGCAGAGGGACAGGCCTGCCAGACCTACCGCCCCAGTGGGTGAGCCTGATGGATGCGAATTATGGCGCGCAAGGCATCGGTTCTGCCGGAGGGACACGTGCGGATTTTGAAACCAACGCCACGGGGATGGTGGCTATGGCACCCGCCATGAAAGCCCGTGAAAACGTTGTTATGGATAGCGCCATGCCTGTACCCGAGCAAGAAGTGGCCTTTACCGGCGCTCAAATTGACTCCCAAGGCTTTGTTGGGGAATACCATATTGTAGGGCCCAGCACAGTGACATCGGATGGCACACAGAGCAAGGTTCTGGTCGGCACGTTTGACACCGATACCATCATGCAGGTTCAGATCAAACCACAGATCAGCACCGAAGCCTATCTGGTTGTCAAAACAACGCTGAAAGGCGATTCGCCAATCCTGCCCGGGCCGGTTAATTTGTTCCGCGACACGGCCTATATTGGTCAGACCGTTTTGCCGATGCTCCGCCCCAACGATATTCAGGAACTGGCTTTTGGCGTGGATGACAAAGTCACAGTGAAACGCAATGTCCTGAAAGACGAACGCAGTGAAACGGGTTTGGTGATCAAGGATCAGGTCATCGAAAAACAATTTACGACTGACATCCAGAACCTGCATAAGGAAGACATCGCCATTGCTGTTTTGGAAACTGTTCCCGTCTCTCAAGACCAAAAAATCCGCTCTGAAATCCTGACTGATATCACCACGGCGGGTTATGAAAGCGATTTACATGATGTGAAGGGGCTCATGCGCTGGCTCGTGACTGTCAAGCCGGAAGAAAAAAAGAAAGTCACGCTGGGCTGGCGGGTAAGCTGGCCCAAGGACCAAAGTCTTTCAGGATTATAGTCATTAACGAGGAATTGGTGTAATGAGACGGAGTAAAACCCATTTTCAATAGTACAATTCCACTTTAATAGTACAGTTACGTTTTCAAAAGCCTCAAAAAACACAGGGAAAAATGGTGGCTCTGGCAAGATTTGAACTTGCGACCAAAGGATTATGATTCAGACATGGGTGCGCAGGGCTCTGTATGGTTATAACAGGTCTTAAGAGTCCAGACCCAAGCAGCGCAAAGTCTTGGCCTTCATAACACGTTCAAATCTCTCAAGACTCCACAGGCTCAAACAACAGGTCTGTGTTACCCCAGTGTTACCCCGTGAGAAAATTTAGCAGCCTTAAAATCATAAAAAACAAAAATTCACAATTTAATAGATATGAGCCATCCCCGCCCGCACCCAATAAAAGTTTATAAAAAATTCTCACTCGCCTCTAATAAAACCTTGTGCCCATCACCGAAATCTTTTGCCTTATACACAGCATTTTTTAATACGTCCTTATCAGGCACACTGATCACTTCTGTACAGCCATTAACTGATGCAGAAAAAATAAGAGCCACACAAGCATCATCTCGCATTACCCTGCTATAGGAAAACCCTTTTTCCTTAGAAAGATTTTCTAATGACAGGGCATTGTGAATTTGTGGGTCTGGAATATTTGATGCCACCCAAAGCTGTGAAGATAGGTCTAGCGCCCCCCTATAATGCAGGTTTTGTAAAGCTTTACTTTTCCCCAGAAGACAGCCAATAGGAGAGTTTGTAATCATATCAGGCACACAAAATTCTGCATTCTTTCCACTGCATGGCAAATATCGAGCAACCATCTCTTTTGCTTCTGTAAGGTATTCAATGTCATTGGGGGTTGATTCAATGGCCTCAATTTCCGAAACTAATAATCCAGCAAAATCATTAAATTCTTCGCAAAAATGAAAACGATTATTTTCAACTCCAATTGCATGGTGCTTTAAGAAATAAGATAGTGCAAAAAGGCCAGTCCCAGAATCTAAATTCGTTTTATAATCAGGCTCTTGAGGATAACGAAACAATCTTTCCAAGAGAATATACTCTGCAATTTCGTCTGCGTAAGGAATACTTTTATCGTTTTTACAAAGCAGAAAACTTTTCACGTCCACCTTGATTTCCTCAAGCAATCCAGAAAAACGATTCAGCTTTACACCTAAATGTTCATCAAGAGGTCTACTACCTTGATGATGAAAATAGTCATGCAAGTACCCCCATATGCAACGAGCAATATAATTTTCCCTTTTGTTTAAATTTGAGGACGTAAATTGCTGATCTTTCGGGGTTATATTGCGCGCAGTTTGAAGTGTAAGATCCCGATAAAGTCCGTAGTGCTTGTTAAAGAAAAAGAGAGCGTATTTTTGCTCCAATAAAGGGCCAGATGATGAAATATTTTCTGGAAAAAAAACAACATTGTTGCCATTGCGGATTTCTTTTGATCCCCTCAAAAACTGATGTTGCATAATGAAGACCATGAGCCTTCACTCCAGGATTTATCTCGTTTTCTAAAACGATTTTGTTATCTAACCAAGCTTGCACGCAGAACTCCAATAAAACTCCGATTTGCAATCACTAATCGCAAATCGAAAGATTTGTCAACAGAAAAAGAGCCCGACGTCTCCCTTAAAACGCCAGCCTAACGCCAAGGAATATGATTAATCCACCAAAAATCATATCTATCCAATGCGCTCCAGACAAAAATTTTGCCCTCAAATTCTGATTCATGAAAAGGAGACTTACAAGCACATACCAACCACACTCGATAAAAAACGACGTGCCGCCGTACAAAAATTTTATGCTCAATTTTGTTTCCGCCGTAACAAATTGAGACAATACAGCAGTAAAAAATATAAGAGCTTTTGGATTTAGAGAATTAGTCAAGAAACCTTCCAAAAAGACTTCCCAAAAATGTTTAGTCTGAGAATTTGTCTCATATCTTTGCACTGAAGTAGAACAAGAAGACTTCTGAGCCATAAATGTGGCACAAGATGATAATAGACACTTTATTCCAATGTAAATTAAATATGCAGAACCAGAATACTTGACCAAGCTGTATGTAAAATTTGACTTTTCAATTAGCAATGATAATCCAGTCAGAACAAAAACAATATGAACAAGGATACCGCACCCTAGACCAAAAGCAGTAGCAATACCCAAATACCACCCATAAGACACAGCATTCCTAATACCCACCAAAAACGCAGGGCCGGGTGACGTTGTCGCTGCGAATTGTATAGAAGCAAATAAAAACCAAGACCAAAACAAAATCATCCTAACTTCACCAATCAAAAAAACGATAATAATAGACCTGTTGCAAAAGTAGGATGAATTTGGGTATAGCGCAATGTGGCCCTTTGTTTTTTTTAGAGCCCCGCCACTGTACATCGTCAGGGATAGTTGGATAAAAAGTGTAAAAAAATAAGGTGGTGTGTTGGCATCAGTTTTTTCCCATTATTAGCGTATTGTCTCAAAATTAGACTGGGGTCTAATAATGCTATCGAATTGATATGAATGTGATTTTTCAATATTAGAGTGATTTTTCTATATATATACGAGAAATCAGGTTGTAAAAAGGTCGTTTTACGCTCTTTCGGAAAATGTCATGAAAGTTTTTTTGCTTCACTTTTCAGGTTTGAAGGGGTTCTGACCTATTCAGTCTGGACATAACGCGTTAATTTCTTTGAGTTCCAGAAATTTTTCTCTTATGCTTTAAGCGAAAGGAAAGGCTGGGATCATATGCAGTGTCTTTTAACCGACAAGAAAATATCCACTCTGAAAGCCACCCAAAGGCGTCAAGAATTTTGGGATACCGCCCTTCCGGGCTTTGGTGTGCGCGTCACGAAAACAGGCCAGAAGACATTCTTTGTGATGTGCCGCGAAGGGGGAAAACAAAAGCGGATATCACTGGGGCGTTATCCTCTGGTGAGCCTTGCAGAAGCCAGAGAATCTGCACGCGCCAAGCTCAGGCTTTCATCCTTGGGGCTTCCCCTGAAGGAGGAAAAACAGGAGAGCATAACCGTCGAACAAGTCTTTGAGTCCTTTATTGAAATCTATGCCAAAAAGAAAAACAAGGATTGGCGGCGAGGCACAGCCAGACTGAAGCAAACATTGATAAAGGAGTAACATTCCGCATAAAGACTGGGAGGGGGTATCATGATTATTTTCAAGGAACTTTACCAGAGAAGGTCAAAAAAATTGATCAGATAGACATTAAAACAAAAGGATACGTCATGTTTGCAACCAGCCGTCACAAAAGCGGCGTTTATTACAGGAGAGTAGTATGATTTTTTCACAGATGGCAAAATTTCCGGAAGATAAGCTTGCCTTTTTGTTACAGGAAAAAAAGGAAAAAAGATCACAAAACAATCTGGTAATTCGCGAAGGCGGGCGGCATTCGCACATGGTCAGCCTTGCAGGATTTTATCGGAACAAGGGCTACAGTCAGGAGCAGATATTTGCGCTTCTGGATTCAGCCAATACCGTTAGTTTTTTAGAGCCTCTTTCCGATGATGAAATAGAACGCATTGCGAAGGGATGCGGTAAATATAGCACGCTTTACGATGAGTACACTGTCAATCTTGACGATGTAGAAGAAAAGCCAATGGAGTGCCTTATCGCGCCATACATATCCCGCTACGATACAAACATTCTTGAGGGGGAGCCTGGGGCTGGTAAATCGACATTGCTTGCTGAGTTGGCAGCGTGCATTACAACGGGTAAAAAATTTTGTGGCATCAAACCAGATGTTCAAGGGAATGTTCTATTCTTCGCAATTGAGGATAGCATTGGTACGGTTTTCAAGACCCGCGCAAGACTACAGCGGGCAAATTGTAAAAAGATTGATGTCGTGGATGGGTTCTTGGCTCTCAATGATGAGGGTTTTGCTTACCTTGAGCAAGCTTTGTCCAAGAAATCCTATGCGTTGGTGATCATTGATACCCTCACCTCATCATTGGCGGGTTTGAACATGAATGATGGGGCCGATATGGCGAGATTGATTAGAAAGCTGACAACATTGGCGCGCGATTATCAGACAACTTTTCTGGCTGTGCGACATTTTAGAAAGGCTGGAGCAGAACAGGCGGGGCATATAGGTATGGGCTCGATTGCCATCACGGGAGGAGCCCGTAGCTCGTTGATGGTCAAAGTCTGTCCAGAGGATGAAAATAAGAGGTATTTGGCTCACAACAAAAGCAACGGATTAAAAAAAGGAAAAACTCTCACCTTCACCATTCGCAACGCCCCTGACGAGGACACTGAAATAGGGCAATTAGTCTGGACAGGAACAAGTGATTTGACTGCTGAAGACCTTCTGTTCATGAATAGAAAGCCCGTTCAGAAAAAGGACGAAGCGATTGCGTTCTTGGAAGAAATTTTGGCAAAGGGTCCTGTTGACTCGTCTGTCGTGGAACAAAACGCTAAAAAGAGGGGGCTTACCAAAGCCACTCTCAGAAGAGCGAAAAAGGACTTAGGCATTAAAAGCCGCCGTAAAGGGACTGGATGGATCTGGTCTTTAAAATAACTTTTTCAAGATGCTCATTTATCCCATATAGGAAATTTGAGCATCTTGAATTTATACCGTGTTTGATTTCTGGGTCTGATAAAGGATTGTGTTTCACCAAAGGGCTATACAATCCTTTACCCTGAAATCACTTTGCAACTTTTTCGGTAGGGCTTTTAGATGACTGATGGGCATTGAGGGCAACAAGTGCTTCCTCCAGCCCCTTTGATCCTTTCGGCCATGCCCATGGTGTTCTGGCGGCACGTTTTTGGGAAAGGTTCGGATATTTCTTTGTATCCTTAGCGGCCTCGCGCAAGAGCATGCGGGATAGGCGTGGGTCGAGTTTTTTCTCCTTACAGATTTGCTTGAGTGTGACATCTTCATTGGGCGTGTTCATAGGATAAGTCTCCCTTTCTGTGAGTTGTTTACAAAGCAGACATTAAGATGGGGTTCTGGTGCGTGTCAGAGAAAACCCTGCAGGGCACGGCAAAATAACAGACCTAAGGATTTATAGTCAGCCTTTCCCAAGGCCGCGTACGCTTGTTTTTAAGCGCTATACGCGCTATTTGAGGCGCGCGGGTAACGCACGGGTATAGTAACCGCCGAAAAACCTTTGTTTTTTCAATCTATGGAAATTATTGAGCAGTGTAGAGCGTTCACTCTTCCCTTTGCCTATAAAACCTTCTATCCTCATCCCTGAAGTCGATACGCAACGGCTTTGGGGCTTTACAACCTCGCTAGCGGTCTGCATCAACCGGAATGATGCATCCTTGACCTATGGTCGGGGAGCCTGTGCTATGCAACAGGCTTCACGGCTAAAATCACAGGGATCGTCTAGCGATTTGTAAACTCCCCGACTACCAGTCAAGTAATCAGGCGGGGGCGCACCGCACGGGAGTTTGCGATGAATTATACCGATCTCATGAAGTTTTTTGGCTGTGAACCGCTTGAAGGCCGATTTCCGACATTTGGTGAGTTGAAGAACAAAAATTTTAAACAGATCACGATGGAGCGTGGCGTCTATTTCGTGATTGATGAAACCAATCCCGCCGAACCGATTGCCTACATTGGTATGGCCTCTACGTCGCTTAGAAGTCGTGTGAAGGCACTGGTCATGAAAAAAGACAACCACAAAGGCGGCTCGGATATTTGGGAGCTCCCCCATTACGATGATCTGCGCATTTGCTGGAAGGTCAATAAATGCGCCCGTGATTATGAGGCCGAGTTCATCGAGCGTTATAAATCTATCCACGCCAAACGCCCCTTTGCGAATAGGAAGGATTAGGAAAGACAATATATTTTCTGGACGTTCACGACTTTCTTGAAAAAATTGGAACTTCTACTTGTGTAAAATGGAAGATATACTAGACTCAGCGAAGATGAGGATGCCTCAGGATTCTTCATTATGGAAACGCGTTACCATGTTCTCCTTGGGTGCAAAATTTTAGCAACAGGTCAATACAATGATTGGCATTGTAGTTTATCTTCTCTCTATCGTAACCTTATACGCTTACGGCTTATTTCTGTTGCTCTGTAACTACGATCTTTTGTGTCTTGAGCCCTACAGAGTCGGGATTACCTGCGCGATTGTCGGCGGGCTTGGTGGCTGTATGTATTGTTTAAGGGCGGTGTATGTCAATTATTGCGCCCAAGACACATGGGATAATAAGTGGGCAATTTGGTATATCCTGCGCCCCATTACAAGTGTTGGGTCTGGAGCTGTGAGCTTTCTATTTCTGAAAGCAGGCCTTCTTGTTCTTGAATCAAATGTTCAGCAAAACGCATCTGAGTATGGCTTCTACGCCCTCGCTTTTATTGCGGGGCTGAATGTTGATAAATTCATCAAGAAAATTGAAGATATTGGCGAAGCCGTTTTTGGCATTGAAAAATCACGCGCCGCGAAAGGCATAGAAAAAGGCAATGGAGGAAAACATGCTGATTGAAATCTTTGACGTGGAATTAGGCCAATGTGCAGCAATTCATTGTCCAAACGGACAAAAAGTTCTGATTGATGCTGGGCATAACGCTTCACGTCCGTGGTATCCATCCATCCATTTTCAAGGCCAGAGCATCGAAAGGTTAATTATAAGTAATTTTGATGAAGATCACGCAAGTGACTTTGTTGATTTGAAAAAGTTATCTTTTATCAGGACGATATATAGAAATGCATCTGTAAATTCCGATGCTTTGGTGGCCATGAAAACTTTATTGGGGATGGGAGACGGAATAAGGTCATTTTATCACTGGATGAAAGATGTTGAAAATAATGGCACGTATATTCAGCCTGCTGATTTGGGCGGTGTCCTCGTACACCATTATTGCAACCCTTACGGGGCATTTACAGACACCAACAATCTTAGCCTCGTAAGTTTTGTGAGCTTTGGTTCTTTCAAAATTGTTTTCCCCGGAGATTTGGAAATTGCGGGCTGGAAAGAGCTGTTGAAAATTCCCGCCTTTCGTAATGAGCTAGCGAGCGTTAATGTATTGGTAGCCTCTCACCATGGCAGAGAAAATGGCTGTTGTGAGGAAGTTTTTAATTTTTGCTCACCTCAAGCCGTAATCATCTCAGACAGTTACAAGCAGCATGGTACACAAGAAACTACAAACTGGTATGCAAACAAGGCCAGTGGATGCAAAACCATTGGTCAAGTAGAGCGCAAAGTTCTGACAACCAGAAATGACGGACATATAACACTTGAAGTGAGTCCAAACGGCAACTGGCTAATAGCTACGGAAGCCGAAAGAGCTTTGCGACAACGGCGATTGTAAAACTATCCAAAAACGACCAAAGGAGAAGGTCATACTGCAGGGGTGCCCAAGGAATCCTCATACAGAGGGGTTTTTAGCTTTTTGTTACCCCAGTGTTACCCCGCGGATTTTGGCGTGGAAATGTCCGCGAGAGGAAATCATTCAACACATTGATATAAAATGGGAAATATGGTGGCTCTGGCAAGATTTGAACTTGCGACCAAAGGATTATGATTCCTCTGCTCTACCACTGAGCTACAGAGCCACGGTGCGGAAATCAAAACCGCAAAAGGTGAAAAAGGTTATGACCTATTGCAAGGGGGGTTGTCAAGGCGCTTCTGGAGCGATCTGGTCCTGTCTTGAGATCGTCTGTTCCCTGAACCCCCTTATATATCCAGAGCCTTGTTATATATTGTGATACATTACGGGTTTTCAATCCAGCCGCCGCCCAGAACCCGTGTGCCGTTGTAACACACGGCGGCTTGGCCTGCTGACAAGCCGTATTGAGGGGTGTTGAAGCAAATTTGCGCGGACCCATCATTTTTGTGATCGTTTTTATCTGTGAAATAAAGCGTTCCTGGAACAGGTTGCATCACTGAACGAAATTTCACGCTGATTTCAAGACCTTTTGGGGAGAGGGCTTGCGTGGTTTCCTCAGCATTTAAAAGCCAATTACAACTGTGCAGGGTCATGTCGGGGCGTGCCAATGCGGTTTTGGGGCCGATAATGACTTGATTTTTGGTGGGATCAAGCGCGAGCACATAAAACGGGCTGTTGTCTTCCGATATGCCGCCGCCGATGCCCAGCCCCTTACGCTGGCCAATCGTGTAATGGATGATCCCCTCATGCCGCCCAAGGATTCGGCCTGTTTGATCGACAATATTCCCCGCTTGTGCGGCTGTGGGCCTAAGCTTTTTCACCACGGCGGCATAATCACCGTGCGGGACAAAACAGATATCTTGAGAATCGGGTTTATCCGCAATCAAAAGGCCCAGACGTTCCGCGGCTTCGCGGGTTTGGGGCTTGGTCCAGTGTCCCAGAGGAAAGCGCAGAAAATCGAGTTGCTCTTGCGTGGTGGCAAACAGGAAATAGCTTTGATCCTTACCGAAATCCTGCGCACGGTGGAGCTCTGCACGGCCTTCATCGTTCACATGGCGCTTGATGTAGTGGCCTGTAGCCATGCAATCGGCTCCCAGATCATGCGCGACCTTGAGCAGGTCATGGAATTTGACGCTTTGATTACAGCGTATACACGGTACGGGCGTTTCCCCCCGTACATAGCTATCAGCAAAATCTTCGATGACTGCATCCTTGAAATTGCTTTCATAATTCAAAACATAATGGGGAAAGCCTTTGGCATCGGCAACATTCTTGGCATCGTAAATATCCTGCCCTGCGCAACAGGTCTTGGATTTCACAAGCCCTCCAGGGTTTGTGGCCGCGCCGTAATCAAACAGCTGGAGCGTGATTCCGACCACGTCATACCCTTCCTCGTGCAGTAACGCGGCGGTGACGGAAGAATCCACCCCGCCCGACATGGCGACGACCACGCGGGTTTTATCGGGAGATTTGTTAAAGCCTAAGGTATTCATAGGGCGGTTATACAGAAAAAATCTTCATCCTGACAAACGAATTGTGAATCTGCTATGCTGGGCGGATCATGAGCACACAAGAACAACATGTAAAATCAGGATTTTTTAAACTGGCGGTCTATACCCCGCTGGAGCATGCGGATGCGGTGCGTGAGGCGCTCGCTCAGGCTGGTGCGGGTCATATCGGGCATTATGATTTTTGCTCTTTCTCCGTGCGCGGAACGGGGAGGTTTCGCGGCAATGCGCAGGCCAATCCCGCCGTGGGTGTGCGTCATGAAATCACAGCGGTGGAAGAAGAAAAAATCGAGGTGATTGTGCCGGAGCGTCTTCTTAAAGCTGTTTTAGAGGCTGTCAAAAAAGTTCATCCGTATGAAGAAATCGCCATGGATCTTTATAAGCTGGAGGATTGGGGGGCGTTTTTATAAGAAATCTCTTATTTGTCAAAACACTTGACAGAGCATTTTTGTTTTGCTATGTAAAACAAAAATCAAGAGGTTTCCGAGTGAATCTACAACAGAGATATAATGATTTCATTCAGGAATTTCCTGAAATGGAGCCGTTTCTAGAAAAAGCAAGAGACAATCCTGCATATGCGGCGTTTTGTGTGGGCCTTATAAAAAATTACGAAAAGGAGTATAGCGAAGGGGGCAAATACCTTTTAAGCTCTGCTGAAATGGGTTTAGATTCACTCTATTCTATGGGGTGTATGTACGAAAAGGGTGAGGGAGTGGAGCAAAACCATGCTTCTGCTTTTGAATATTTTGTACTGGCGGCTACGCTTGGAGTTTCTGGTGTCGGGTCTTCAAAGGCTCAAGCTAAATTGGGCGCTATTTACCAGCTTGGAAAATTGGGGATTCCCAAAAATGATAAAAAATCCTTTGAATGGTACAGCAGGACGGCAGAACAAAACCATAAATGGGCACAATATAGGTTGGCCATTATGTATGAATCAGGAATTTCGGTACAACCCGATCCTCAGAAAGCTTTTGAATGGATGACAAACGCAGCAGATGAAGAAGATGCTTTTGGATTATATGGGCTGGCTCATTACTACAAAACAGGACTGGGTACCCGCAAGAATATCAACAAAGCCATAAAGCTTTATAAACAAGCTGTTGAGAAAGGCTTGCCCCATGCCATGGTTTCTTTGGGAAAATTGTGTGCATTGGGACGAGTGCGCGGTAAAAATCTGGATGATGGACTAACCTTGCTTTTTAAGGCGGAATCTGTAGGGCATAAAGAATCCTCTGAAGTCTTGGGTAGACTTTATACAGATTTATACACTCCACAGGCTTATGAGGAACCCATTTCCCCCTAAGGCTGTCTTATGGGCACCATCACAATCAGCCCGTCTAGCGCCTCTGTTAACTCAATCTGGCAGGCCAGACGGGAGGTAGGGCGTAGATGAACGGCCGTTTCAAGGACATCGGTTTCTTCCTCTGTTTTTTCGTTGCCGGTTTGCAAAACGCGCTGGGTCCAATCGGGATGCACATGTACATGACAGGTCGCGCAGGCCATGGACCCGCCGCAATCGCCTGTGATCCCCTGAATGCCATGGTGAACGGCCATCTGCATTATAGACCAGTGTTCCGGCGCTTCAAAGGTCTGTGTTGTGCCATCGGTTTGCAGAAAGGTGATTTTAGGCATAGGAGGCTTTTTAAGATTTTAAGCGTTTATACAGGGCTGTCCAGACCGCCAAAAAGCGGTCGCAGTCTTCGTGTGTTGTGGCCCAGCCCATTGAAAGCCGGAGGGCTCCCTGCGCATGGGAATCTGGCACCTGCATGGCTTTGAGAACATGACTGGTAGTGACTCTGCCGCTGGAGCAGGCCGAGCCATTGGACACGGCAATGCCTTCCAGATCAAGTGCCATGAGAAGGGTTTCAGAGGATAATCCGGCCACAGAAAATGATATGGTGTGGGGTACGCGTGGTGCGGAAAGCCCATGGATCACTATATCTGGATCGCAGGAGCGCAGGGCTTCTTCCAGCCTTTTTTGGAAAAGGGAAAATGTCTCTCGAGAAGAGGTTAGAGTCTCTTGTGCAGAGTGAACTGCAACGCCAAAGCCTGCGACCCCTGACACGTTTTCTGTTCCGGCGCGGGCGCGTTTTTCCTGTCCTCCCCCATGAAGCAGTGTCGGGGTTTTTCCGCAAAGCCCCAGAACGAGGGCTCCTACACCTTGCGGCCCGCCGATTTTGTGTGCCGAGAGGGTCAGAAAATCCACGCCCCATTCCGTGATGTCAAGCGGGATTTTCCCTAGGGCTTGCGCGGCATCGCAATGATACAGCGCACCATATTGATGGGCCAGATCTGCAATCTCTCGCACGGGCTGTATAACCCCTGTTTCATTATTGACCGCCATGACACTGACCAATGTGGTCCGTGTTTTTTTTAGGGCCTCTTCAAGTGCCGTCAGGTCGAGTACGCCGTCCGGTGTGACGGGCACAATCCCAAAATTCTCTGTGTAATGGGGCATGGCCTCCAGAACAGAAGGGTGTTCGATGGCGGAGACGAGAAGGCGTTCTCCAGCAAAATGGTGCAGGACGGTGTTATTGGATTCCGTTGCGCCACTATTGAACAGGATCTGGGCTTGTGGTGCGCCGCAGGCCTGTGCCACCCGTTCCCGCGCTGTTTCAATCCATTTGCGGCCTTCCCGCCCGTAGGAATGTACGGAGGAGGCATTGTGCGGTTGGGCGAACACTTGTATCATCGTGTCCATGACGGCGGGGCGCATGGGCGTTGTGGCATTGTAATCAAGATAAACACGGTTCTTCATAGTGTGGACTTATACGGTATTCAGAGGCTCCAGAGCAATTTTATTCTTGGGGAAGCAAGAAGAGATTCGGAGCTTTTGTGAGATTGTACACAAGCAAAATCAATAGCTTATCATAATTTTCTGGACATTTCTTCCGCATTAAAATATAGAAGGGGCCTGTTTTGTGTAAAGTTATAGTACCAGAGAAAAGAAATGCGCAGTTTCCGCTCTCAATAAAAAAGATTATATAAAATTTTGACAACACGTCTTTACGAAGGGGAATTGCATGCCTGAAGTAATTTTTAACGGTCCATCGGGCCGTCTTGAAGGTCGTTACTCACACTCCAAAATGAAAAATGCCCCGCTGGCTTTGATCTTGCATCCCAATCCCGAGCATGGTGGGACAATGAATAACAAAATTACCTATAATCTGTTTCAGGCCTTTGCGGCACGCGGATTTTCCTGTTTGCGGTTCAACTTTCGCGGAGTTGGGCGATCGCAGGGTGTATTTGATCGTGGGGAAGGCGAATTGAGTGATGCGGCATCCGCGCTGGACTGGATGCAGGAAATCAACACGGGCGCGCCTTATGTCTGGATTGCCGGATTTTCCTTCGGGGCGTGGATCGGGATGCAACTGCTCATGCGTCGTCCCGAAATTCACGGTTTTATTTCCATTGCACCACCTGCCAATACCGAAGATTTCAGTTTTCTGGCTCCGTGCCCGACATCAGGCCTTGTTTTGCAGGGGGGAAAAGATGATGTGGTGCAAGAGCCGTCTGTCGCTGACTTCGTATCACGTCTGCACCAGCAAAAAGGCATTGCCATTGATTATCGGGTTATTAAGGGTGCCAATCACTTTTTCCATGGTCATCATGAAGAATTGATGGAGCATGTCCACGACCATTTGAACACGGCAAAAGTAGGTCGTACAATGTATCCCGAGAAAATGGCACTGGCCGGCTAGGGTCGGCGGCTCACACGATGTGTGTTTTGATCTTGTCGCACTCACGTCGGTTCGTTGTGGCGCGCCGTATCTGCATGAAGGTTTTCGTTAGACGGATGCGTGTGTGCGGTGGGCTTGCTTACGATTTTGATCTGCCCAAATTCTTTGCCTAGAGCCTGAAACGATTCCAGCATCGTCAGAGGATGCCCGTTTTTCCTGATCAGACTGGGATTTTGTTCTCCGATTTTCGAGCCGTAAACATTCGCATGTGCCTTGAAAAAATCGCTGGCCAGTTTGTGAGGGGCTTCTTCTAACCCCTTCATGTAAGTAATGGCGCCGTGCAGGCCTAGATTATTCATTAAAAGCAGAGCGCTTTGGGAAACGCTTGAAACATGCATTTTCTCTTTAAAATGTTTGATATTGGGTTTGGTGTAGGCGACATACAATCGTGTGTTGAAATCCGGATTCAGCAATAGTTTTTCAAGCATTTTTTCTGAATCGGTATCTTTGGGGGTGTATGTAATGCGCAAGGGATGGCCTTCAGAACCTCTCTGCATCACGATTTTTGTAACCAGATCACTGGCTTCCGGGAATTGTTTTTTATTTTTGTGTATGGTTTCAGAAGCAGTTGATAACAAAAATTGAAACAGGCCGCCTGCTTGCGTGTCTTCATTCACGGCTTTTGTATTACAATGGCTTTCGCGTGTGCATGTCACAATCAGGTTTTTAAGCGGGAAGTCCGCCTTCTGAAAAGCCCTCAGGACATGAGGCTTCAAAGAGATTTTGTGTTTTCCAACCTGTAATAAAAGGGGTTTATAGGGAGCCTTCAGCGTCATTTTTGGTGCCGGTTGGGCCGATGATATGGGGGGCTGATTTTTGTTCGCATCGGAAGGCGATGTCTGTGCCATTTTATGATCGTGACGGACATATGGGGATTTCGGGAGCGCTGTATGTTCGGGTAACCACGAAACCGGTTTATGTTGTGCGTGGGAATGGGGGGCTATTGGTGATTGATATGTTTTATGCGCGATTTTTGTATGGTGTGATGTGCGGGGTTCATAAGTGTGCACTGTTTGGGCCGTGTCTGCGATGCGGGCATGTTGTTTATATTCATGAGGAACGGCTTGCCACAGGCTCGTGAGCAAACCTGTCAGCACTAGAGTGCCTAAAGGTCTGTGGAGCCAAACAAGGGGATCATCATCATTATGTGCGGCTTGAGCGGTGCGGACGCCGTCGTATGAGCTGTTAGCAAGGTTTTGTAAGGTTTCTTGCCTTAAATACATCGTTTTCATAGCCTTTTTTCAAGAATTTTATTAACGTAATGCATAATTCCCCAAATGTCAAGTTATGAATAATAAAAACTTTGCGAGAGAATTTAAGGGGAGATATCAAACAGGGTGTTGCTTTTAGTGGGAAGGGATTTATAAGGGTGTAAGGTGAAGTATCTTAATAAGTTCTGCATGAGGAGCAAATAGGCGTTATGGCGGTATTGGTCAATAAGGACACGAAAGTGATTTGTCAGGGGTTTACAGGCTCTCAGGGGACGTTCCATTCGGAACAGGCCATTGCGTACGGCACGAAAATGGTGGGGGGGGTAACCCCTGGCAAGGGTGGAACCCAGCATTTGAATTTGCCGGTGTTTGATACGGTGGCTGAGGCGCGGGCTAAAACGGGCTGTAATGCCTCTGTGATCTACGTGCCACCGCCCTTTGCCGCCGATGCCATTCTAGAGGCCATTGATGCCGAAATCGAACTGGCGATTTGTATCACAGAAGGTATTCCGGTGCTGGATATGGTGAAAGTGAAACGGGCACTCAGCGGCTCCAAGACCCGTTTGATCGGGCCTAATTGCCCGGGTGTGATTACGCCGGATGAGTGCAAGATCGGGATTATGCCGGGCCATATCCACAAACGCGGTAAGGTGGGTATTGTATCGCGCTCCGGTACGTTGACCTATGAAGCCGTGGCCCAGACGGGGGCTGTCGGCCTCGGGCAGACAACTTGTATCGGGATTGGCGGTGACCCTGTCAACGGTACGAATTTTATTGATTGTATTGAACTCTTTATGAATGATCCGGAAACAGCGGCGATTTTGATGATCGGGGAGATTGGCGGGACGGCAGAGCTCGAAGCCTGTGAATATTACAAGCGCTTGAAAACGAAAAAGCCGATTGCGGGCTTTATCGCAGGTGCCACAGCACCGCCGGGTAAGCGGATGGGGCATGCGGGAGCTATTATCTCGGGGGCGGATGACACCGCGCCGGCCAAGATGGATGCTATGCGTTCTGCCGGTTTTGTGGTTTCCAATAGTCCGGCTGGTCTGGGTGAGGCTGTTGTGAAGGCGCTGGCGGCATAAAATACATGGAAATTATTTCCGCTCGGCAAAAAAGGCGACTGCTCAGGTCGCCTTTTCGTGTGTAATTTTACGAAAAAATGGCATGTGTGTTGCAATGTTAAAATAAACGGAACCATAATCGATGTGAAGCACACAAGAAAGATTTGACCTGCAAATACGTTTTTTGATCCTGCGCCCTTGTCTCTCCTGGCCACCCACGGGATTGGAAACCGCCTTGTCAAATCCTTGTTTGTTCCTCCCTGAATTTCAGTGTAGGGTAGAAACCTGAAACTGAAATTCAGGGAGTTTTTTTGTCTTTTCTCGATCGCCTGATACCCGAGCACCAAGAAGTGATGATTCGCTTGCCCTACAGGGTGGGCTTGTGGATCTCTCGTGCGGATATGGAGGGAGGGGAAGATGCGGCGCGGCAGGAGCGCCAAACGCTGGAAAGTTTGATTGAAGGTTTTTCGCGTGATGTGTTTGGGGCTGTCTTTATTCAGGAAATTATGGCCGTAACAATTGCCGGTAAAGGCGATTGGAAATCTTGGGGTGCGGAGTTGGATTATGTTCCTTCGGAGTGTCGTCGTGCCTTGGGGATCTTGGAGAGCACCTGCACGGACAAAGAATCCAGAGAATTTATCACGCGTCTGATGGATATTGCGGAAGCCGTGGCCTACGCATTTCAGGAACGGAATGCCGGACGGTCCATTTTGGGCCGTTTCTGGTTACGGCTCTGTTACGGTTGTCTTTGCTTTACAGGCTTTTTTACCCGCACGCCCCGCATCACATACCATTCGTATTTGTATGTCAGTCCGAAGGAAAGAAAAGCTTTGCGGAGTATTTCTCAAGCATTGGGGGTCTCCACATGAACGCAAAGTCAAACGGGAGGAGTATATCATGTCCCTGTTAGAGCGTTTTTCAAAAAGCGAACGGGAGATACTGGTGAGCTTGCCTTACCGTGTCGGTGTGTTGATGGGGGATGCTGAAGATGAGGCTGGCGTGCTCGACGACATTCAAGAGGGTTTGGCCCATGAAAGAACTCTCCGGCACGTCCTTGAAGTCTGTCAGGGGCAGGCGTTGATGACTGCCATTTTGGAAGAAACGCTTTGTTCGCGGGCGCAATGGCCTGCATGGGCAGAGCATTCCTTTTCGGTGATTGCAGATGCAACGGCGGCGCGTCACTTTTTAAAAGCACAAGTGGGCGATGCGGCTATCAGGCAATACCGGACAGTTCTTTTAAATGTCGCATATGCCATTGCGGAGGCTTCTGGAGAATTCGGAGAATCCGCAAAGGATTCGCAGGGTTTTTTCCCTCGTCTAATAGAAAAAATGAAAAACAATCCTGCCTGTTATGGGGCGGAGTCCATGCATGTTGCCGCGGCGGAGCAGGCTTTGATTTTGGAATTGTCTTGCGCTCTGGCGGATGAAGGGGAAGCGCCCTCTTGACGGCTGTTTTTATTCAGATTAAACCCATGACAGACTTTTTCTTTACGAAAGGGGCGTAACACGCTGAAAACCATGACACAGACATCCCAAAATCTTACATTTCTAACCGGAATGAATGCCGAATATATTGCTCATTTGTACGGGGAGTTTATGAAAAACCCTGCGCAGGTGGAACCGAGCTGGGGTGGGTTTTTTGAGGCCCTGAACGATAATGAAAAAGACCTGTTGATGGAAATGGCGGGGGCCAGCTGGACTCCGGTACAGAACAGAAAAACCTCCAATGCTTTTGGAGAGGCTCCTGTTTCTCTGGCAACGCCGGCCAATGACAAGACCTCAAAAACGGCAGGACAAACGGTTCCAGTACAGGAAATCCGGCAGGCCGCACTGGATTCTATTCGTGCCTTGATGCTCATTCGGGCATACCGCGCACGGGGGCATATGCTTGCAGATCTGGACCCTCTTGGTATGAAGGAAAAAAAACAGCATCCGGAACTGGAGCCTTCCCATTATGGTTTTTCGGATTCTGACGTAGATCGTCCGGTTTTTATCAACGGGGTTTTGGGGATGGAATATGCCAGCCTCAATCAGATTTTGGCCGCATTGAAACAAATTTATTGTGACAAAATCGGCGTGGAGTTTTTGCACCTGACAGATCCTGATGAGAAAGCCTGGATTCAGGAGCGGATCGAAGAACCCCGCAATAAAACTGATTTTACCGTGAACGGAAAGCGGGCCATTTTTCAAAGGTTGGTCGCGGCGGAAAGTTTTGAACAGTTCCTGCACAAGAAATATCAGGGCGCGAAACGGTTTGGTGTGGATGGTGGTGAGGCCCTCATCCCCTGTATCGAGCAGATTATGAAGCGCGGTGGGCAATTGGGACTTGAGGAAATTGTCATTGGGATGGCGCACCGTGGGCGTTTGAATGTTCTGACAAACGTGATGGGTAAGTCCTTTACAGCGATTTTTGCTGAATTTCAGGGGCAATCGTCCCTGCCGGACGATGTGCTGGGCTCGGCGGACGTCAAATACCATATGGGCACGTCAGGGGATCGAGATTTTGACGGGAATCATATCCATTTATCCCTGACGGCCAATCCGTCCCATCTGGAATTTGTGAATCCGGTTGTGATTGGTAAGGTCCGCGCCAAGCAAATTCAGCGTGGCGCAGTGGAATCCGCGGCGGTCTTACCTTTGCTTCTGCACGGGGATGCGGCGTTTGCGGGGCAGGGCGTCACGGCAGAAACGCTGATGATTGCAGAACTTCCAGGCTACCGCGTGGGCGGTACCATCCATATCGTAATCAACAACCAGATTGGTTTTACCACTATGCCGAAATTCAGTCGGTCCGGTCCGTATTCGACCGATGTGGCGAAAGTCTTGTCAGCGCCCATTTTCCACGTGAACGGGGATGATCCGGAAGCCGTTGTCCATGTGGCCCGTATTGCCACAGAGTTTCGCCAGACCTTCAAGCGAGATGTTGTCATCGACATGTTCTGCTATCGCCGGTACGGGCATAACGAAGGGGATGAGCCTGCATTTACACAGCCTGTGATGTATAAAAAAATTGCTACACAAAAAACGACACGGACCTTGTATATGGAGCAGTTGATTGCGGAAAATGCTATCACGCCGGAAGAATGTGATGTTATTATTGCGGAATATGAACAAGGGCTGGAAGAAGCATATCAATCCGCCAAAGCCTACAAACCCAACAGGGCCGATTATCTGGCGGGCGCGTGGGAAGGCATGAAGGTGGCGTACGGGGATGAACGGCGGGGTGCCACAGGCCTTTCGACAGACGATATCCGAAAGATCGGAAAAGTCCTTTGCGCAGTTCCCGAAGGCTTTGCCATTAACCGGAAGCTTTTGCGCGTGTTGGAAGCCAAAGCCCAGATGTTTGAAACAGGCAAAGGGTTTGACTGGGCGGCCGGTGAGGCGCTGGCCTTTGGAGGGCTGGTGCAGGAGGGGTATCCGGTCCGTTTATCGGGACAAGATGTCGGGCGCGGGACCTTTTCCCATCGCCATGCCATCTGGTACGATCAGGACAATGAAGCCAAGCATATCCCCTTGCAACATATTGCACCGAGCCAAGGAAAATTCGAGGCGCATGATAGTCCGCTCTCCGAAATGGCGGTGCTGGGGTTTGAATATGGTTATACGTGTGCCGACCCAAAAACTCTTGTGCTGTGGGAGGCTCAATTCGGGGATTTTGCTAACGGGGCGCAGGTGATTATTGACCAGTTTATTTCCTCAGGGGAAAGCAAATGGCTTCGGATGTCGGGTCTTGTGATGCTGTTGCCGCATGGCTATGAGGGACAAGGGCCAGAGCATTCCTCGGCGCGGTTCGAGCGCTTCCTTCAACTCTCGGGCGAAGATAACTGGCAGATTTGCAACTGTACAACCCCTGCCAATTATTTTCATGCCTTGCGTAGGCAAATGCTGAGGGATTTCCGTAAACCGCTTGTGATTATGACCCCGAAATCACTTTTGCGGCACAAGCTTGCGGTTTCTGACCTTGCAATGTTCGCAGAAGGGAGCACTTTCCACAGGATTTTATGGGATGATGATCATAATGATCTGGCTAAACCCGATAAAATCAAGCGCGTCGTGCTGTGTACCGGAAAGGTCTATTACGATCTGTTGCAAGAGCGCCGCGACAGGGGGATCAAGGATGTTACGATCTTGCGTGTGGAACAACTTTACCCCTTCCCCGCCAAAGTACTGGGCGGAGAGCTGAAACAATACAAAAATGCTGAGATTGTCTGGTGTCAGGAAGAGCCAGAAAATCAGGGGGCGTGGTCCTTTGTCGATCGCCGGATTGAAAAGGTGCTGACGGATATTGGGCATAAAACAAAGCGGCCTGTGTATGTCGGACGTGAGGAAGCGGCGGCTCCTGCTACGGGGCTCCTGAGCCGGCATACGGCGGAACAGGCTAAGCTACTGGATGCGGCGTTAAAGGTATGAGGCACTGTGTGCGATTAGGAGCCTGCTTATTGCTCGCAGGAACAGTCTTTTTCTCTGTGACGAATCAGGCGAAAGCGTGCGATTGTCCTATGCCCAGACCGGAAGAAGATGTGATGGTATTGGAACAATTTGAGATTGCAGGAGAATTTAAAGTTAAATCCGTTCGTTTTCCTGATTATACCAAGAATGCGAAAGACGAGTACGGGAGAATTGTACTGCATGTGAAAGATCTCTACAAAGGCTCTCTTTCGGGAGCCAGAGAGGGCAAGCACGGTGATATTACGGTAAGGCATGAAATGGTGTCCGATTGTTCGCGTGGTTTGGGAGAAGGAAAAGTCTATCCGCTTCTTCTCAAAAAGGATGAAGAGGGCTATCTCCTTCCAGATCAATGCACGGATCTTTCTCCCGAAGGTTGGGATAAACTGAAACATGAAACGCCCCTTTGATCTTTCTGTCTATTTTGTTCTGGACCCCGCGTGTTGCAAGGGGCGGGATGTGGCGGATGTAGCGCTTTCTGCCGTGCGGGGTAGAGTCACGATGATTCAGCTCCGGTATAAATCAGGGAATATGCTCGAATTTCTGGCACAGGCGGGGTTACTGTGTGAGCTCCTGAAACCATACGGTATTCCCTTTTTGATCAATGACAATGTGGATGTGGCCTTTGCCGTGGGGGCGGACGGGGTGCATCTGGGTCAAACCGATACGCCACCACTTGAGGCGCGCAAACGGCTGGGGCCGTCCGCCATTATCGGCCAAACGGCGTTTACGGCCAATCATATGCGGGCGGTTGATCCGGCGGTGGTGGATTATGTCGGGACGGGTCCCTTTTTCCCGACACTAACGGATAAGGGCAAACCTGTGCTGGGGCCCTTGGCTTTTAAGGCGCTGGTGGCGCTTTCGCCCGTGCCTGTTGTGGGGATTGGGGGGATTACGCCGGATAATATGGCGCACGTGATCGCCTGCGGGGCAAGCGGCGTGGCTATGATGCGCAGTATCAGTGAAGCAGAGGACCCTGAGGCCGCTACACAGGCTTTTGTAAGCAGGGTAAGCACACAATGAAGTCGGTGAATGTGCTTTCGATTGCAGGGTCTGATCCGTCCGGCGGGGCAGGGATTCAGGCCGATCTCAAGACATTTTCGGCGCTGGGGGCTTATGGCATGGCCGCAATCACAGCCCTGACGGGGCAAAATACGCAAGGCGTTTCCGATGTTTTTATCGTGCCCTATAGTATGTTGCAAAAACAGTTGATGGCTTTGGCAGAGGATATCAGGATTGATGCGATTAAAATTGGGATGGTTGGCAACCGAAAAAGTGCGCAGGTGATCGGGCAGTTTTTGGAGCGGCTTTATAATGACAAAGGATCCAAGCCGTTTTTGCCTGTCATTGTAGATCCCGTGTATAGCGCCACATCGGGTAATCAACTCGTCACAATGCGCGCAATGGAGGCTCTGCAAGAGCATGTGTTTGCTTATGCCAGTTTAATCACGCCCAATATCCCCGAGGCGGAAGCGTTGCTGGAACGCTCTTTTCATGAAGATTTTGACGGGGATTTGACGGAAATGGCTCGCACCCTTTATATGCGGTACCTGATTCCTGTTTTGCTTAAAGGCGGGCATGGGGGCGGAGAGGTATGCCCTGATGTGTATGTCCAAGGGCCGATCATTCATAAATTCGATGCGCCGCGTATCGAAACAAAAAACACCCATGGGACGGGGTGTACGTTGTCTTCTGCGATTGCAGTTTTTCTGGCGCAGAGGCATGAAATCCATGAGGCTATCAACAAAGCCAAAGCCTATGTGACGCAGGCCATTGCGGAATCTGGCAGGTTGGAAGTGGGGCAGGGCCATGGCCCTGTGCACCATTTTTACGATGTGTGGCGGGACTTGGGAGATGGATGAATTTGAGATGATCGCACGGTATTTTGCGCCGTTGGGTCCAGACGGACTCAAAGACGATGCCGCCGTACTCCAGATTCCAGACGGGCATGAACTGGTGGTCACGTCCGATACCCTCAATGAAGGGACGCATTTTTGGAAATCGGAAGATCCCGCCTTCATAGCGCAAAAAGCCTTGCGTGTGAATGTGTCTGATTTATATGCGATGGGGGCTCAGCCTTTTTGTTATCAACTGTGTCTCGCCTTTCCCGAAAAACCGGCGGCGCATTGGCTGAAATCCTTTGCCAGTGCGCTGGAAGGGGATCAAAAACGATACGGTTTGTTTTGCTCCGGTGGTGATACGACAATGATAAAGGGGGCCTTCTCCGTTTCCATTACGGCGCTGGGGCTTGTGCCTTCAGGCAGGGCGTTGCGCCGAGCAGGCGCACGGGTGGGGGATATGGTTGCGGTCAGCGGTCCTGTGGGGTCTGCGTTTTTGGGGCTCAAAATATTGCAAGGGGGCATCCCGCAAGGTCTTGCAGGGCAAGAGTATTTTTTGGAATCTTATAGGGTGCCGTCCTTGTACGAGGGGCCTTTGGCCCTGCTCAGGGACCATGCCCATGCAGGAATTGATATATCGGATGGTTTGCTGGCGGATTTGGGGCATATTTGTTCTGCTTCTGGCGTGGGGGCTGTTGTCCGGCAAGAATGTATTCCGTTGTCGCATCATGCCCGAGCGCTGGTGGATTCTGGTGGGGTGACACTAGAACAGCTTGCGAGCGGCGGTGATGATTACCGGCTATTACTGGCCATTCCGCCAAAAAAACAAGACATGTTTGCTGGGCACTTTTCTGTGATTGGGTATTTTGAAGCGGGGCCAGCAGAGGTCAGGGTGCAGGACCGTAACGGGGGTTTTACCTCGTGGACCATGCAGGGGTGGAAACATTTTTGACAGGTTTTTTCGGCCTTGGCTCTTGCCTTTGGCGGGCCTTGGGCGTAATAGTGGGGAAGTGTTTTTTTAAAAGAAAAGAGCGAAAAATATGACAAAAATATTGGTGCCGACACTAGGTGAATCCGTAAGCGAGGCCACGGTGGCGCAGTGGCTGAAAAAAGAAGGGGACACAGTCAAGGTTGACGAACCCATTGTCGAGCTTGAAACGGACAAAGTGACCTTGGAGGTCAATGCACCGGCAGACGGAGTGATTGTGAAGATTCTGGTTGGTGAAGGCCAGAATGTTGGGGTTGGGGCTTTGCTCGGGGAACTGGAAGCAGGGGGGGTGGCGAATGATATCGTGAAAAAAGTACCTTCTGCGCCGATGGCAGAAAGTGCGTCGGTTTCGGCAAAGACTGCCGAGGTGCTGGCTCTGGCGGCTATGCCGTCTTCCGATCCGAAATTATCACCCTCTGTACGCAAGATGATAGGGGACAACCAGCTGGATGCCACGCAGATTCCTGCCAGTGGCAAGGAAGGTCGTGTGAGCAAGGAGGATGTGCAGGCGTACTTGTCCTCTCCCAAGGCTCTTGTCGTGTCCGAGAGCAAAGTCCCGCGTGCTCTGAAGGAGCGGGAAGAGCGGGTCCGGATGACCAAGCTCCGCCAGGTCATTGCCACGCGTCTCAAAGAAGCTCAGAACACGGCCGCCATGCTCACCACCTTTAATGAGGTGGATATGGGTCCCGTGATGGATTTGCGGAATGAATATAAGGATGTGTTCGAGAAAAAACATGGGGTCAAGCTGGGCTTTATGTCCTTTTTTGTGCGGGCGGTCGTGCAGGCACTGAAAGAATTCCCTTCAGTAAATGCCGAGATCGACGGGACGGATATTATTTATAAAAACTATTATGATCTCGGCGTGGCCGTTTCTACGCCGCAGGGGCTTATTGTGCCTGTTCTGCGGGATGCCGATACGATGAGCATGGCTCGGATCGAGGCTAAGATTGTGGATCTCGGTAAACGGGCCCGTGAAGGCAAGCTTTCCATGGAGGAAATGACGGGAGGCACCTTTACTGTCACCAATGGCGGTGTGTTTGGATCGCTCTTGTCTACGCCGATTTTAAATACGCCACAATCGGGTATTTTGGGCATGCACAAGATCCAGCAACGCCCTATGGTGATGAAGGATGGCTCCATTGCGGCCCGTCCAATGATGTATCTGGCCCATTCGTACGATCACCGGATTATTGACGGGCGGGAAGCTGTCGGCTTTCTTGTACGGGTCAAGGAAGCGATCGAGGATCCTCAACGTTTGTTGCTGGACGTTTAAAACTCGTAATTCCATTCTAGCAGTGTATCGCTTTGGTCGACTGGAAGGGACCTGTCAGTTTTTTTTGGTTTAACAATTCTGTGGTTCAGGATGCCGGCTTGTTGGAGCTGTAGGAAGGCCATATGGTCTGGGCTTTGAGGTGAAAACGTCATCGGCGGGGTGATGAAGGTCCGAAGGCCGTAATCTATGGCATTGACCAGCATTCCGGACTGGGGCGGGGTTGAGCAGACAAGTATCCCGTTTTCAAGAAGAATCCCTTCTTTGATTGCCGCAATCATGACCCGTTTGGCCGCAGACATTTTATACTGGTAGGACCGTTTGGTTCGTGAAGAATCTTGTGCCAGCAAGGCGTTATGTTGTTGAACGGTAAAGCCTGGGGGCAGGCTGGCGCTGGCGGAAATTGTAACCCATTCCCCGTCGTGCGTGCGCCCGAGGGCCGTTGCGGCTTCCTGATTATCTGGAATTGTTGAGTGTGTAGCCATTTCAATTGTGTGTGCCAACAAATAGGCCAGATTGAAATCTTCCAGTGCTTTCGCTCGTGAATGGTATTTGAAAAAGAGCGGATTTTCGGTTTCAGCGTGGAGCGTATCAAGGGCACGTGGGGTAAAAACTTCCCAGATCCGTGTTTCCAGATTGAGGAATGTCACGCCGATATGCCCATTTTCTGCAATGTTTTCGACCATTTTTTTTGAAATATCCCACTTATCCTGCGTGGAGGGATCATTCAGGCTGTGGCTGTCAATAAACAGGCTGTCAACCGTGCCATGAGCGGAATGGAAGTTCCGGAGCTCTGAAATGCCTTCGAGGCAAGTGGGGCACGGTGGCCTGCTGATCGCAAAGGACACCCGCTTGAATGGTGGCAGGCACTCCATGGCATGCATCTCGGCATGAACACTCGGGTGGCCACCACCAATAGTCTGTAGATCCGTCAGCGTGTTCTTTATAGCATCAGGAATTGTATTGGCTGTTGGGATAAAAAAACTCTGGTCATGTTGGTCTATGCCAAATGCTACGGCCCCTACCAGATAGGCGGGGTTCTCACCATATTGCGCGATATCTCTTGCCAGAGCGACAAAACGACAGGCCGTTTCTGGGGCCAGATAATCGAATGTTTCGGTATGTATGGTGTGGAGTTTCATGGGGTCCTTGTTTTATGTCTGCGGCGCAGGGTACCAGTTCATCATAGTATGATGAAGAAAGAATTAAAAGAAAGCCTTCTGGGGCTTGTCAGAGGATTCGGGCAAGGGTATATCTGGAGCGGTGATAGGCACTCAACAGCAAGGTAGGCAAATGACGTCTCAAAAATTTGATGTAATCGTTATCGGGGCAGGTCCCGGGGGCTATGTGTGTGCGATCCGGTGTGCCCAGCTGGGTTTGAAAGTGGCTTGTGTAGAAAAACGCAAGGCACTGGGCGGTACATGCTTGAATGTTGGCTGTATTCCTTCCAAGGCGTTGTTGTCTTCTTCGGAAAAATATGAGGACGCGAAAACCCATATGGCCGATATTGGGGTCAAGATTGAAAAAGTGTCTCTGGATCTCAAAACCATGATGATGTTCAAGGACGATGTGGTAGAGGCGAATACAAAGGGAATTGAATTTCTCTTTAAAAAGAACAAAATAACGCGAATTGAAGGGTCTGCGGAAATTGTCTCTGCTGGAAAAATTACGGTGGGCGGCATAAAATACGAAACGGATCGTATCGTTATTGCTACGGGTTCGGATGTTGTTTCCTTGCCCAATATTGCGATTGACGAGAAAAAGATAGTGTCTTCTACAGGTGCGTTGGCTTTGGACAAGGTGCCCTCGAAATTGCTGGTGATTGGAGGCGGGGTAATCGGGCTGGAGCTCGGGACTGTTTGGCGGCGCTTGGGGGCCGAGGTGACGGTGGTGGAGTATCTCGATCAAATCTTGCCTGGAATGGATGGAGAAATCCGCAAAGAGTCCGAGAAAATATTCAAGAAACAAGGCATTGTTTTTAAAACCGGTGCAAAAGTGACATCTAGCAAGGCCACCGCCAAGGGGGTTGATGTGACGATTGCGCCGGCAAGGGGCGGGGCAGAGGAAAAACTGTCTGTGGATATTGTCTTGATGGCGGTGGGGCGTAAACCCTACACGGAGGGTTTGGGCTTGGAAAAGGCCGGTGTGGCGCTCGATGAACGGGGGAAGATCAAGACAGATGCACATTTTGAAACCTCTGTGAAGGGGATTTATGCCATCGGGGACGTGATTGCGGGTCCCATGCTGGCACACAAGGCGGAGGATGAAGGCATGGTGTTGGCGGAAATACTGGCCGGACAAAGCGGTCATATCAACTATGACTGCATTCCAGGCGTGGTGTATACATGGCCGGAGGTGGCCAGCGTGGGTAAAACGGAAGAACAGTTGAAAGAGGCAGGTATCGCCTACAACGCCGGAAAATTCCCGTTTATGGCCAATGGTCGGGCGCGGGCGATGAATGCCATGGATGGATTCGTCAAAATTCTGGCCTGTGCCAAAACTGATCGTATTCTGGGTGCGCACATGATCGGACCCAATGTTGGGGATCTCATTCAGGAAGTGGTTAGTGTTATGGAATTTGATGGAGCGGCGGAAGATATCGCACGGACCTGTCATGCGCACCCGACCTTGACGGAGGTTGTCAAGGAAGCGGCGCTGGCGGTCCATAAACGCCCGATTCATATATGATCAGGTTGGCCCTGCCTGCTCTCGATATGTCCTCCTTCGCTTGTTGGCGTATGGCCCCCGTGCTCCCTGTTGTGGCCAGAAGTTTTTTACGCTCTGGGATGCGCCGCTTTATAGATTCTCAGCAATTCCACCGTATCAACCTCTGTATAACGCTGGGTGGTGGTGAGGGACGCATGGCCAAGCAATTCCTGAATTTCCCGTAAATTGGCTCCGTTCTGGAGGAGATGCGTGGCAAAACTGTGCCGGAGGGCGTGGGGCGTGGCGGTTTCGGCGAGCCCAAGGCCTTTGCGAATTTCTCGCATGGCTTTTTGCGCCATACCTTGATTGAGCCGTTTGCCTTGTGTGCCAAGAAAAACCGGACGATCCGGCTGGCTGGAAAATGGGCAGAAGGCCAGATAATCCGAAAGGGTGCGCTGAACAATTTCGATTACGGGCACTTCGCGCATTTTCCGACCCTTTCCGATGACCCGTAAAACACCATCTCGTGGCAAATCTTTGAGATCGAGCCGGAGGGCTTCATCAATCCGCAGGCCACATCCATACAGTAGAGTGAAAAGGGCCTTGTTCCGTGCAGCGACCCAACTTTGTGTGGTTCCGAGATCCGTAGAATCCAGTACCTTTTGGGCTTGGTTTTCATGGAGCGGGCGCGGGAGCTTGTGCGGGAGCTTGGGGCTCCGTAGGGTTTTCAGGGCCACATTGTGCATGATGCCCTGTTTGTCCATCCAGTGCAGAAAATTTTTAAGACCCGACAGCGCGCGCGCGCGGGAGGCATTGGAAGCCTTATCCATGGCCTTGCGGGACATCCAGGCCCGAAAATCCCGTAAGGATACCTCTGAAAGAGTGTTCAAGGAAGGCGCATGCCCGTGATGGTGGCAAAGAAAAGTCAGGAAATAGGTCACATCAGTGCAATAGGCGCGTAGGGTGTGGGGTGACACATGTTTTTCAAACCGGAGCCAGTCTTGCCATTTGAGGAGGATCTGCGCAAGATCTTCTGCACAGACCGTCAGTGTTTCAGGTTTTAGACCGGCAGGCTGAGCCATGTGCGGAAACACCGTTCTATCACGCGGGCAAGGAAGAGAATTTGGTCTGTGGCTTGCCCTTCGGCAAACAGGTTCGGGTCACGGCTTCCAAAGGCGAGAATAGCGGGAGGCGTGCCCATGGAAATATCTACGCGCAGGAGGATTTGAGAGCGCACAAGAGTCGCTCCACCCCCGTAAATGGGCTCAATTCCCGCGATGTTATCCTGCAAGAGGACATTTTTGGAGCCCATCCATTTATCGACCGTACCTTGCGGGATCAGCCGAATACCGGAGGTATGGACATGCGGGATATTCTGGCCATCAGTTTCCACAACCAGCACGGCGATATCGACATCCAGAATATCAGCCAGATCCATTGTGATGGACTGGATGAAATCATCGAAGTTCAAGGATTCAAGCAAACGCAGGACGGCTTTGTGAATCCGTTGCTGATTATTCATATTGGCCCTGCTGTTTTCAATGACCTCGCGGGTGGTTTGCAGGACATTTTCCTTGTCGGCCTTGAGGCGCGCAATCACATAGGATTGAAAGTCTGAAACGCCTTTTTCCTGTGCCGCTTTGGGTGGTAGAAGGTGTTCGAGCGCCTGCGGGTTTTGTTCGAGAAATCTGGGGTTGCTTTTGAGAAAAGCAAGCACATCATCTTGCGAAATATCGGGCATCGGGACCTTGAAGGCTGAAAGGGTGTGTGAATCACTCATGATGTACAAACTAGCATGAACATACCACCCTCGTCACCCCCGTAGCACGTCAAGCGTGCCTCAAGTGTACGGGATGGCGGGAAAGAGGAAATTTCTAAAAACTACAAAATACTCTGCCCTGTTTTTTTCCAGTCTTCAACAAATGCGGCCAATCCCTTATCCGTCAGGGGGTGGTGATAGAGCTGGCGGATCACACTGGCGGGGCAGGTGGCCACATGTGCGCCCATCTTTGCACTTTCTATGATGTGCAGAGGGTTGCGGACCGAGGCCACAAGGACCTGCGTATCAAAATCGGGATAATTATCGTAAATCCGGCAGATATCGGCGATTAGCCCCAGCCCGTCATGGGAAATATCATCCAGCCGTCCGACAAAGGGGGAGACAAAAGTTGCGCCGGCCTTGGCGGCGAGAATCGCTTGCGCGGGGGAAAAACACAGCGTGACATTGACCATGGTGCCGTCATCGGAGAGTTCCTTGCAGACCTTCAGGCCTGCAGGGGTCAAGGGCACCTTTACGGCGACGTTATCGGCGATTTTGCGCAGGACTTCGGCTTCTTTTCGCATGGTGGGGTAATCCGTGGCGGCGATTTCCGCGCTTACAGGGCCTGATACAATCGCGCAGATGTCCTTGATGAGTGGGAGAAAGCTCTGCCCCGATTTGGCAATCAGGCTGGGGTTTGTGGTGACACCATCCAAAAGACCTGTATCGGCCAGATCTTTGATTTCTGTGATGTCTGCGGTGTCCACAAAAAATTTCATTGCTGTTGCCCTTTTGTAAAAGATCAGTGAGAATCCGTTATAGGGTTTTATGGCGTAAGGTTCAAGACATGAAAATCGGGATTATCGGCGGGGGGATTATCGGGCTCACCACGGGCGTGGTGCTGGCGGAGGCGGGCCATGATGTGGAAATTTTAACCCGTGAGCCGATTGAACACACGACAAGCTGGGCGGCCGGTGCTACGTGCTATCCGTTTGCGGCAGAGGAAAGCCCCCGGAGTTTGCGGTGGTTGGATCGGGTCATGCAAATTCTTACACCGCTTGTCAGTGATCCGTCTGCAGGCGTAATATTAACATGTTGGCGCAAGCTTTCGGAACATGAAACATGTGAAAAACCCTATTGGCTGGGGCATATCAAAAATGGAAGATTCTTAGAAAAGCAGGAATGTCCGCCACCCTATCGTTCTGGCGTCACAGCACCGCTTCTTTTGATGGCGGTCGATCGATACGCCCCTTACGTGATGGACCGCTTTTTGAAGGCTGGAGGGCGATATATGAGAGTGGATGTTCCCACGGCTAATGACTTACAGGGGCGCTTTGAAGCGATCATCAACGCCACCGGTGTGTATGCCTCGGAGTTTGCAGGGGACATTTCTGTGCGTCCTGCACGCGGACAGGTCGTCATTGTCAAAAATCGAGAGATTAAGAACCATACGGCGTTGTTTGAGAAAAAATTCTATATTTATCCACGTGGCGAACAATGCCTGCTTGGTGGGTCGTATGATCTGGATCAATGGGACAGAACGCCTGATCCGGCCCTGACACAAGAAATTTTAGACTGGGCCGCCACGATGGAGCCGTGTTTGAAAACCCCTGAAATTCTGGATGTCCGTGTGGGTTTGCGCCCCTTGCGCCCCACGGTGCGGCTGGAGAAAGAACTTTTGCCCGATGGCACCCCGTTGATCCATAATTACGGGCATGGCGGGGCGGGTTATACGCTGTCATGGGGATGCGCGTTTGATGTTTTGAAAATTCTGGAAACGCTCTAGACTTGTGCCATGACGAATCACGTTGCTGTTTTAACGCCCTATCCCGTGGACAAGGCCTATGATTATGCTGTGCCGGATGGCATGGCGGTTACGGCGGGGGATTATGTGAGCGTTCCTTTGGGCGGACGCACGGTGATGGGGGTTGTATGGGGCCCTGCGCAAGGGGATGTGAGTCCCCAGAAAATCAAGCCCATCACAGCAACAGTTGATCTGCCCCCAATGCCGGAAATTCACAGGCAGTTTATTGCTCGCACGGCGCGGTACACCATGACACCACTGGGCATGGTTTTGAAAATGGCCATGAGCGTGCCCGAAGCCTTTGACCCGCCTGCGCTCGCAAAAGGGTACAGACTGGGGGCTATGGTCCCTGTCACAGAGACGGGTTTATCGCCCAAGCATCGGGTCGTTCTGGCCTGTTTGAAGGATCATGATATGATGCGCCCGACGGAGCTCGCGCAGGTCGCGGGGGTGACGCTGGCTGTTTTAAAAACAATGGAAAAGCACGGATGGATTGAATCGGCGGAACTGCCTCCGGTTGTGCCGTGTCATGCGCCGGATGTAAACCGTTCCGGTCCTGCCTTGTCCGAGGCACAAAACAAAACCGCCGCGCATTTGAGGGCCTTTTTGCAACAGGGCGGGTACTATGCCACGCTTCTTGATGGGGTCACAGGTGCTGGTAAAACGGAAGTGTATTTCGAGGCCGTAGCCGAAGCCCTGAAACAGGACAAACAGGTTCTGATTCTTTTGCCGGAAATTGCCTTGTCCAACGCATTTTTAGGGCGGTTTCAATCACGCTTTGGCTGTACGCCTGCCTTGTGGCATTCGCATTTGACCAAGGCGCAACGGCGCAATACGTGGCGGGGGGTGGCAGAGGGCAAGGTTAAGGTCGTTGTTGGCGCCCGCTCGGCGCTGTATCTGCCTTATCTGGCCTTGGGTTTGATTGTGGTGGATGAGGAGCATGATCCAGCCTATAAGCAGGAAGAAGGTGTGCTCTATCATGCACGGGATATGGCGGTTTTAAGGGCGCATCTGGGGCAAATCCCTGTTGTGCTGGTTTCAGCAACACCGTCACTGGAGAGCATTCACAACGCATGGAGTGGGCGTTACATGCATCTGCATCTGCCGGATCGGTTCGGCGGTGCGCATTTGCCGGAGATTGCTCTGATTGACATGCGGGCGGAAAAACTGGATGCGCGGCATTTTATTTCTTCTGTACTTCATAAAGCGATTGTAGAGACAATTGCCGAGGGGAATCAGGTCTTGTTGTTTTTGAACCGGCGTGGATATGCGCCCCTGACTCTGTGCCGGACATGCGGGCACCGGATGGAATGTCCGCGCTGTACGGCTTGGCTGGTTGAGCACCGCAATACCAGCAATGCGGGTGTGCAGGAAGGACGCCTGGAATGTCATCATTGCGGCTATGGGGTCACAATCCCGTCCACTTGTCCGGCATGCAGTGATGCGGAGAGCTTTGTGGCTTGTGGTCCAGGCGTAGAGCGGATTGCAGAAGAAATACGTTTGGCGTTTCCGGAAGCCCGTATCCTGATGATGGCCAGTGACACAACAGAGAATAACGAGACTCTGCGGCAGATGCTGGAAGACATCCGTGCCCTGAAATATGACATCATTATTGGAACGCAGATTATCGCCAAGGGGCATCATTTCCCGCATTTGACGCTGGTCGGTGTGGTTGATGCGGATCTGGGGATTCAGGGTGGGGAGCTCAGAGCGGCAGAACGGACCTATCAGCTTT
>CAYGDG010000003.1:0-108656 GCA_964348725.1 uncultured Candidatus Saccharibacteria bacterium
TCTTGAAAACAGGAGTGCCGCAAGGCACCGTGAGTTCGAATCTCACCGCCTCCGCAACGGTTTTAAAATAAATTAATTTGATGTAATATTATTTATATGAATGAAAATCCAAATTGGTGGACAGAAGAAGCTGGCTTTTTCGGAAAACATTATCTTGAAGGAGATAACTCTAGAGAAGGTTATTTAATAGGTCAAAAACAGACACTTGAACAACGAACTCAAGCAGAAGCAGAAGGCATCATTAGACTTTTGGACTTAAAAGGTGAAGAAAGGATTCTTGATGTTCCATCAGGGTATGGTAGACATAGCATTGCTTTAACAAGAAAAGGTTTTAAAGTTACTGGAGTTGAGCTTAACGCAGTTCATTTAGGCGAAGCAATTAGAAGTGCTGAAGCGGCACAAGTTAGTCCAAATTTTGTAAAAGGAAACATGATTGATATTGCACATCAAGAAGAATTTGATGCAGTGATCAATATGTTTTATTCCTTCGGTTTCTTCGAAACTGATGAGGAAAATAATAAAGTTCTCCAGAATTTTTATAATGCTTTAAAGAAAGGTGGCAAGTTTCTTTTTCATACAGATGTAAATATTCCTAGAGTTTTGTCCGGTCAGTATAGAGAAGACGAAATGAGGAATTTGGCTTCGGGTAAAACATTAAGAATTATAGACAAATATAATCCGCAAGATAAAAGGATTCATGGAACTTGGATTATTAAAGGTACAGATGGAAAAGAAGAAAAGAAAGATTACTCAGTAAGAGTATACACAAAAGAGGAATTTATAAATTTATGCAGACAGGTAGGTTTTACCAACTTTGAGGTGTATTCTGACTGGGATAAAACTCCTTACTCTGAGAATTCGGAAGATATGATTATCATTGCTCAGAAATAGCCTTATTTATCAATAAACCGGTTCCAACAGCGTACCAAACTGCCCGCAGCAAGAACTAAGTATTGGCAGACCCGAGTACCTAAATACTCGTTATTAAGCTACTATTAACCCATGGCAGAATTAGATAAAAACATAAAAAGAAAATATTCGATTTCAGAATATGACCCCCATTGGGTGAATCAATTTAACTCGATAAAAGATTTTTTGTCTGAGGTTTTTGGAAATAAGGTAATTAAGATTGAGCATGTTGGAAGTACTTCTATCCCTGGAATGAAAGCAAAGCCACTCATTGATGTTTTGGTTGTCGTAGAAAAAATGGAGGACTTTCCTGATCAGAAAAATAAAATGGTTCAGGCCGGCTACGAATGGGGTGTTGATTACATTGGTCCGAACACCCTACTTTTCTTTAAGCTTGGCGCAGATGGTGAAAAGCTTGAGAATATCCACGTCTGCGAAAAAGACGCCCCCAAGACACGACAGTTTTTAGTGATGAGGGATTTTTTTCGCACTCATCCAGAAAAAGCTAAACAGTATTCTGATTTGAAGGAAGCAAACTCAAGAATGCATCCGGAAGATTACCCTGCATACAGAGCCGCAAAAGCACCGTTTCTAGAACGAATGGAACAAGAAGCGTATGAATGGCAGGATTCGAAATAATTAATCATGACCCGAGTGCCTCAAATCAGACCGTCAAAATTTTCCAAGGAACCCTTACACTGGTTGCACCCTATGGTACTGAACCCACATGGACAATCTAATAAGTGGTTCAAAAGAAGAAACAAAAAAAAAGAAGCGTTCGGTTTATTCCGAGACGCTTTTTTTCTTTTTACTATTATTTCAATGGAATGGAAATGTATATCCAACTTGGATATTAACAAATTTGGATGAGGTACTTGTGGTGCTCCGTGAAGACACCAGTACAGTACCTTTCAAATTTAATGCCAAATCTAAGTGTTTGAATACGACATATTCAACACCTAATTCATAGCCCAGTGTAGGAATAGTTTTTCCTAGAAAGCGGGTACCTCCAGCACCTGCAAAGGCACTCCAGTGTAAAGGTAGTTTGAGTCCAAAAAAAGACTCAGACTTTCGGAGGATGCCCATAAGTACATCTGTGGACATTCCAGTATAAGCCGGTTTAAAATCTCCACCTTGTTTGTGGCGACTCCGACCTACGGTAAGATTGATATACCATACATCTTTCACCGGTCCCAGACCGGAAAAAGCAATGTTTACATCTGGATTCAACACAGCACCATGCTGGGTTGAAAAAAATGCCAGAGCACCGGCTATCCAGAGCTTCTTTGATTGTTCTTGCTCTATGTGCGGAGGTTCAGCGCCTTTCGCCACCTCACTCAATAAAGCCATTAGACAAATCAGGAAAAAAATTCCTGCCGCTATGGTGTAGTATTTGTTTGAGGCAATACTGCTCTCGTTCCAGGGTTGATTTTTTTTTGCCATACTCTCTCTAGTTTTTTTTATTGGTTTTTTTTGTTTTTGTACAGGTTTTTTTACATTAAAGCAAGTTTACATCTAAAAGTCAATTAGCTTCTTGCTATCCGTTTGCTACAATAGAGACAATGACGCAAGAAGAAAATAAAATAATCTGGGAAGCGACGGAATACGAAGAAAAGGAGCGCAGCACGGACTGGTTCTGGGCGCTCGGCGTTATCGTGGTGGCAGGCTCGCTCGCAGCACTCATCTTTGGAAATTATTTTTTCGCGATATTGCTCATCATCGGCGGAGGCATGCTGGGGTATTTCGCGATTAAGAAGCCGGAAATGATATCGTACAAATTGAATGAAAAAGGATTCTTCGCGCACTCCGAATTTTATCCGTACGAAAAGATAAAAGCGTTCTGGGTGCAGACGGGGGTCAGCAATCTCCTCTTCGTTAGGACCGGCAGATTATTTATGCCGGAGCAGTCCGTACCCATAGAGAGCGCTCAAGCAGAAGCCATCCGCGGCATCATGCGCCGCCATGGCGTAACTGAAGTGGAAATGACAGAACATCCCGGTGAGAAAGTGATGGAGCGGCTGGGGTTCTAGATAGTTGGACTTTTTGCTAAAAACTGGTAATCTCAACATATCACGCCTCGGCGGATACATTGCTCCCGTAGTTCAACGGATAGAATGCAAGCTTGCGGAGTTTGCGATCCTGGTTCGATTCCAGGCGGGGGCACATTTTTATGGATTCATTCCCTATGCGCATAAATAAATACTTGGCGTGGAAGAATATTTCTACGCGGCGGGGTGCTGATGAGCTGATTGAAAAAGGCAAGGTTTTTATCAATGGCAAAAAGGCCTTGCTCGGCAGCAAAGTAAATGAAGCTGACACCGTGGAAGTGCGCGGACATAAAGCAAAAGAATATGTGTACTTGGCGTACAACAAGCCGCGTGGAGTCATCACCCACTCGCCGCAGGAAGATGAAGAGGATATAAAAGAAAATATCAAAGAGAAATTGAAGAAGTCCGGACTGCCGAAAGAACTGGCCTCGGATATCTTCCCTGTCGGGCGCTTGGACAAAGATTCGCACGGCCTGATAATCCTGACGAATGACGGCCGCATTACAGACAAATTACTCAATCCGAAATATGTGCACGAAAAAGAATATGTTGTAAAAGTTTCCGGCAAGCTGCGCACGAGCTTCAAGGAAAAAATGGAAGCGGGAGTGAATATTGAAGGGTACAAAACCCAGAAATGCAAAGTGGAAATTACGGACGAAAATAAATTCCGCATCATCCTCTCCGAAGGCAAGAAGCATCAGATCCGCCGCATGTGTTCGGCCCTCTTCCAAGAAGTCGCCGACCTGCACCGTGTACGCGTGATGAATATCAAGCTCGGCAAACTCCGCCCTGGCGCCTATCGCGCCATTGAAGGCGAAGAATTAGACACCTTCCTAAAAGCGGTACTGAAATAATAAAAGCCCGAGCGATGAGCACGGGCTTTTATAGCAGATTGCTTATACTAATGCTATGACAACGATACCTACTATCACAAGAACCACAAAAAAAATGGCGGGAGCGGTAAACGAATCCATCGCATTAAACATTGGGTCATCTTCTATATTCATATGTAAGCAGTTTAAATTATTTAGATCACAGAGCTTATTTGTCTTACATACTATCTAAATAAGAATAAAAGTCAAAATTTTTATTTCTCCAAATCCAGCGTCTCGTCAATCCTAATTTTTGATACGAATTCGGGCACATGGGAGACGAGAATCATCGCGCCTTGGTATTTGTCGAGGGCTTCGGCGATGACGGGCAGGTGGCGGAAATTTATATGGTTGGTGGGCTCGTCCAAGATGAGGAGGCCTGGCTTTATCATCACGAGGCGGGCGAAGGCGAGGAGGCCTTTCTGCCCTTCGGAGAGATTGCCCACGCGGGTGCGGATGAGCTCGCCGGTGATGAGGAAGCTCGCCGCGATGGCGCGCATTTTTTCTTCGTCCAGGCGCTCTCCCCCTTCCAGCATCGCGGAGGAAAGTGATTGGTATACGGTGTCATCAAAATTGAGCGTAGAAAAATCCTGGCGGTAATAGCCGACGCGGATGCCGTCCTGGATTTTCGCGCCGTCGGCTTTGCCGGAGGCGAGGCTTTCAAGCAGTGTGCTCTTGCCGATGCCGTTCGGGCCTTGCAGAAAGAGGTGCTGATTTTTTTTGAGCGAGATATTTGCTTTGTGTTTTACTATCTTGTGCGTTTTTGGAGATAAAGTAGTAAATGCGGAAATATTTAAAATTTCACCGATAAGGTCTGGCTGGCACGGGATGACGAACGGGCGAATAGTCCGGTCTTCTTTACGCACTTCCACGATATCTTCTTCCAGGTCTTCGGCGAGCTCGCGCATTCGGCGAGCGACGAGGCGCAAGCGGCCTCCTTTGTGGGCGAAGACATTCGCCTGGTCTTTTTTCGCCTGGATTTCTTTTTCCAGCTGGGCATTCTTCATATTTTCTTTTTCCACGCGGGCGGCGATGTCTTTGACGACATTAAAATAGTTGCCCACATACTGCTCTATTTTTCTGGTGTATATATCCAAATACAACACACCCTGCGTAAACGCATTCAAGAATTCCGCATCGTGGGAAATGACGAGCACGGTCTTTTCATATTCCATCAAAAATTTGGTGAGGTGCGCGATGCCGCCTTTGTCTAAATTATTCGTCGGCTCGTCAAGGAGAAGCAAATCCGGGTCTTGAATCAAAGCGGATGCGAGCAAAAGGCGCGCCTGCTGGCCACCGGAGAAAGTTTTTATCACTCTATCATGCACTTTTCCGTGGCCTTTTAAATTCACCACTTCCAACACTTCATCTATCTTCGGATCTATGTCGTACACTTTCTGTTTGAAACATTTCTGAAAAAATTCGCGCACAGTCAGTTCCAGCTCGTCGCGCGGGATGACTTGGCGGGACGAAGCGATGGACACGCCATTCATCACATTGATAACTCCATTTTCCGGCGAATTGATGCCGGCAATGAGGCCAAAGATGGTGCTTTTGCCCGCGCCGTTCTGGCCCATAAGGGTGAGCTTCGCGCCGCGGCGGATGGAAAAAGATACTTCATCAAGTATCGGCTTGTTCACGCCGAATTCAAAAGACACTTTATCAAAACGGACAATAGTTTCGTTTGCCATTATGCTTCTATTTTTTCAAACACATGCGACCCGTAAAAAATGATGAGGAACACAGAAAGAGAAATGATGAGCAAGTCGTCAGCGATGGGAAATTGCGAAACGCCATTTAAAGCGCCGCGGACCATGTCCACGCCGTAAGTAAGCGGATTTAATTCCGTAATTGTTTTTAAGAGCGTCGGTGCGCCTTGCAGTGGAAACATCGCGCCGGACAGGAAGAAAAGCGGCATAACGACAAAGTTCATGACGATCGGAAATGCCTGCATATCAGTTAATTTAGAAGCGAGGGCGATGCCGAATGCCGAGAAAAGAAGTCCGAGTAAAAAGAGGAAAAAGAATGCGGGGATGACGCCTGCCCATTCAGGAGAAAATCCTGCAAGTAAGGTAACACCAAAGACGATAACACCTTGGAACATCGCAATAGTCGCGCCGCCAAGCGCCTTGCCGAACATGATTGAAAAACGCGGCACAGGAGCAACGAGGGTTTCTTTCAAAAAGCCAAACTGCCTATCCCAGACGACTTCTATGCCGGCGAATACCGCGGTGAAGACGACGGACATCACCATGATGCCAGGTGCGAGTAGATCAATGTAAGACCCCGCGCCCGCCGCTTCAAAAATATTCTTGAAGCCGAGGCCGAAGACGAGCAGAAATAGGAGCGGCTGCCCCAAAGTAGCCACCATCCTCGCCGGAGAGCGGAAGTACTTTATCACTTGTCTTTTCCACATTACTTTTATTCCTTGCATATATTTTTTATCGTTTAGTTCCGCCCCACATCTTGGCCATATTCCTGAATTCGTCCTGGCCGCTGGCTGCCTCTTCGCGCATCGCGCCGCCGGTCAATTTCAAGAATGCGTCTTCCAAGCTGGCGACGGCATGCTTCGTCTTGATTTCATCCACTGTGCCCTGCTCAATAATTTTTCCGTGATCTATTATGTACACGATATCCGCCGCTTTCTCCGCTTCCTGCATGTAGTGCGTGGTGAAAAGCACGGTCAAGCCTTGCTCGGTCTTCAGCTTCTCAATATATTCCCACATCTTGTTGCGAGTCTGCGGATCAAGGCCGAGCGTCGGCTCATCCAGAAAGAGCACGCGAGGGGTGTGCATGAGCGAGCGCGCTATTTCCAAGCGACGCTTCATACCGCCGGAAAAAGTTTTTACCATACTTTTCTGCCTGTCGGCGAGATCCACGAATTTGAGCGCATCTACCATTTTCTTCTTCGCGATATCATGCGGCACATGATACAGCTCAGCGTGGAACATGAGGTTCTCTTCGGCAGTGAGGTCATCATCGAGCGACGGGTCTTGAAATACGATACCAAATGAGCGGCGGATGGAATCCGTCTCGTGTTTGGAAAAACCATTGATAGAAAAATCTCCGGCAGTCGGATGTAATATCGTCGTGAGCATTTTTATCGTCGTCGTCTTGCCGGCGCCGTTTGGCCCGAGGAATGCCGCCACCTTGCCTTTTTCAACAGAAAAAGACACGTTGTCCACGGCTGTAAAATCCCCGAATTTCTTGGTTAAATTTTTTACTTCTATGATAGGCATTTTTTATTCCTGCGTGAACGGCTCGCCTTTTGCCCATGCTTTCAAAATATCGTAGCTCGCTTCGCCGCAGATAAATTTCTTCGTCTCCGTATTATAGAAAAATGGCACGCCGCCGCACATATCTTTATCAATATCTTCCAGCTTCTTGGCATTCTCGTCATTGTGCCAGGTTTCAAAAGCGTCTACCTGCACGCCTTCTTCTTTTTCCATGCGCACCACGAGCTCATGCATGCGCACGCAGTGGGGGCATTCTTCTCCGTAAAATTCCAAGAGATGGCTCATGTTATTTTACGAGGCGTGAGAGACGGGACTTCTTGCGAGCCGCGGTGTTCTTTTTGATGACACCTCTTTTGGCTGCTTTATCTATCGCCTGAAAAGCCGAAGCGAGCAATTTTTCAGCTTCTTTCTTCTCGGTCTTGGCGATCTTCACCACTTTCTTCATGATTTCCTTCATGGTGCGAGTGCGGCGGTCATTTACCGCCTTCTTGCGGAGGGATCCGCGGATAGCTTTTTTAGCTGATTGTGTGATTGGCATATAAATAATGTAACAGAAAAGACGGTAAATTGCAAGAGAACCTCACCCTGCCCCGCCTGCGGACGGGCAGGCCTCTCCTTATAAAGGAGAGGGTGCCGATGTGGTATGATGAGTGGATGATAACCAGCCTACGGGGGAACATATTGCATAAAGGAGAGAAGTTTTCGGTCATTGAAACCGGAGGCGTGGGGTATAAGGTATTCCTCTCCCCTGCCGCACTCGCACACGCCGGAAAATTGGGTGACGAGGTTTTCGTATGGACATATCAGAGTGTGCGCGAGGACGCGCTGGACTTATACGGCTTTGCGGACATCACTGAGCTGTCTTTTTTTGAAATGCTTTTATCTGTTTCCGGCATCGGGCCGAAGTCCGCGCTCGGCATTCTGGGCGTAGCGACTATTGAGACATTACGAAAAGCGATAGCGACCGGCGACACTTCATACCTCACCAAAATTTCCGGCATCGGGCGCAAGACAGCGGAAAAAATCGTGATAGAGCTTCGCGATAAAATGGACAAAGAAGAACAGGACGGCGGCGTGTCCTTGAAAGGCGAGATGGACGCCCTTGAGGCACTGAAATCCCTCGGCTATTCGCAAACCGAAGCGCGCGATGCGTTGAAAGAAGTTTCCGCGGAAGACACAAATGCAAAAATCCGCGAAGCGCTGAAGATTTTGGGGAATAAATAAATACAACCCCTCCCCTAGCCCCTCCCCATTTTGCACGCAAAATAGAGAGGGGAAAATGCAAAACACTCCCCTCTCTAAAATAGAATATTTTGGAGAGGGGTCGGGGGTGAGGATTTATTTAAAGAATTTCTTCAGCGCACTCGCCGTGCGGAGCGCCATATCTTTGTATGCCGCTTGGCGCTTGGCATACGTGGAAAATCTTTTCTCATAAATGTAGCCGTATTCAATGAGTACGGAGGGCACGCCGGGCAACGTGCCGTGCGAGCCGAGAGCAATGAGCTTCTGGTCGGGAATGAGCCCGCCTTTTTCTTTCTCATGCGTACTGGTGGGATATTTTTTTACAAGTTCAGAAAATATCTCGCCCGCGAGCGGCGCAGTGATGGTGGCATTCGGAAGCTGGGACTCCGGAAAATACACCGTGAAACCCGCATATTCGCCTCTTTTTGCTATATTAGCCCGAGGGTAATCATTGAAATGAATATGAATGACGGCATCCATGGCATTCTCCTGTGCCCATTTATTTATGCCGTAGAGGATGATGCCTGTTTCCGTGGAAACTGTATTGTGCGGCACGATCTCGCTTTCAATAAATGTACCCGCGGCTTTCTGCTCGGCAGTTCTTTTTTTTGCTTCTTCCGTGAATGCGATGATCATATCGCGATTCTGCGCGAAATAATCAGCAAAAGTTTTTGTGTAGCCGCTCCAGCCGCGAGTAATCCAGACTTTAAATCTTTTATCTTTATCCAATATTTTTTTCAATTCTTCCGCCACGCGCATGTTCATGTCGGCTTCCTTCACCCGACCAAATGCCGCGCCGACGGTGGCATCATCATGGCCGGGCACGAGGAGTATGTCTATACGCTCTGCGGCAAAAACGGCATTCGCTCCGAAAAGCAAAAATATACCCGCGACGAACATCTTGAGAAAAGATTGCCTCATGCTGTAAGTATACTATAATTCCAGCATGCCAGAACTACCCGAAGTGGAGACGACCGTGCGCGGACTAAAAAAAGAAGTGCTCGGACTTCGCATCATAGACGTATGGACGGATGTCAAAACACAAGATCCGAGAAAACGCGACACGGCGGCCAGCCCAGCGTTCTTTGCTTTCTTTCGGCGCGCAGTGCGAGGTGCCCAGATCATGTCAGTCACACGCCGCGCAAAAAATATTCTCATCAATCTGGACACGGGCCAGACCGTCCTTATCCACATGAAAATGACCGGGCATTTGATATACCGCACTGACAATACCGTCGGCGCATACATCCATACTATTTTTAAATTATCAGATGGCGCCGAATTAGCCTTTTCCGATATGCGAAAATTCGGCAAAATTACTTTGCTTGATACGGCCACCGCGCACGACACAAAGCACCTCTCCGGCATCGGTCCGGACCCGCTCCAGAAAAATTTTACTTTGAAAATATTAAAGGAGCGCCTGGCGAAAAAACAAAATGGCAAAATAAAAACTGTGCTCATGGACCAGAGCGTCATCGCCGGCATCGGCAATATTTATTCGGATGAAATCCTCTGGCGCGCGGGCGTGCATCCGGAGCGGCGGGCGGGAAAAATTTCAGAAAAAGAAATAGTGCGCATGCTCTCGGCCATGAAAGAGCTCCTTAAAAAAGGAATCAATTTCGGCGGAGATTCTACGAGTGACTACCGCAATATCTATGGCCTGCCGGGGAAATTCCAATTGCATCACAATGCATATCAGAGAACTGGGGAAAAATGCCAGAAGGAAAGTTGCAAAGGTGTTATAATAAGAAAGGTGATAAACGGCCGGAGCGCCCATTACTGCTCCGCCCACCAAAAATAATCATATGGCCTGGAATCATTTAAAGTGGATCATTTTCATACTCATCGTATTATGGTTCGTCTGGTTTTTTACCGGCGGTCCTGAGCGCTACGAAAAAAATAAGCCTTTTATTGAACCCGCAGATCCGATAAGCACCGGCGAAGTATATGGACCCGGAGAAAAAAGATAGAGTTTTTCTATATCTTTAAAATCCCATATAAAGCGACTCCGAGTGCTACGGATACATTCAGTGATTCTTTTTTGCCACGCATCGGTATCTCTGCGACGACATCGCATGCATTGAGAATATTCTTCGGTACTCCCCCGACTTCATTACCCAAGATAAAAGCGTTCTGCATTCCCAATTTAACTTTCTTGTAGTCAACAGAATTTTTCGCTTGCTCGATAGCTATGATCTGGAATCCTTCCTTCTTTAATCTCATGACGAGCGCAGAAATACTTTTTTTCTCTTCCCAGAGCACGAATTCTTCCGCACCGAGAGCAGACTTCGCGATGTCACTCCTCTTTCTGCCGAACCTATCGAGCGGCGCGGGCGTATAGCCGATCAAATATATCTTATCTATACCGGCCGCATCGGCCGTCCGAAATATCGCGCCGACATTTTCCGCGCTTCTGATATCTTGCAAGATGAGAATATTTTCTCTTTTCACTTTGTGCGCCCGGAAGGAATCGAACCTTCGACCATCTCCTTAAAAGGGAGCTGCTCTACCGACTGAGCTACGGGCGCAAACAAATTTCTACGGTTTATTATTATTTCTGAAAGTAGTCAGTTGAAACCGCTACGACTGAGCTACGGGCGCAAGTTTCTCAACTATAACAGATTTTTAAAAAGCTTCAAGTAAAAACTCTTCGAGTGCCGCTTCGTCTTCCCTACCTTCTTTGCGTGCTTTAGGTAAAAGATATGAGAGATTGCCCGTGAAATTTTGCAGTTCGGCTTCGGAAAACTTACCATAACTTTTTTTTACGAGCATATCTTTAGCTTTCCAAAACAGAATGCCGACGATTGCTTCGAGTTCGACGCCATTTGCCCGTGCTTGCCGGAATAACGTCCAGAGATTCAATTTATTGCGCTGGCCGAATGCATCCGCCAAGGCAAAGCTGTTAAACTTTTCAGTTCTTTCTTTCAGTGCTTCAAATATATTTATTTCAGCTCTGGCTTTTTTAAACGCATCGAGTGGGGCTTTTAATAGTTTACCTTCGAGAAAAATAAAATCATTCGTAGACTCCCCCATCTTATCAAAATTTTCTAACAGAAATTCCCGCACTTCCCCGCGTTCGAAAAGATTGTCCAAAATAACAATGCATTTGGAAAAGAAAAGCCCCGCGCCGGAATACAAACTTTCAATCTGCATCGGATTGAAATCTTTTTTTTCGATGCGGAAAATCTCGAGACCTTTTGGCAAAGACTTCAAGAATTTTTCGAGCGCAGCGCGCTTTGCTTTGGCATCATCTCCGGCGAAAAGATATATCATGAAAATGAATTAGAGCTTCACGGATTTCTTGTACTCATCGTACGGCGCGCCGTATTTCTGTGAAAGTATTTTTTCCTCCCGGCGCAGGAAAACGGATTTCGTAATAAAAAATGCAATGACAGTGGCGATGACGACAAAAGTGGCATTCGCCAAAATACCAAAACCGAGCACCATAAGCGACAAGCCCCAATGCGTGGGACTGCGGGTGTAGCAATACGGCCCGCGGCAGAAATTTTCCTTACTCACTTCTTTTTCCTTGTCCAGGATGCGCGAAGTCTTCTGCGCCCAGAGCACGAGAAGCGTGGAAATAATAATCAAACCGATACCGACATATACCATGAGCGGATTTTTGAAAAGGCGGAGCGGAAAAATAAAATCAAGCAGGAGCCCGGCGAGCAATGCAAAAAAGTACAGCGTGTACGAATGCGCCAGGATGCGGTGTATGTTCCCGCTCTTTGGACCCGTATTTATAACACTTGGCGGTGTTTCAGACATTACCACTATTATACAACAAAACTAGCAGAACCTCACCCTACCCTCTCCTTATTAAGGAGAGGGTGCGCCCCCACCCCGCCCCAGAGTTACACTTTCCGCGATAGCAGAGTTTGTAACTTTTCTGATAACTTAAAAGCAGTCCCGTGGCTCAGCATCCCAAGATACGATGCCTTGCTCTCCTCTTTCGGATTCTCCTTCATATTCTTCAGCATCCTTCTTTTGGTACCCGAAACCTTGGTTACAGATATTCCGCATATATGGATACTGATTTCGGCAGCGGAAAACCTTGATTTCCCACAGATTCGCCTACTTTCATTTTTATTTTAGCATAAAAAAACCGCACAAACTTTCTTGGTAGAAAATTTGTGCGGAAATCTAAGGTCTAAAATTCTATTTAGCAAAAAGTGCCTTATTTCTTAGTGCTAACTTGCGAGAGCGCAGCAGGGAAGCTGCCATCCCAGTCACGGTCAAGCCAACCGTAGTAAGACTGCCACTGGCCACCGCGCCAGATGAGGCAGCGGACATACAGGTTGCCGTCAGAGTAGCGGAAGATCGTACCCCAGAAAAATACTGCTTTGCCTTTCCATTCCTCGGGAATGAGGTGCGGGTTGGCGAGCAGGTAATCCAGCACGCAAGCGTTCATCACCGGCATTTTTTCAAGTTCCTTGCGGAGCTTGTGGCCTTCGATAGACTTGCCGTTTTTCTGATGCTCGGAAAGATGGAGTGTGATCGCACTCGGGTTGAGCGTAATCATTCCGCCTTTTTTGTGATACTCGATCGTCGCTCCACCGAAAGGAAGCGCGGGCGCAGCATCGGTATTCACTTCGTGATTGCCGATGATTTGCAGACGGCATCCGTTGTTGATAAAGCGGACGACATTGTCCATCACTGTATCATCTGCTGACGAAAGTGAATTGATTGCGTTTTGGATTTTTGTTTTGTCTATAAGGGCGACTGTCTCATCGCTTCCTTTAACAAGGAGTTTTCCAATGAACTCGCGGAACTGACCATTTTTGGCTTTTTCCATGATATTGATTTTTCAAATGAACAAATTGAGCCATTTTCGCCTTCGTCACGAAGGGAGGTTGGTTTCTTACCTTGGCTTATATTATATACCTTTTTGAGTGAAAAGTCAAGTAAAAGAGGGGCGGAACTTGATAAATAAGCCTATTTCACCTCCCCCAGGTTCGCCCCGGCGCCGGAGTGGACTTCCAGCGGTATGTCGGTCTTGTAGTGCAGATATGACCGAGCGAGGACATCCTGCATGGCTTTTTTAATGATTTCTTCAGCTTTGGGGAGTGCACTTTCTTCTATTTCATATACCAGTTCGTCATGAATCTGCAGAAGCAGGTGCGCTTTGGTAATGAGCCCGGCTTTTTGCAGATCTTCTTCGGCAAAGCGGATGGCGAGCTTGATGATGTCCGCGGCGGTGCCCTGGAGCGGCGCATTCGCGGCGGTGCGCTCCGCCATGTTCTTGATAAATGGGATGCGCGAATTTATATTTGCGAAATTCCGGCGGCGGCCGAACAAGGTCTCGCTGTAGCCGTGCTGGCGGGCGAAATTTTTAGATTCCTCCATAAATTCCTCCACTCTGGAAAACTGGCGGAAATAATTATCATAGAACTTCTGCGCTTCTTCGCGCGTGCCGCCGAGATTCTTGCGGAGAGCGGACACGCCCATGCCGTATATGATGCCGAAGTTTATGATCTTGGAGCGGCGGCGCATCTCGCGGTCCACTTCTTCCATGGGCACGCCGAATACGAATGACGCCACGCCGGCATGAATATCTTTTCCTTCGCGGAAAATCGCAGTCATCTTCTCATCGGCTGACATCAATGCGGCGACGCGTAGCTCTATTTGGCTGTAATCAAGCGCGAGCAATTTATGCCCCGGTGCGGCCACAAATCCTCCGCGGATGCGGCGGCCGAGATCTGTCTTGATCGGTATATTCTGCAAATTCGGATCCTGCGAGGAAAAGCGCCCGGTGCTGGAGCCGGCCTGGATGAATTTGGCATGCAGTCTACCCTCCTCATCCGCCAATGCGGGGATGACATCTATATATGTGGAGAGCAGTTTCTGGAGCTCGCGGTATGCAAGTATTTCGCGCACGATCGGGTGCTCTTCAGCGAGCTCCTCCAATACTTCCGCGCGAGTGGAATACGCGCCGCCTTCTTTCTTTTTGCCTTTCGGCGCGAGTCCTAATTTTCCGAATAGCACTTCGGATAGTTGCTTTGGTGAATTGATATTGAATTCTGTGCCCGCCTCGCTGTGTATTTTTTTAGTGAGCTTGTCCAATTCCGCGTGATATTCGGTGGAAAGTGCTGTAAAGAATTTTTTGTCTATCAATATGCCCCGGTCCTGCATCTTCTTGATTATCGGCATCAGGGGCTTTTCTATTTCCTCATACACCCGGTCCAATTTTTCTTTCTTTAATTTTTCAAAAATACTCGCTCGCGCTTTTTCAAAATCCGCCGCTTTGGCGTAGAACAAAATATCTTCAAGATTCGGATTCGCCAGGTCGGAATTGAGCAGCCATACTGCCACGGAAACTTCAAGCAGATCATCTGGATCCACTTGGAAGTCCGGCTTCCGCTGATTCTCTTTGGAAGCCGGACTTCCAAGTTCTTTCGCTTCCGGGGATGCGCCAAAAATAGCCCGCAACCGCGCCGAAAGCGAGCGAAATTCCAGCTCCAGAAAAAGCTTTTCAACATTCGGAATATTCAGATTCTCGCGGAAAGTTTTTGCGGGCAGTGTGAAAGCTATCGGCGCATCACGGCGGATAGTGGCAAGTGTTTTTGAAAACAATGCTTCTTCCTCGCCTGCTTTGAGGAGCTCTATGATCCGCGGCTTGATGCCTTTGTCCAAAAAATCTTTCTCTTTCTTTTTTAATTTTTTATATATATCTTCCACACCGCCAAAATTCACGATGAGGTCTGTAGCTGTTTTTTCACCGATGCCCTTGATGCCGATGATATTGTCCGATGGATCGCCGCGGAGGCCTTTGTAATCCGGCAAAAGTTCCGGGCCAAAGCCAAAACGCGTGCGCACCGCGTCTTCATCATACAAGATAGTGTCATTCAGGCCTTTCTTCAGTGTGTACACTTGCACGCGCTTGCCGTCTATTAATTGCATAGTGTCCATATCCCCCGAAGCGATGATAATTTCTAGATTTTTTTCTTTTTTGAATTGTTCAGAAATAGTGCCGAGAATATCGTCCGCTTCAAAACCGGGCGCGTCATATATCGGAATACCGAATGCGTCAAAAATTTTACGCGAGCTCTGGAGCTGAGCTACGAGTGCATCGTCCGTTTTTGCCCGGCCCGCTTTGTAAGCATCGTACGCTTCATGGCGGAAAGTCTTGCCCGGCAGGTCATAGCAAGCGGCGACATAATCCGGCTTCAGCTCACTGACGATCTTCATAAGCATAGTGGACAGCCCGTACAAGGCGCCGGTCGGCTCGCCTTTGGACGAAGAAAAATCCGGCAGGGCATGATACGCGCGGTGGATGATGGCGTGCGAGTCCAGAAGGACGAGTTTTTTCTTATTATTGTGAGTATTTTTTGACATTATGTACGTACAATCATTCTACCATTTTTTTCGTGGCTGATTTTTATTTTATGATATTTTTTCGGCAGCGCGCCTTGTATATTTTCCGGCCATTCAATACAGATCAAATTCTTTGGATCGGAAATTATTTCCTGCCAACCAAGGCGAGCGAGTTCGTTCGCATTTTTCAATCGGTACGCATCGAGATGAAGCAAGTTCTTAAAATGTTCATGCTTCAAAGCATAGCGTTTCATTATCACGAATGTCGGACTGGAAATCTTTTTCTTGATGCCGAGTGCCTTGGCGGCAGCCTGAGTAAAAGTCGTCTTGCCCGCACCCAAGTCGCCCGAGAGGCATATCAAGGTGGCACCTTTTTTATTTGGCACTATGTTGCAAACAAAGTCTGTCGCTATGTGGGACGTCTCTATCGCACTTTTACTGAATTGCTTTACCACCTTCTTCATATATGTATGAATATAGCACACCCCTTGGAAATACTGTATAATCGAGGGAATGGCATTCGATGAAGATAAACAAAATAAGCAGCTTGACGATTTACATAAGCAAGAAGAAGAGCAGCTGGTGGCGACTTTGGCTGAATCCAAATATGGATTGCCGTATATCGACCTTTCTCGTCTCGGTGTGGACAACGAAGCTCTACGAGCGATCCCGGAAAATGAAGCGCGAGAAATGCGTGTCGCTCCTTTTAAGCTTTCCGGCAAGAACATAATGATAGCCGTGCGCACACCGGATACGGACCTTCTGGAAAAAATAAAAGAATCGATGGAACGGCAGGCTCTTGTACCCATTTTTTATATGGCTTCGATAGCAAGCCTTTCGAAAGTATGGGATCGGTACAAAGAACTGTCACAAGCAGAGAGTTCGAAGATCGGTGGCATCGACATTTCCGGCGAAGTACTGGCAGATCTGGCTGCAAAGATTCGCACCATGCAGGATATCGAAGGGCTGGTTTCTGAGATATTGAATCAGAAGCAGACACACACGATCACCCGCATGCTCGAAATAGTCATCGCCGGCGCGATCGCCATCAAAGCCTCCGACATACATATAGAACCGGAAGAAGACCGCGGCCGCTTGCGCTTGCGCTTGGACGGCGTCCTGCAAGACGTGATGTTTTTTGATTTGAATACGTATCGCTTGCTGAACTCCCGCATCAAATTACTTTCCGGTATGAAGCTCACAAATAAGATCGCGCAGGATGGAAGATTTTCTATCACTGAAGGCGAGGAAGAACTTTCTATCCGTACCTCACTCATCCCGGGCGCGTATGGCGAGTCCATCGTCATGCGTATTTTGGATCCGAAATCCATTCAGGTGAATTTGGAAGACATGGGTATTGATCCTTTTCTCTTTAGTGTCATTCAGGAAGAAATAAAAAAGCCGAATGGCCTCATCCTCGTAACCGGACCGACCGGCAGCGGTAAGACGACGACCTTGTACGCCTTCCTTCGCAAAATATATTCCACGGAGATTAAAATAATAACAATAGAAGATCCGATAGAATATCACTTGACCGGCATCACTCAGACGCAGACGAACTTAGAAAAAGGTTATACCTTCTTGGAAGGCCTGCGCTCCGCTCTGCGCCAAGACCCGGACGTGGTGATGGTGGGAGAAATCCGCGACGCGGAGACGGCAAAAATAGCCGTGGAATCCGCCTTGACCGGACACATGGTGTTTTCTACCCTACACACAAACAATGCCGCCGGCGTCATCCCCCGCCTGATAGATTTGGAAGTAAATCCAAAGATTATGGTGTCCGCACTGTCGCTTTCCATCGCGCAAAGATTGGTACGCAAACTGTGCGAGGCCTGCAAGAAAGAAAAAGCTCCAAACGAAGCTGAAGCGAAGATTTTGAAAAACGTCATGGATGGCATCAAAGCAGAAGGTAAAGATTTGGCGAATTATAAAATAGACGCTTCCGCTCCGATAAAACTGTACTCACCCGTCGGCTGTGAGAAATGCAACAGCACCGGATTTAAAGGCCGCATCGGTATATTTGAAGCTATTCGTACAGATGAAAATATTGAAAAAATAATGCCGGAAAATCCCTCCGAACGCGAAATCAAAAAAGTCGCCCGCGCGCAGGGCATACTCTCCATGCGCCAGGACGGCGTGGTAAAAATAATAAACGGAATCACGTCTATGGAAGAAGTGCAGAGCGTGGTTGATTTGTTGGAGGAATAAAAAAAAGCGCTAATCTCTAAACAATCCTTTCGGAGCTAAGCCCCAAAAGTAACACATTCTTGAAGGATGACCCCCGCGAACTAATAATAGTGCCGGGATGTCCTACGCAAAGATGTAGAACCGGTGGCTGATTGCTTAGAGATTATCGCCTTCTTATAAAAACAAAATCCGCTCCCGCGGACAACTGCCCAAAATCTCACTGACTCATTATACTATATTGAGGCGGCCACAAATGCTATAATACAGCTGTTATGTGGATTGCCTGTTGAAAATTACGCTTACAAGTACAATATAGCATATTACGATTTAAATGTCAAGCGATACACCAAAAAAAATAGAGAAAAGCGAAGAAAGTACTTTAGACCAAGCCCTGCGCCCTGCCGCTTGGGATGACTATGTCGGCCAAAAACACATAAAAGACAACGTCAAAATCCTGCTTTCCGCGGCGGCCGGCCGGAACCAAATACCTGAGCACATCCTCTTTTACGGCCCTCCGGGCCTCGGCAAGACCACCCTGGCGCACCTCATCGCCCGCGAGACGGGACGCGTCATGAAAAGTACTTCCGGCCCGGCCATTGAAAAAGTGGGTGACCTGGCGAGCATCCTGACGAACCTCTCCCCTGGCGATATTTTGTTCATAGACGAAATACATCGCCTGAACAAGATGATAGAAGAAGTGCTGTACCCGGCCATGGAGAGCGGTGTGCTCGACATCATCATCGGCAAAGGGCCTTCGGCGCGCACTATTCAGCTGGACTTGCCGCCATTCACGCTGATCGCCGCCACGACGCGCGTGGCATTGCTCTCCTCTCCCCTCCGCTCCCGATTTTCCGGCGGTTCTTTCCGGATGGAATTTTATGATGAAAAAGAAATTTTGGAAATTTTGAAACGCTCCGCAAAAATCCTCGGTGTAGGCGCAGATGAAGAAGGGCTGGCCGAAATCGCCAAGCGTTCACGCTTCACGCCGCGCACCGCGAATTATTTTTTGAAACGCTGTCGCGATTACGCACAGGTGCACGGCAAGCCTTTGGATAAAGAATCAGTGAAGCAGGCGCTCGCGCTCCTTGAAGTAGATGAAGCAGGCCTCACTTCCGGCGACAGAAAAATTTTGGAAATCATCATTGAAAAATTCCGCGGCGGGCCGGTTGGATTAAATACCATCTCCGCCGCCACGAGCGAAGAAGAAGCGACCATAGAAGAAGTGGTGGAGCCGTACCTCATCCAGCTCGGCTTCCTGGAACGCACTCCCCGCGGCCGTACCGCTACGGCAAAAGCGTATGAGCATTTGGGGTTTGAGGTACCGGAGAATGTGCAAAGTAAATTAATGTAACTTCTCATCTACTGAACTTATCTGCCACAATTCTTCAAAGAATCTCGTGTACGCATCTGCGACTTTTTGATTCTTGATTTGTATTATTGTGGGTTCATCTTCAAAAATCTGTGTTATGACCGTATCTTCAAATACATTATAATTTGCGGGATTTTGAATATTTCTTGGCATCTCACGAAATTGATTCAGTTCAGGAAAGTCAGCGGCAAGCTGCCTGTCTTTTCCTCCTTGGCTGTAAGTGACCATTTTCCATGTAATCCGCTTTTTGATGCGCAGCTTTTCGTAGTGGTTGTAAAATTCCCCCATAGGGGCATACCACGCGTCCCCGACCGCTCCCGCAACGCAAATAACAGAGTTCTCCGGCAAACGCTTTAAAAGCCCTAAGTGGTACGCTTGGAACTGCTCTACTCCCCTGAATATTTCGACTGATTCGTCTCGCTTTGCAATATCCATGATGAAAGACTTTATTTCAGTATCGGTCTGACGAGTAAAAAAATCTACCGACTTTTTATCCTGAAACAAAACACCATCCTTTAAAAAAAGAATCCTGTCCGCCACAGACATCGCAAACGACATATGATGGGTAACGATTACCATCGTGTAACCATCTTTTGCCAGCGCGCGTATCAAATCCAAAACGCTTTTTGTTAACTCCGGGTCAAGTGCGGATGTTATTTCATCAAGCAACAACACTTTAGGTTTTACCATTACGGCGCGAAGCAAAGCGACTCTTTGTTTCTGTCCCCCGGATAACTCGGAAGGGTAATTGTTCGCATGCTCGCCCAAGCCGAAGCGTTCTAAAAGATTTTTTGCCTCAGTAGTTATTTCTACTTGAGATTCTCTGTTAGCCAGCTTCGGTGCCAAAATAAGATTCTCGAGTACAGTCAGATGCGGCCACAGCGTATACTCCTGCGAAACATAGCTGGCAAGATTCTCTCTGCCGATAGCCACAGAGCCGGAATCGGGTATTTCAATTCCAGATAGTACACGAAGAAGTGTGCTTTTGCCCGAACCGCTTGCACCCAGAACACAAATTACTTCACCTGGTGAAACAGAGAAGGAAACATCGCTGATTCCTCTTTCCTTCTTACCCTTACTGTCGGAGTATTTTTTTGTCGCGCTTTTTATTTCAAGCATATTGGACAACATACTTTTTCTGAATCCAGACTATGGACAAGTGAAGCGGAGCGAGGATGGCAAAAAAGAATAAGACCAGCAAGGAATAAATAGCCACAGGTTTATATGCCATAGCGTTGATGCTTTGAGCTGTGCGGAACAATTCCGGAACGGAAATAAGGCTTGCAAACAAAGTGTACTCTAGCATTGCGGCTTGGTTCAATAACAAATGCGGCAGAGTTCTGCGCATAAGTAAGGGCAGTTCGATATGGCGTATAATTTTATTTTTAGACATTCCCAAAGTTGTCCCTGCTTCACGATAAGATTTTGGCAGCAATTCCAGTTCGACATTTATCACATAAGCGGTCGCGATCAAATTAATGAATCCCAGCGCTATGGCTGCTGTCCAAAATGGGTCAATCACGATTCCTAGCATCCCCTGCAATGGATAGTGAAGCCAGAACAAAAATACCAGTACCGGAACAACTTTAGTGAAAAATTTTGCGCCTTTGATTATTTTTCCAAGTTCGGTGCTGTATCTGCCGCCAATTACGCCGGCCACGATTCCAAGCGGTATTCCCGTTAATACAATACAGCCTAGGAGTTTCAGTGTGATAGCGAATCCGTGCAGCAGAAGCTGATGGTATTTTATTAATACTTGGAACATATATGGCTGTTAGCGATTCAAGGCGTAGTCGGAAGAAACTTTATACTTTTCAAGAATTCGTGCAACGCTTCCGTCATTGACCAGTTCGCCAAGCGCAATATTCCACATAGACACCGCGGAGTCTTCTCCGCGCACAAAAGCGAAGCTGTTGCCGAAAGTGCGAATCGGGGTGTCTCCCACTCGCTCAATCTTTCCAGGATTTGATTTAAGAAAATCATTCGCTACCGACGGCTCTGCAAATGAGATATCCGCTTTTCCATTAGTGATATTCAGGAAAACTTCGGCATAAGAAGAAAGCTGGGATAATGCATTTACTTTTGCCAAAGGATAATCTTCTTTGGCAATAAACACAGCCATTTCTCCATCAACAGCGCTGATTGTGAACTGGCTTGAATTTAGTTTCCTAAGATTTCCATTAAAGCGATTATCTCCTGCACGGACATACGGATAAATAACGCTATTCATCGGGGCGACAGAAAACACCGCCTCTCTCGCTCGTGCTGAGTTCGGCCACATTTGAGTTCCCAAAATATCATATCGTTTAGTTTTCAAACCTTCAATGGCCGAACCCCAGCCGACTTCTTCCACCCAATTAGTTTTAATATCCAATTTTTTTGCCGCTGCCTCTACTATGTCATAAGAAATACCCGATAATTGTCCTGTTGTCTGGTCTTTGAGCAAAAGAGGTGGATATATAATATATCCGATCCGGATTTCTCCTTTTTGGATAATTTTATCTGACAAAGATTGCGAGTCAGTTTTCCCGTTTACAGAAAAACTGACGCATAAACCAACAACTGCTACAACAAGAGCAATACTGCTTATATGATTTTTCATATTTTAAAAAACTTAATTACTGGATAATAATGCTCCAAATTTAGCATATTTGATACTATACTGTCAACATTTATACCTTTAATTTAAAGAATATTTAACCTTTTTATAAAAGAAGTGTTGACAACTTTTCAACAAATATGATAGTATAGAGCTATGATAGAAAAAGTGCTTCACCAACTCGGATTGGGAAACAAGGAGCAAGTTATATATAAGCTCATATTAGAGCATGGGAAAATCGCCCCTGCCCTGCTTTCGCGCCTGACAAAAATAAACAGAACGACTGTTTACAGCGTAGCCAAAGAACTCAAAGAAAAAGGGTTGATTGTGGAGGACTTAGGAGGAAAGACTTTGTACTATTTACCAGCGCGAGAAAATGAATTAGAAAAAATAATTGAGGGCGAGAAAGAAAAAACAAAAAGCAAAGTAGCTTCTATACAAGAATTGCAGGAACTATTGAAGAACGCTCCCGAGTCAAAAACATACTCGGTGCCTAAAATAAGATTCATTGATGAAGCAGACTTGGAAACTTATTTATACGAAGCTACTCCGAGGTGGTATGAAAGCATGGAAAAAGAAAATACCACCTGGTGGGGTTTTCAAGACAATACTTTCATACAAAAATTTGAAAAGTGGATAGATTGGAGCTGGGATAGAGCGCCGAAAGAATCGGATTTAAAACTTTTGACAAATGATACGGGCACGGAAAGTAAAATGAAAGAGAAAAAATATTCTGACAGGCGGCATATTAAATTTTGGGATAAAAATGATTTTTCAGCTACCCAATGGGTCGTAGGTTCATATATCATAATGATAATTACAAAACAGCGTCCTTTTTATCTTATAGAAATAAAAGATTCGGTAATGGCACACAACATGAGAGAGTTATTTAAAAATATTTGGATTCAGTAAAGCGAAAGCATACGAGCATTTGGGATTTGAACCTACTCCGTAAACCCTACAAGAAAAAGGCCAAGAATAATGAGTCCAAAAATAAATACTTTCCTAATAACTACGCTTCTTTTAGTATTTTCGTGAAATGCTTTCGGATTAAATTTTTTAACTACAACAGTGTATGAAAGCACAAAGATAGGAATAGCCATGCCTATGCCTTTGACGAGCGTCACAGGTGCTAGACTGATAGCATATGTTTCTGCGGCAAGGCCCAAGAATGTAAATAGTTCTTCAGAAAATAATATTTTTGCCGAGCTTTTATATTTACCTCTTTCTTCCATGATATGCCTCCTGGTTCTTCGAAAAGCAAGAAGGGTAGCGCAGCCGAGCACACAAGAAATCAGGAGCTGCCCACCGACGGCCATGCTCCAATTCACACCTTGTTCGAACATGTATTTGAATAATATTCCTTCGATCGCAAGTAAGGTGGAAGCGAAGAGAATCATATAAAAGGCTTTGCTTAAGCGGATTTTCTTGCCGGTCATATGGAGCGCCAGGACCACATTTCCAAGTATGATAATGCCAATACCGATATACTCCCGAATACTTAATATTTCTCCTACAAATATAAAGGCAAAAATCGGAATAATTATCTTGCCAAAAGAGAAGAATGCGGAGACGACCGAAGTGTCCTCGATTTTTAAAGACTTGTAATATGGATAGAGATAAAGCAGATTAGTCAGCGCTACCCCGATAAGCGGCCAGAGAAGATTCCAAGAGGGAAACACCGGTTTTTGTACAAGGAAAAGAAACGGAATAAAAATAAAATTAAGGATACAGGAAAAAAATACCAAAGCGCTCAAATTCTTGAATCCTCGATTGCTCAAATACTCGTCGAAAATTTCTGCGACAGCATACATCGCCGGTGCAAGGAATGCTAAAAATATCCACATAGGAAATATTATAGCATTTGAGTATTTTTACTGATACTAAATATGCTAAACTTCCTTTATGCGAATTTTAGGTATTGACCCCGGATTTGAACGGCTCGGCATTGCGGTGCTGGAGAAAAATACAGGCGACAGGCGCGAGCAGGTGCTTTTTTCGGAGTGCTTTAAGACGCCGGCGAAAATGGATTTTGCGGAGCGATTGGCAATGCTGGGCGAAGAAGTGCGGAAAGTTATCAGTGAATACAAGCCGGAAATGCTGGCTATTGAAAGCCTTTTTATTACGAACAATCAGAAGACGGCGATGCATGTGGCTGAAGCGCGCGGGGTGGTGCTGTATGAGGCGGCGCGGGCGGGGCTCCAGATATTTGAAGCTACTCCCCCGCAGATTAAAGTGGCTGTAGCTGGGCACGGCGGCGCGGACAAAGCGCAAGTGATGAAGATGGTGCGTATGCTGGTGGATATAGACGGAGCAAAGCAATCAGACGATGAATTGGACGCGATAGCGATAGCATTGACTGCATTTGCCTCTGCGCCCCGGGAATAAACTAAACATTATCCACACCCTGTACTTGCTTTGTTTGCTGATATTTTTTATCTTATTATAAAATTAAGGTGGGAAAGAAATTTATTAATTTATTAAAAGGTCGGTTTACAAAATTTTAGAAAATCAACATGTACGACGACGATACAACTGACGAGTTCGGGGGAAGCGCTGCCATGAGCGATGAATTGAGCGATGACGGGGACAGCCTGGATGATGAAATGTTGGCAAATGGCTTCCATATAGATGATGAATTAGAAGACGATCCTGACAAGGATAGATAATAAATAAAACCCCGACGCTTCGTCGGGGTTTTATTTTACCGTTACTTTCAGAAATCGTTTCTTGCCGAGCTTCAGCGTGATATTTCCGGAGAGTTTCATATTCGCATCGCTTATCTTTTCATTCTTCTCTAAATCATGCGCGCCGCCGCCTTCTACTAATCTGCGCCATTCGCCTTTTGATGCGAGAATCTTTTTTTCTACCAGCACATCGCCGAGCATTGCGCCTGCTTGTGCGGATATTTCTTCCATTTCGTCAGGAATTTCTTTTTTCTGAAATGTATTCACAAAATTCTCCTCTGCGGATTTTGCTTTCTTTTCGCCGTGATATATTTTTACGATTTCAAATGCCAGCTTCATCTTCGCATCTTTCGGATTTTCAGTCTTTGGGATATCTACTACATCCGTGCAAAGTTCAAAACCAATATTTATAAGCGAATCATTCCAGCTCATTACCTTACCAAACATATCTTCAGGAGAATCTTCAAAAGTTATCATGTTGCCTTCGGTTTTTCCCATCTTCTTACCATTGTTATCTTCAAGCAATTTGGTGGCAAGAACAGATTTGTCCCGTTTCTGCAGAGCGGAAACTAAATGCCTCCCGGCGAGCATGTTAAATGTCTGGTCATTGCCGCCGACTTCCACATCCACCTTCATCGCCACGGAATCATAGCCCTGCATGAGCGGATATAAAAATTCATGGATAAATATCGGCTTGCCTTCTTCTGCACGGCGCGCGAACATATCGCGCTTGAGCATTTGGTCTACGGTCATATTTGATGCGAGTTCAAGCACATCACCGAAACTCATTTGAGAGAGCCACTTGGAATTGAATTTAAATTGCGCTTTATTTGAACCGGAAAATTTAAGGAAAAGCGATGCCTGTTTCTTATATTTTTTCAGATTGCCAAGGACTTCTTTTTTTGTGAGCTGTTTCCGGGCAGCCATCTTGTCCGTAGGATCGCCAATCATCGCGGTAAAATCTCCCATCAATAAAATAACTTCATGTCCGAGGTCCTGAAACTCTTTGAGTTTTTTGAGTGGGATGGCATGCCCCATATGCAAAGTCGGGCCGGTCGGATCTATGCCTAAATACACCCGAAGCTTATTTCCAGACAGCAATTTCTGCTCCAGCTTCTCTTTTACGAATACATTTTCCACTCCCCGCTCCAACAGAGCTTTTATTTTATTCGGGTCAGTTATCACTTTCACGCTGACAGTATATCATATTTCTGCTATGATTACGTAATGAAGCATTTGCATAAGAAGGTTCGTTCGGAATTCCGCCAGCACAAGAAATTCCTGCACCATCTGGGGCTTTTTGCGGCCGGAGTGGGCGTTTTTATCATTGGAACAATGGTCATATGGATAGCTTCCATTCGCATTCCGGACTTCCATTCCTTCGAAGAAAGAAAAGTAGCCAGCTCGACCAAGATCTATGACCGCACGGGCGAAGTATTGCTGTATGACATCCATCAGGACGTAAAGCGCACGAATATCGCTTTTGCCGACATGGGCAATAATATCAAGAATGCGACGGTAGCCATCGAAGACTCTGAATTTTATCACCACCAAGGCATCCGCATCACTTCCATCGTGCGCGCGGTGCTCTCGAATCTCTTCGGTTCTTCCGGCACGACGCAAGGCGGCTCGACGATCACCCAGCAGCTGGTGAAGAACACGCTGCTCAATCCGAAAAAGACAATAACCAGAAAAATAAAAGAATGGGTGCTGGCCATCAAAGTGGACCACTCGATGCCGAAAGAAAAAATATTGGAATATTACCTGAATGAAGCCCCATACGGCGGCACGATATACGGCATCGAAGAAGCCTCGAAGACATATTTCGGCAAGAACGCGCACGCTCTTACTTTAGCAGAGGCGGCATATCTAGCGGCCATTCCGCAGTCACCGACGGTTCTTTCTCCATATGGCAAGAACAAGCTCCGTCTTGATGAGAGAAAAAATCTGGTGCTCTCCCGCATGCGCACACTCGACTTCATCACCGAAGAAGAATATATGGCGGCAAAAAATGAACAAGTGACATTCATGACCCAGAGCCAGGGCGGCATTAAGGCACCGCATTTCGTATTTTTTATCAAAGCATACTTGGAAGAAAAATACGGCGAGGAAATGGTGGAAAATGGCGGATTGAAAGTGATTTCCACTATCGATGCCAAGCTGCAAGCCAAAGGTGAGCAGATCGTGAAAGAAGGGGCATTGGAAAATGATAAGAACTGGGGCGGCAGCAATGCCGCGCTCGTCGCTATCGATCCAAAGACAGGGCAAATACTCACAATGGTGGGCTCACGCGATTATTTCGACAAAAACATAGAGGGTAATTACAACGTGGCGACTGCTCTGCGTCAGCCAGGCTCGTCTTTCAAGCCATTCATATATGCCACGGCTTTTAATAAAGGATTTACGCCGGATACAGTGCTCTTTGACCTGCCGACGGAATTCTCGACCACCTGTAACTCAGCTGGCAATCCGCTGCCAGGCTACAGTAAAGAATCCTGCTATAGCCCTGATAATTATGACGGCAAATTCCGCGGACCGATAAGCTTGCGCAACGCCCTCGCCCAATCCATAAACATACCTGCGGTAAAATTATTTTATCTCGCCGGACTGCAGGATTCGCTCAAGACTGCCGAGGACATGGGCATCAGCACACTCACCGACATCTCCCGCTACGGCCTCACGCTCGTCATCGGAGGCGGTGAGGTATCATTGCTCGACATTACTTCAGCATACAGTGTCTTTGCGAACAAGGGTGTGCGTAATCCATACACTGGAATCATCAAAGTGGAAAACATGAAGGGCAGGATCTTGGAAGAATACGCACCACATGAAAGAGCGGCATTACCGAAAGACACAGCACTCGCGATTTCTGATATCCTTTCCGATGAGAAGGCCCGCATCCCGACCTTCGGCGCCCATTCGCCGCTGTATGTGGACGGCAAGGCGGTGGCAGTAAAGACGGGTACGACAAATAGCAATAAGGACGCGTGGACGATCGGGTACGCTCCGGGCATCGCTGTGGGCGTGTGGGCGGGAAATAATAATAACAAGCCGATGAAAAAAGGAGGTTCGGCATTGGCCGGGCCGATCTGGAATAAATTCATGAAAGAGGCGCTGGCGACCATACCGGAAGAAGGATTTGAAAAACCGGAAATCAATATGGATCCGGCAAAAGTAAAACCGGTGCTGCGCGGTATCTGGCAAGGCAATGAAAATTTCTTTATTGATACATTCTCCGGCAACTTGGCGACGGAAAATACGCCACCGGAAGCCCGACGGGAAAAAGTGGTGACGAATGTGCACACAATCCTCTACTGGATAGATAGGAATGACATTATCGGCCCGACACCAGCCAACCCGGCCAAGGATTCGCAATTCAATAATTGGGAAATTCCGGTACGTAATTGGTGGGCAAGGAACGGCGGAGGGTATTCTGTCGTCACTGTCGACCAGAAGCCGGTTATAGAGGACACAGTGCATACAGACAGCAACAAGCCGACGGTAACTATTCTCTCCCCCGACACCACTACGATATATAATCAGGATGAGCGCATCACTATACAAATATCGAGTGCCGGCGCATTTCCGCTGAAGAAAATAGATGTCTTTGTGAACGACACATACCTCGGCTCAACAGGCGCGCCGTTCAGCTTCAGTTTCATCCCTTCGGAACTCGACAACTTAAGTGCAAATAACAATCTGACAATCGTGTCCTACGACACGGCATTTAATCGTGGAGAAACAAGTACCACTTTCAAAATACAATAGTAATTACTTTATCTAAAATCTTCAGGTGACTTATTGCCAAAAGACTCTCGCAAGCGGGCATCCAATAGATCTTTTTTTACCAGGATCTCATTTTTATATATTGGGCGGATATTTAAATACACTGTGCCATTTTTTATTTCCATCGCTTCGGGCGGTATATCAAAACGTATGATTTCGGAAATTATTTTTCTGACTTCTTCTTTCCTGCCTCCTTCGGAGACGAGGAGGTTCTGGTATTTAGCAAGTAAGTCTTTGATTTCTATCATGTAAAAGAATTAGCGATTCATCGGCATAATGAGATATGTGAAGGACGGGTCGGACACACCAGAGACAACGATAGGCCGGGAAGCTTCATTGAAGCGAAGAGAAACACTGTCTGGTGTAATAGATTGGAAGCAATCAAGGAAATATTTGTAATTGAAACCGACTTCAACATCTTCCCCGGTGAGCGCGCCATCGACAGAAGTTTTATTTTCGCCGATGTCGCTATTTTGCGACGAGAGCTCAAATACTTTCGCTTTCGGCTGAAGGGTTAGGTTCACTTGATTAAACTTGTCTGAGAAGATATTTGAGAGCTTGAGGGCATTTAAGAGATCTTGTTTGAGGACAATTGCTTCTGTTTTCTTTTCTTTAGGCAATATCTGGCGATAGTCCGGAAAAATGCCATCAATAACACGGGAAGTGAGATATGTGTTATCTGAAGAAAAAGATATTTGATTTTTATTAAAACAGACTTTTACTTCGCCGGAAATTTCGCCGCATACACGAAGGATGTCAGGAATATTCTTGAACGGAATCAAAATACCGGCAATATCTTCCAAACCTTTTACTTTTACTTTCTTTTCGGCAAGGCGAAAAGAGTCAGTGGAAACAAATACAAGATTCTGATCATCCGAATATATAAAAACGCTTGATATTTCAGGCTTAATATCAGAAACGGAAGAGCTATAATAGACGGATTTAATGCCATCGACAAGTTTTTTTGCCTCTATTTCAAAAGTGGTACCTTCAACACGAGGAATAGTAGGAAAATCATCATGTGGCTGACCTTTGAGTTTGATGCGACTCTTCTTAGTCTTTACCGTGAGGTTTCCGTCTTCCCCCTCAAAAAGAACGGTATCATTCGTAGTTATATTAGAAAATATACCAGCAAGTACGGAGCCGGAAATCGCAGCCACACCCTCTTTTTCTATTTTTGCAGGAATCTCGATCTCAATACCGAGCGAAAGATTAGTGGCGCGAAGTTTCAAAGATTTTCCAGAAGCGATAAAAAGAATAGAATTCAAAACAGGTAGTGTTAAATTTTTACCGGTGATTCTCTCGACGTGTCCGACCGCATTTTTTATTTTCTCGATACTACATTCTAATTTCATAATTGTTTATATCTTATATATTAAATACTATTAATGTTATTACTCATGGGGATATGTGGACAAAGCTTTTATATAAAGATCTGTATGATTATTTTCAATATTTTTTCTTTGGTCATAGCCTGATAACTTTTCTACTTATCCCCATACATTTTTTAAAAAATAATTTTCTCTGTTTTTACCCACATTTACTTTCAGACTTACCGATACTTTCCCAACATACTTATCCCCATACATTTTATTTGAACATCACCCGTATTTGTTCAAGCTCTTGTAATAATTGCTGATCACCTTTCAGATCTTCTTTGATCTTCAGGTACGAATGGATGACTGTGGTGTGATCTTTGCCGCCGAGTTTCTGTCCGATGAGCGGATAAGAAACATTAAAATCTTCACGAAGAAGATACATCACGACTTGGCGAGCCTTCACGATTTCCTTACGGCGGGTTTTTTCATAAATAGAAGATTCTTCGAGATTATAGTGATCGCTGACGATCTTTACTACGTCTTTAATAGCCACGTTCTTCTTTGGCTTAATGCTGTTCTTGAGTACGTTCTTCACTTCTGAAAGTGAAAGAGGTTTATTTTTCAAGCGATATTGTAATATTATCGTATTTAGGCTACCTTCGAGTTCGCGGATATTTCCTTGGATGACGGAGGCTACGTATTCGAGTATTTCAGGCTCAAGAGCGATACCGAGCTCTTGGGTTTTCACTTTCAGGATAGCGAGGCGGGATTCGTATTCCGGCTCGGACACATCCACGATCATGCCGGCGGCAAAACGTGACTTTAGACGGTCTTCAAGTCCGGGAATGTAATTCGGGTGTTTGTCCGAGGAAAAAACTATTTGCTTATTCCCTTCTTTGAACGTATTGAAGGTATGGAAGAGTTCTTCTTGGGTTTTTTCCATTTTACCAATGAATTGGATGTCGTCGATGATGAGTAGATCATACTTACGGTACTTTTCTTTGAAAGCATTTGTTTTGTTGTTTCCCGCCTGGAAAGAATTTACTAAATCAGTCGCGAATTTTTCGAGCGTAATGTAATTTACTTTCTTGTTAAGGTATTTTTCCTTGATGGCGTTGCCGATGGCCTGTAAAAGGTGTGTTTTTCCAAGGCCTGTGCCACCATAAATGAAGAATGGGTTGTAGTCGCGCCCCGGTGCGTTCACGATGGCCTGTGAAGCGGAGTACGCGAGCTCATTGAAGGCCCCGACGATGAAGGAATCGAATCGATAGCGCGGATTTAAGTTATCTTCTGGGCTGATATAAAGGTCTTTAAGAGGTAATTCTTTATTGATATACGGCTCAGATGGGGTGTGTAGTTCTTGTTTTACCCCTTCAGTCTTAGTGATGACATATTCTACGGCTCGCATTGTCTCATATGCGTCGGCAATGGTCTTGGTAATGAGCTTATGATACTTATTTTTGAGCCAATCGCGCACAAATTCATTCGGAACCCCTACAAATACGACCCCCGCTTCCTCTTTTAATATAGATGTATTTTTGAACCAGGTGCTGAAATTGGCCTTTGAAACACTGAGTTCGATTTCTGACAGGCAATTTTTCCAAAGTTGTTTTGTATCCATTGCTTCACATTATACTCCCGTTATCCACAGAGGCAAAAGGCCGGAATCTTATTAACTATGTTTACAAACTGTGGATATCTTTTTAGGCTATGAAAGTTGATTTTTTTCAAACAATAATATAAACTGGCAATATGTCACAAACATATCAGCCTAAAAAGAGAAAGCGCGCAAGAACTCACGGATTCCTCTCCCGCTCCAAGACCAAGAACGGACAGAAGACCTTAAAGCGCAGGCTACAGAAAGGACGCAAGAAACTCGCCGTCTAGAGCTTTATGCTGCCAAAGAAAAATAGGGCCGACAAGAAGGCTATTGAAAAAATCTTCAAAGAAGGGAGATTCGTGAATTCCCCGAACCTGACTCTCAAGTTCGTGTACCTGCCCCTTCATGACTCCCCTCAAGTATCCGCTCTTGTGCCGAAGACTGCGGTAAAGAAAGCTTCAGCTCGCAATCTTCTCCGCCGTCGCGCATATGAAGTATTGAAAAAATATATACAGCAGCTTCCCGCACAATTTACCGGCGCGCTCGTTTTCGGCAAAAGATCCGCTGCTGTCTTCGGTGGGCGAAAAACTAAAATATATAATCCAATTCAAAATCTTGAACATGAACTCACGATCATTCTTAATAAGCTGCATTAATTTCTACCAGAAAAATCTTTCACCCGATCAGGGTTTCTTAAAAAAAATTGGTCTTTTTCGAAAGTCCGTTTGCGTTTTTTATCCGACCTGCTCAGACTATACTAAACAAGCCATAGAGAAATATGGCGCAACCAAAGGAATATATCTGGCTATTCGCCGCATCCTGCGCTGCCATCCATGGCAAAAGAATCATATTGATCCGGTACGATAATATTTGGAATTTCCGGTGTTTTCGTATAGAATGGGGAGATGTTAACTAATATCTGGAATACTGTTTTATATCATCCGTTTATAAATCTTATGGCTTTTCTGGTCGATGTTGTCCCTGGTGGAAGTGTCGGCATTGCGATTATTATTCTTACTATTTTGGTTAAGCTTGCTCTTTTTCCTCTTTCGCAGCGCTCTATTGAAAATCAAGCAAAAATGAACTTCCTAACTCCGGAAATCAACAAAATCAAAGCGTCTGGAGTCAGTAAAGAAGAACAGGCCAAGCAGACTTTTGAACTTTATAAAAAGCATAAAACTAATCCCTTTTCCGGATGTCTCCTGGTTTTGATTCAGTTTCCTATAATTATCGCACTGTATTCTGTTTTTTTCAGAGGAATTAATTTTAGCCCCGAAATACTTTATTCATTTGTCCATGTTCCTGATCAGATAAATAATCTGTTTTTTGGCACAATCGATTTAACTCAAAAAAGTCTCATACTTGCGATACTCGCCAGCGTCTCTCAATTTTTCCAAGCACACTATATGCCAAAGCCCCCTGCTTCCGCAACCAATACAGGATCTTTTCAAGAAAGCCTCTCTAAAAGCATGGCGATGAATATGAAATATTTTTTCCCAATTTTAGTTTTCGCTTTCCTTTATACAGGTGTACCGGGTATTAAACCTCTTTCTGCCGCGGTCGCATTATACTGGTTAACCAGCAACCTCTTCGCTATCGGCCAGCAGATATATTCGAACCGGAAGAAATTGACCTTAGTAGAAGTCATTAAGTAATTCACATAATATGAATAAAGCCGATATACAAAATTTGATCAAAGAATTGGTTGAGAAGACAAATGTCACTGTCCACGGACTGGATATTTCAGACGACAATTCCAAGATGACCTTGTTTTCCTTGGATGTGTCCGAGCCGCATCTTTTTACCGGGCGCGGCGGCGAAGCATTGTCAGCGCTCAATCACCTGGCCCGCAAGATTGCCGAGAAGAATGCTCCGGAGGGCGGCGAGAACGACGGCTTCCTGATAGATATCGGCGGTTTTCAGAAACAGCGCATAGATTCTGTCCGCGCGATCGCTCATATGATGGCCGAGCGCGCCCGCTATTTTAAATCGAATGTGGAAGTGGACCCGATGTCGGCTTTTGAGCGTCGCATCATTCACGAATTCCTTTCGGACGCGACCGACCTTAAGACCGAATCAATGGGCGAAGGTCCGTCCCGCCGAGTAGTCATCAGATATACCGGAGTAATATAAAAAAACTCCCCACAGGGAGTTTTTTTATATTACAGATTTTTTTATAATGCGATCTCCCAGAGTTTGAAATCTTTCTTATTAATGAAGAAGAGATATTTCTCAGCTTCGTCGAGAGCGAGCTTGATGCCGTCCGCATCCTCGCCTGCCAGCGTGTAGACATCCGCGATCACAGTGTATGTGCCGGTCTTTACATCTATCTTCCAGATGCTATCGGAAAAAGATATTTCATCCCGGTACCAGGCGTCCGGATATTCATCATTCAGTACGAACTTCGGCACGGCGCAATAGAGCGTCTCGGAGAGCTTGCCCCAGACACATTTCTCCGGTAATGTCTTGGCCGGCAGAACTTGCGTGTTTCCGGTGCCTGTATCATATAAGTACAGAGTAAGGTCCCTGTTTCCATAGGCTATGAGGCGTCCGGACGGGCTGGTGAGCGTGGTCAGACCGGGTATTCCACCTAATATCTTATTGAAATCTTTCAGGTTCGGGTCTATGCCGTACATATAGCCTGGCACGTTCGCGGAAGGCTTGGTGGTAAGTGTTACCATCCGACTGTTCGGCCACTCAGAGAGCCACTCAGTGAAAGGAGAATCGAAGAGCTGGATCCTCTTTTCTCCGGCAAGTCCTGCAGAAATGCCCACGGCATTTGTACCGGAAGAGAAGATGTAGAACATGCGCGAGGTGTCCCGAGATATGGTCATGTCAGAGATGTTTTCTGGTAAAAAGATTCCCTTCAGAGAAGTGTTTGCCGAATCTGCACCAAGAACTTCCTTTGGCAGGATACCCGCAAATGTCTCGATGGTCCGTCCGTCTGTTTTCAGATAGCGGAAAATCACTGAATCGCCGTGATTGCCAAAAAATGCTTCATGGATCTGCGGGATGATAGTGGTGGTGAATTTGCGCTCATCCAGCTTATCAGCAAATGCCTGATAGATATTGCCAGTCGCTCTCTCGGCGTAACGCAGAGCAGGAACGAATTCCGTCGGCGGAGCGATAGGTTTTACCACAGCAGCTTGAGAAGCGGTACCTGCGGCATCGGTAGAGGCAGGTTCGATGACCGGAATGATCACCGGCAGTTCCTTGAATCTTTCTTTCTGGAAGATGATGTATCCGGCGATCGATAGGTCGGAAACTTTTCTCAACTTGGCTGCCGGAGCTTCGGTCGCAGGGGCAGGTTCAAAGCCGGAAATGTCCGTCGGTTCGGTCGCAGTAGGCAGTTCGTTGTTCGTACCGCCAAAAGGCCATATTTGAGAAAGGAAATTTGTTCCGGCCGTGCTTCCCACAGTACCGGTCTTGTCAGTGGTATTATAAAAATATAAAAAGCCGAAAGCTATAGCCGTGGCGGCGATGAGGATGATAATAAGAAGTTTTAGATTTCGTGGTGACATAATTATTTTCCGTCGTATGACCAGTGCCAAGGCTCTGAAGCCAAATTATACATCTTATAAGTGGCCGCGTTATTTTTCAGCCAGACGAAACATTTATTGTCTTGCGCCCCGATGCTCTGGCCTTCACAGGTGAAGTCGATGGCGAGGCCCGCTTCGTGCCTGGAAGTGCCGGGGTATGCGGTAGGCGGATTGCATTTCGCGCTCTGGTTATATATGGCAGATTGCCCGCCGCAGTGCTGGGATCGCAAGGATTCCTGCGCTTGCTTTGATCGGTATGTTCCGCCGGCCAGCTTGATCTGCGGTGTTGTCGCCCATGCCGCATCTATCAATTTTTTCAGGTTGGCCGAAATGCTCTTGCATGCCCAGAAGGTGCCTCCTGAAGTGCTGATCTGTTCGAATCCTTGAGTGCATAGTCCGTATGCTCCGCTCGGCGGCGTGCCGCTCGAGCTGGACGTCATACCGTAAATTTCACGTTCGTCCCCTATCGTGACTGACGCTTCCGGTAGTTTGCCTAGGCCCACGTCGAGCAGGTCCGAATTCAAGGTGTTGAGGATGGCGTATGCGCCGAGAGCCAAGATGAGTCCGAGAACGGCATTCGTTATCTTGCTCTTCCCGTCCGCTTTTTCAGACACCAGCTCGCTGGTCATGTATTCTATGCCGCCTACCACTATCATGATCATGGCAAGGGCCGCGCAAATGCCTATGATCACATTTATCATGATGTTGAGGTATGCCCCGAAGCCGGACGCTGTATCCACCACTCCGTCTTTGCCGACTTTTGGAATTGGCGCCAGCAATGTATAGTCCGTCTCGGTGTCTGTCCGTGTCACGTCACCGGAGAGTATGGTCGGGTTCGCTAACCCCCCCACCTTCTGCGCTATAGTTCCTGTTTTATCCTCCACGACTACTGATACACTGTATGTTTTTCCGGAATCCAGAATGCTGCCGGTATTATATTCGGCATGATTACCCTGTATTTTCTTAATTACCGACTGCCCGACCTGTTTGTTCGGTTCCCCTTCTTTTTTTTCATATAAAAATACGACCGCATCTGTGTTGTCCGCTGTTCCTTCGGTGTCTATGTTCACTACCCAAGTCCACTTCTGGGTGGAAAAATTCTGATTCTGAGCGCCCATGGAAAGATTCACTTTTGTCGTAGCTGCGTTCACGGAAGCGGTAAGCGCTCCGAAAGCGACCAATACGGCCAGAGAAAAAATAACTATTTTTTTGTTCTTAAAAAGTGACATCGATCTGTTTTTCGCGATTTAAAAATAATCTTTTGAGATTTTTGACCGTGAGGCGTATGCGGGCACTGCCTTCGCTGCCTGATTCCGGCTTTATTCCTATCTCGTTCTTCACATCGGAAGAAATGGGAGCTCCGTTCAGATACCAGGACATCTGAAGGTCCGGAGATTCCAGATCCTTCGGCGAAAAGAAATATGGTTCGGCACTGATTATGGCTCCTCCTTCGGGTATGAAAAATCCGTTCCCGATGGCGCGTGGCAGATGTTGTCCGGAAATAGGATCTTTGGCATAAAAAGTTATATGTGGTTCGGAGGGGCGGACCGTAGTCGTGCCCGTACCGATGCCATTGCCTGCGAGGTCAGATACGGTGACATTGATCTCATTCTCAGTTTCCAAATAGGTATTCTTGAAAGTGTATGAGCTCTTGCCAAAACCGGAAAAAGTGACTGATGTCTTGCCGTCCTGCTCCCAGCGATAAGCGAAGTTCTTGGCGCTGCCGTTCGCCGGTATTGCCACTATCTTGTATGAGCCTTCGGTGGGAACAAGCGCTTTGCCTTTATAGAAAGGCGGCACATATGAGTCTACTCCTTGCCAGAGCAGATCTATGGCGGCCGGGCTGATGGCGATCGTCTTCTCGATGAGAGAGCCGTCCGCCGCTTCTATCCGTGCTTGGAGCAGTGTGCGTGACCCTGCGGCTGGGGCGGTAAAGGAAAAACTTTTCTGCCCGAATGCCTCTATCATTACCCGTCCGTCGAGCAGCCACGTGATACGCGCGCGATCAAGATCGGAAGCGTATGTGGAGAGTGCTGCGGACACCGATTCGTTCGGCCGCGGATATCTCGGAGTGAGCGACAAAGAAACATCGCCGCTCTGTATCTGAGCCAAAGCGGAGAGTATAGGCAATGCGAAAAAAGCGATTGCGAGGACCACGACCGACATTTGTAACTTGGCGTACATCGGCTATATTATATCACGCTCTTACCCTCGAGGCACAGTCTGGGCATCCGCTAATTCCTGCTTGGCCTTCTTGATGGAAAGGATCTGCGAGGGGTCAGAGGTGATTATCTGATCTTCAGTGTATGAGGAAATGACTTTGATGGCGACGTGTTTCAGGCCGGCAAAGAATATGCCCTCTCCCACGCCGGATTCCAGCAGGAGGTATTTCTCTTCATCGGTCAGATTAAATGTCTTTTGCAGGATGTCGATAGTAGATGGAGACTGCTTGAGGAGTATCTGGATGCTGGAGTTTGTAACGATCGGCACGCCGTACGGACTCTTCATGAAGTCAGCCGCGTCCTGAGTGATGGTGGCCAGGCCGAGGAAGTATTTGCGTCCGCGCTTGGCGATGGAGTACAAGAATGACGCAGTATCTTCTGATTTCATCATCCACCACGCTTCGTCCACCACAAGTAATCTTTTCTTCAGATTTTTTCTGACGGCATTCCAGATGTAATGCGTGACGATGTACATGGCGATCGGCTTCAATTCATCTTCCATGTCGCGCACGGAGAAGACGACGAATTTCTTGTTGATATCGACGTTCGAGGGTTTGTTCAAGAATGTAGACCACGAGCCGCGCGTATATTTCACAAGACGCTGCACGACGGAGTCCGAACCTTCCATGCCGGAGAGCACCATCTCGAAGTCGGAAAGGAGTGGCGGTTCGATATTGGAAAAGTCAGATTCGGGCGTGATGTCTTTTATCGCATACGTTTCTGAAATGGCGCGGTCCACCATGGAGTCCTCTTCCGGCGTGAGCCCGCCGAGCATGAGACGGAACAGACCCACGAGGTTGATGATGTTCGAGCGGAGCACATCCGCTGCTGTTTCGTCTTCACGCGGGATCGGCAGGTCAAACGGATTAATGTGGTGTTCGGATGAGAGCGAAATATTGAAATAGCGTCCGCCGACGGCTTCAGCCAGGTATTCGTATTCTCGTTCCGGGTCGATGACGATGACGTCAGTGTCGAACATGAGCGAGCGTAGGATCTCGAGCTTCGTGGCATAGGATTTTCCGGAGCCGGATTTAGCGAAGGTGACAGAGTTGTAGTTCTCCAGAGAGAAGCGGTCAAAAATAACAAGCGAAGAATTGTGCCGATTCACCCCATAGAGGATTCCTTTGTCGGACGTAAGGTCGAAAGAAACAAATGGAAAGATCGAAGAGAGTGGAGCAGAATTTAATTTCTGATGCACCGCAAGGACGTCGCTGCCGATCGGGATGACGCTCTTGAAACCTTCGTCCTGCTGGAATAGGGCCGGCTTTATGTATATGAGCTTTGATTCGAGCATGGATTTTATCTCATTCTCTATCTTGAAGAGCTCGAGCTCATTGTCGGCATATACGGTGATGTACAGGCCCACATCGAACATTTTTTCCTGCGCTTGCATGAGGCTGTCGCGCAGGTTTTCGAGATCCTGATATGCCGTATCGAGCATCGGATCGCGCACCATGCCCTTCCCTTCGCGTACGGCTATCTGGCTCTGCACCTCGGCTACTTTTTTCTGGAACTGGCGCAAGGCAAGCGAAGTGTCTATCGGGTGTATGAAGATCGAAACATCGAATATCTTATCGAGATTTATGATGGGCGAGAACCAATTGTCTGTCAAAAACCTCGGATACGAAATGATGAAGAATGTACGGGCTATCTTATCGCCGAGGTTCAAGGACTTTGGTTCGATCTTCAGAGCTGAAGGAGCGATGACATCCTGGAGCTCGAGCGTGGCGGATTCGTAGATTTCTTCCGGAAGCACGGCCAAGACGGACGCTCGCGCGTCGCTCTCTTTCGGTCTTCTTCCTAAAATTTTATCTAAAAGTGACATATATTATTACGCGTTCGTTAGGTCTATTTTACCTTCTATTTCTCCCGGATTGAAGACCTTGTAGAAAACTTCCACGATCTCTTCTGTGCCGAGCTCGACGGACTTGATGCCGGCGCTGGCCAGTCCCTGAGAGATGACCGCTACTCGCTGCTCGAGCTGCGAACGCTTCTCTTCGAAATCCGCGGCCGCGGCCGCTTTGACTTCTTCGCGGTTCTTGCGGGAAAATATTCCTTTCAGCATGCCGGTGTCGGCGGAAAATTCTTTCGGCGTATACGGCACGACCACGAAGAATGTCTTGGTCATGATATTTACCGTCTCGGTAAAATTCTTGATGAATTCCATATACTCGCGCGTCTGTACTTTCAGGAGTGGTTCATTCTGCACCTTCATCCTGTTCTCGAGAAGCAGCAAGTATGGCCGGATGTCGAGCTTCCTCGACTGCACGACTATCTGCACGGAGAAATCGAGCGTGTTCAGGAAGTTCTGGAACTGCATGATGGTGGCCTTCTGTTCATCTTCAGACTTGAGCGAAAGGTTCACTGAATTCGCGAGGACGACAGAGCGCAGCCCGCCGTCTTTCAAAACGACCACGCCGTCGCGGACTTCTTTGATAGGTACGAAATCTTGAGTTGCTCTCGCTTGTATGGCCATAGTATTATTCTACCTCATTTTGCGAATCTTTTTTCGTGTCCAGCACGTCCAAGCTCCAAGCCAGATCACGCAATCGGCTCGCGCCCAGCTTTGGCGCGGGTATGGCACTTGCAAGAGAGGCCGCTTCTTTGGCTTTCTCACCTTTTTCTTTCCGTCTTCTCTTCCAGATGTAGAGCTTGTCCGTGGCGGCGTAGCGGATGCTGGCCTCGAGCATATTTATGAATGGCTTATTGTTCGGACGGTAAAAAGTGAGCGCGAGCGAAAAGCCGGCAATAATGAGCATAGGAATCAATCCCCAGAAAAAGCCGAGCAGTTTATACAGGATGAAGCAAAGCCCTCCGCCGCCGGCGAGATAGACGAATTGGCGGAAAGTGAACGGGCCGAAGATCTTATCTTCGATGTCGATGAATTGTGGCACTTTGAATTGCATATTTTATTGCGGTATTTCTCGATACGGGTCTATTTGTGGTGCCGGGACGGGAGCTACGGCAGGTGCCTGCGGGCTGACAGAAACCGGCGTCTTGGAAATATTGCTCAAGGAATACTCTGTCTTTACCGTCGGCAGTTGGAAAGAGCCGGAGAGCTTCGAAATCGGTATGGAAGAGACCGAAGAAAGAATTTTTTCATTTTGTTTTGGCGTGCTTATTGTCTCGGGATGTTCCACTTTTGTCAGCATGTCTTCACGTTTTTCCATCGGAGCCGCTGCAGATATTTGAGGGGGGAGAACGGGAGATGGGGTAATATTGATGCCGACGGATTTCAATACGTCTGTCTCAGCTGTTTTCAGATCGGGTCTTGGTATTGTCGCCGCCGCCGGGCGGACAGATGGAATCGGCTCTTCTCTCACCTGAATTTTCTTCTTTTCCGTGAGCTTCATCAGTTCTTGGCGGATCTTCTTGAAAACGAGCTCGTTCATTTCATTTACCAGCTCGTCAGCCTTGGCACGCGGAATTTTCATTCGAGCCGAAAGTTCCGCCGGAAAATTTTCCGGTGACAGCAAGCCGCACAGCAATAATTCAGTTTCCACGCCGAGGTCTTCGATCTGTTCGAAGCTGAAGCCCTTTTTCTCACGCATCGAGAGGACGATGCCGCGCCAATCTACCGCTTGTATCGCGTCGCGTGTAGCCTCTGGTAAAGCGGCTTTCGCCTTATCTATTTTTATCTGTAGAAGGTCAAGTTCTGCCATCTTTCTATTATATAACAAATTTACTTTTTATGTCTTCTATTTTTGAAGGCGGCACGATGGCTCGTATGGTGTCCGTGAAATCTTTCGAGACCACGTGTTTTTTCATGAGTACGCCATAGTCTCCGCCGGAGAGGATGAAATCGAGCGATTCGCGCCATGTCCACTCCTTGGCGACTGAATTATTTTTTATCGTCTCTCGAATTTTATTCGCGATAGGGACGAATACTTGCGCAAGAAGTTCCTGTGCCACTATCTCCGCTTGGTTTCTCGGGATCCCCACTTCGTCTTCTATATTCATGGCAATATCCTGCGGATATGCGAGGCCGGTCATTACCAGCACCGTTTCTATTGCCAAGTTATCAATATCTTGTTCCAGTAGACCGTGAGAATTTCCGACGGCAGTTATTTGTGCGAGCCAGTCAAAAGAATGTACCGCGTCCAAAGACTCCTTTGGTAAGGTCTTGAGCTGTTCGTTGATTTTATTTTTTAATTCTTCAGTCATATTTTTTAGTGATCAGGCGCATGTGCTCCTGCGGGTGCCGGAGCGTGGGCTTCGGCCGGTGCGGCGTGCCCATGATCCCCGTGGTCATCATCTCCCCCGTGATCTCCATGACCATCCTTCGGCGGCTTCATACCCATCCTGATGTTGTGTGACGCGTTGCGGTCTGAGCTTGCGCTGCCGCCAGTCATGACACTGATAGTTTGGTGAAGTCCACTGCCCACTCTGTCTGCCTCTTTATCTCTTCTATTGTAGTTCTTGAGCTCGATCGCATGTTCGGCGTGGTGGACAGACTCTTCCATGTCTTTCAGTGTGTTATCTCCTGACTTATATTCTTTAGCTGAGTAATTTTTGTCGACAGTAATGATATTTCCATCTATATCCTGATATTCATCTTTGAACGCCTGACCAGTCTTCAGTGCATCTTTCTGTTTCTTGAATACTTTGAGCTGGTCTCCGTATACCGCCAATGCGTCTCTCTTCTTAGCTTTATCCTCGTCAGTCAGATTCGGCATCAGGTTTGCATCCTTCAGGTTCTGTCGAGCTGCCTCGAGCTGCTTGTCGATTTTCGCCACTTCCGTATTAGTAGTCATCTGCAAGGCACGTAGATCGGTCTGCAGCTTGTTCAATTCCTGCTTCTCTTTTTCATTATCGCCGACTTCCAAATCCTTTGCTCTCTTCAGGCGCTTTGCTTCCTGGCGTTCTTTCATGCCGGCAAAGCCTCCTTGCGCCGGCTTGCCTACGCCTTTTACTAGGCCGGTGCCGCGGACATCAAATGAAGCAGCCCCGAGCGCTCCGCCTGCACCCTGTAATCCTCGTATTGCCCAACCATAGTATTTATTGCTGGACAGATCTTTCAGCTTGCCGCTGTCCGCGGCCATCTGGCCGAGTCTTCCGATGGTGGAGCGCCCCGCGAGAGCATATGCGCCGAGCGCGCCGCCGACGGCGAGTCCTGCCACGCCGCTGCCGATTTTTGACATTGCCGCGCCGATCTCACCAGACATTTTCTGGGCTATTTCTTTTGCCTTGGTAAGAAGGATAAAGATGATGGCGAATGGGATGATAGTCTTCATGAATTTATCCATGTAATCAGTCGAATTGCCGATGTCGTATGTGATGAGGCTGAAGAAATCTCCGAACAGGATGATGACATACAGGAAGAAGATGAAGACAGGCGCGAGGAATGCGTTCTTGAGTAGATTGCTCAGCCACTCTTCCCAGCCGAAACCCGGAATGTGCACGTGAGGCAAAGTTTTGGAAGCGAAAGCGATTGGCGCGAATATCATGGAAAGCCACAGGGCGACCACTCGGCCGACAAAGAGCATGGCGACCGAGAAGAATATATATGCCATGAATGCCATGATGGCGGAAGACAGCAAAGTGACGAAAATGAACAGCCCGATATTGCCGGCATAGTTATCCTGGGTGATGACGTTCTGAGGGTTGAAAGGTTTGGTGAGTCCGAGGGAGATGGATTTTTCACCCGCCGAGTTAGCCGGGAGCGGATTTCCATTGCTGTCGACGGCTTTGATGTTGTTGTAAAAAACTTTCGCCAATATGTTCGAGCCGTCTATCAGTACCTGGGTGAAGAACAGGCTGAAGTTTATGAGCAGCGCCACGATGATGATGGAGCTGATGGCTTTCTTTGCCCCGTGCCCAAGGTTCAGAATGGTCTGTATCGCTATATATAGAAGAGATACGATAAAGAATATGTTGGCGATGTCGCGCACTGCTCCCCATGCCTTGCGGATGAATTCGCTCGAATATGAACTGCTGTTCGTGGAATAATAGACAAAGAAGTCGAGTATTTTGGCGGCCAGTCTGGCGAATGCGGCCAAAGGTTCCCAGAATATGGTGTAAACTATGGCAGCCAAACAGCCCTTTACTCCTTCAATACTGAGCTTACACTCAAAGCTGTAACCGTCCGACGGAATATTCGATGGCATGCTGGTGCCTTCTGCGGCAGCTTGGAATCCTGTATCCGTCTGTTGCGACCCTGATCCGTCGCCGTTAAAATTTACTGCATTGGATATCGTATTCGAGGGATTAGTGCTCGCGAGGATTCTGTATTTTTTGCTCGCTTGAAAATTGTATTCTACGAGTAAGCTAACTGTCTGTTCAGTGCCGGCATCGCTCACCTGCGATGTAAAATTGGTATGCTTTACGGAATTGACGAGCCCGGCTTCATCATATTGGAGAAGATTCAGATCAAACGCGTCTCCCGCTTTTGGACCCAAAATTTTTATTTTGAAAGTTCCGGAATTCGGCGTGATGTCAGCAGGTTGTATCGGCTGTATTTCCAGAGCGGTGACCGCGTGTGCTGTCCCGATCGGCGCTATGAAAATGCCGAGCGCGATCACCGATATCAAAATGTATGAAAAAAGCCTTTTCATTTATTATGTTGTAATTTTAGCACAAAAAAACTATCTTTTGGTGAAATAATACTCGTAACCGTATGCGTTGCGTGTGGTGGAAGTCATCGTCTGAATGCTTATGATCCTGCTGTAATAATACTCATATACAGTAAGGCGGCCATTCAAGAATGCCAATTGATATGCCGCCACATCCGGCTCGGAGACGCGTATTTCTCTGCCCGCGGTATTTATATAGCCGAAGCTGCGCGCATAAAAGTGCGCAAGTGTCCAAGCAAAAGTCTGCAGGTCTTGCCGCCCGTCCCAACCATACGCGCGCGCCAAGGCTTCGTTCCCAGCTATTTGTCTCTGAAATACAGTCTCGATTCCTTCGTGGTAGCGGACTACTGCATCTATCGGCGGAATAACATTTTGTCCCAAGACGAACGGGCCGTTGGGATTCAAATTTCCATTACTTCCGTTATTCCCATTGTTTCCATTGTTCTGATTATTCCCATTTCCTCCCGACGTAGTATTTCCGCCGCCGTTATTGTTCACTCCCCCGCCTCCGCCATCATTTACTCCGCCGCCATCATTATTTACCGGAGTATCTCCACCCCCACCGATACCTCCGCCGACATATGTGCCTCCGCCGCCTGTGCCGTTGCAATTTTCATCGTCATCATCACCGCATGGAGCCTGGTACGGCTGTCCGCCGGGCGTTCCTCCGGGATTCGTATTTCCCGGTGAAGCGGTAGTGAAGGACAGAACACCTCCGTAATACGTAGTGCCTCCGCTTGCCGCCGCCGCGCGGAATTCATATTGCGTGCCGGAAGTGAGACTATTGATGAGCGATACCATGTCTCCCGCGCCCGAGCTATGGCTTACGATTGAAGTTTTTTTCCAAGGCTCGCTGATATCGATTAGTAGCCCCCCAGCAGTCTCCGTCACTGGATTTATTTTTCTGTATTCGAACCACGTCGTCGAGACAGAAGTGGAATTGTAAGAACCGTTCACATACGAAGAGTCAGCGTCCACCACCAGGGCATCTTCGGTGATGACGGAAGTAGCGAAACAAGAGGCGCATGGAGTGGTGACGAATTCTTTCACATTGCCATAACGTATCTCGGTCCTACTGGAAGCGATGGCGCAGTAATAATATTTGGTGTTCGGCTCGAGCCCGGTGATTTTTTTAGAGAAGGAGGTGGTGCCGCCAGATCCGATATTCGTCTCTTTGGTATATTTCATGTCCGAACCGAAAACGTCATTACAGAACACGGGTGGGATATCGAGGGTCGCATAACGGAAATATCCGGAGCTCGGAAATCCTTCCGGATTAGCGGACCCGGAGAGAATGACCGAATTTTCCGTAATGGATGCAGCATTTCCGGTCAGGACGGAATTTATCGCCAGCGCCGAAAAGGGCATCCAGAGCAGGGCTGACATCGCTATTATATTTTTTATATTTTTTTGCATCTTCAATTAATATATTTGCAGCGTCCTTTCGAACACGCCGATCGTCTGCGAAGTCTTGTCTTGCTGCAGGTTAAAGAGATCGCTGACTCGCACATAAGTCGGGCCGCGGGGATTGCCTAAGCTGCCGCATTCTGCCGTATTTGCCAGGCCGAACTGCTCGTAGAAAGAGCAGAAGCTGGTGATGCTTGAAAGGTTTGCCAATGTCGGGATGGTGAAGACGGTAAATGAACTGGCTGAGAGGAATCCGGGGCCGCCTCCATTCGCTATGGCCGGCATGTTGTTCGTAATGCCCGCATTAAGCGGATCAGGAATTGCCGCTCCTGCAGCCAAGGTGTTGTAATCATACAATATGTCAAAAGGATAAGCTGGACGCTTGGTGTCGAGTATCTGCCATGGAGTATTACCAAGGTCATTTTCGCAGCCGGCCGCACCTTTCAGTAGGTCCTTGTAAACGTAATTGGTTTTGTCGATTATTTCTCTCCACATGATATCTGCCGCGGCAATGTCATTGCCGGAGACCATGTCTATAGAGAGGCGGCCGAAAGCGCTGGTCCATGGCTGGAGCGCATTTTCATATGCGTCCTGTGAGAGTGAGCCGGAAGCGAGCTGGCTGTTGAGCGCATCAATTTTGTTCTTGATATTGATAAGTCGCTGCACAATGCTTTTTTTGACTGCAATATTTGTCTTGTTGTCTTCGATTATCTTTTTATATCCCTCGGCTCGTAGGAATTCCGCTTCCGCTTCGCTGGCCACTCCCGGCTGGATGTCGCGGATGAATGTACTATTTACTGCAGTCACATATCGGTCAAATATCTTATCCAATTTTTCAACAACGCTTGAATAAGGAAGCAAGTTGTCGTCTCGTACTACAGCCAGGCCGGTAATGAGGCCGACGTATGCGGCGTAGAGTTTTTTAGAGTCATTCTCTCCGTCACCTATGCCGAGGGCGACACCTATTTGATTTATCGGTCCACCAAATGCACCGGCCAGCTGGTGTACAGTATCCGGTGGAATAGTATCCACGTCCGGTATCTTGCTTTCGGCGGTTTCCAGAGCGATCTGCGCTTCTTCTTCCCAATCCGGATGCGGACCAGGGATACAGTAGTCGAGCTGGTAGACTGTTTTAATGAGGTTCGGCAATGCCGCATTCTGCTGTTCAAGCTTGTCTATATATGTACGCTGCGTGTCTATCACCGCTTGGGAAAAGTCCGTACGGATATTGAAATCCGGATTATCCCGGAGCCAGGAACTTGCATTCAGCGCGGAGTCGGCAAAATCTTTTTCAGTTTGCCATTTGTCCGAGTCGCTTATGCCGAGCGAATCAAGCGAGAGTCTGTTGTCATTTTCAGTCAATGCGGCAAGGCCTTCGTTGGTCAGCTGAGCGGTGAATTTTGCGAGTAAGGCGTCAAGCACTGCGGCGATGGCGTCATTCAGATCTTGTGCTTCGAGCAAGGCGTCCTTTGGATAACCCACGGCATCTGTGGCCAAGCTGGCCACGATGGAGCCTGGTGTTACACTCTCCCATCTTTTACAGAGGCGAGGCGAGCCGGTCGGATACATGTTCGAGCTACCGGCGAGAGCCGCATCGTGTTCTTCTTTGGTGACTCCTATCGGATCCGCGCAACGAGAATCTGGCAGCCATCCGCCCGCTGATTGCAGGCCTTTGTCGATCCATTGTGCGGTAGACATCTCTGTGCCGGCCAACCTGCCACTTAGTTCATTTGAAGCCAAGAGATTGAAACCAAGGGGATTGTTTGCTGGTATGATGGTCATCGCATTCCACGCTCCCCAGCCCCCTTGCGAAAAATCTTCACTGAAAGCAGCAGCGGTGTATTGCGGCGTAGTGTCGCGGATCAGCTTGTCTAAAGAAAACTGCGCGTTCTGGGCGAAGTGATTGTTGAAAGCATTGGCTTGTGCATAGAGGAATGCGCGGCCGAAAGGAAACTTATTCGCATCATTTATCTCGAGCCCGAAGCCGAGGATCTCTTCTTTTGCGATATCACGGAAATATTTAGTGGATTGGACAAAGAATGACTGACCATTATTTCCGTTCCTGATCCATTCTATGGTCGCCAAAGTTATTTTTTGCAGCAGCAATTTTATGACCATGCGGCCGATGGCTTCGGTGCAGGTAATTTTCTTCTTGATGGACTCGGTATTTGTGTCGATATTGTCTATAGTTTGTCCTTGTTTTATTACTGCCGTATAGGTGGCCTCATCATGCACTCCGATATCGTCTACTGTGGCGGAACTCTCGGCAGATTTGCCGGAAAAACTGCCGTCTTCTAATCGAGGACCGATCTCTTTTTTGGCTTTCCTGAACAAGCCCTTTATCCCGCTGCCTATGGCCTTCTGGCATTCCGGAAGCTTGGCGATAGTGGGCAAAAGACCTTTTACGTAGCCGTTGATATTTCCGCCGGAACTGGATCCGGTGGCACCGGAAGTGCCGGTCGAATTGCTACCGAAGACGCCGAATGTCTGAGCACTTACCAAGACAGGCGAAAGCAATATGCCCGCAAGCGTGAATATGACGACTATATTTTTAAAAATTATATTTGCTTTGCTCATTTTGCTTTATTTTTACTCGGTTATTATACCATTATTTTCCAATATTGCCTGAAGCTCGCGTGCCGCTTTGATGAGGTCATCACTGTATTTTTGGTATTGCGAGAGTCCGGAGAGGCCGATGATCGGGTCCGTCACCATTTTTTCCATGTTCCGCACCGCGACGCCGGTATTATTCGCGTCATTCATGATCTTCAGATGATGCGATACGAGGCTGGATGGCACAGACATCTCGGACATCTTGGAAGCAAATTCTTGGTATGCGTCCGCGATCCCGCTCAAGCGGCTTTCAGAATTTGTTTCGCCTGTAGAAGAATAAGTAGTAATGTCACCGCTCACCGCTTCGAGCTCGTCGCCGATACCGGCCTCGGCATACTTTTCAAAAAGACCTTGCAATGTATCATAGTATTTAGCTTGTGCTTGTACCCCGGTCTCTTCCGAGAGTTTGACGTTATTTGAAGTGTAGCGATCAAGGAGCGAAGGATCGGCTATTTTCTCGCCGATCGAACCATAGAGATTGTTTATGGTCTTTTCATCGAACTGCCCATTCTGCTTCAAAGCTACAAAGGAAGTGAAAAATTCCTGAGCGAATTTTTCCGTCTCTGTACCTTCCATACCAGCCGTGTCTCCGGCCGGCAGAGCTTCTCGCCTTTTCCTGATATATGAGCTGTCTGGTTCGCCGTCGAATGTGACGGCCTTGTTCACGTCTGTTCCCCACAGCCCTTCTTCCCAATCCATCACGCCGTCGCCGTCAGTATCTTTCTGCCAAAGATCATTGAGCGTCACTTTTTCCGCCCGCAATTTCTTTTCCGATATGAATCGGCTGGCGGTGGAGAAACGGGAAATAAGGAAAACGCCGGCAATGACAGCGATGCCTATTCCCATCCATATCGTGAATTTTTTGCTTGGCAGATATTTATTCATCAGTTGAAGACATTATATCATTAATCCATTTTTTGTGGTATTATTACTGTATGAGTAAAATAACTAAAGAAATCAGGTTATTGGCCTGCTCTGCTCTGCTTTTGGGAGGTGTTTTCCTCTTCTCCTACTCTTCTGTTTTCGGTGCTGCGGGCGCGATTGATTTTGGCGGAAATATGATAACGAGCGTGGTGGAATGCACCTGCAGCACCGGTTCTCAGATCTCTGTTACCGGTTATGGACGCAAAAATTCAAAACATACCGGTACATATTTATACACTCCAGGGACGATAGTCATCAAAGGAAAGGTGGAGCCCGGCAAAAAAATTATCGGCCAATACACCTCTGGAGGAGGCCAATGTTTGATAACAGGAACCCCATGTGAAAAATTGCCTATAACTAAAGGCACGTTTAAGATCATCAGCACTAATTAACAGTTTTTGTTATTTGTATCCAATCTGTAAGCGTGAGTTCTTCCGCACGGGTATTTATGGGTATATCAGTGGGTAATTTCGCTATATTTTTCAGGTTTCCAGCCAGTATCTTGCGCTTATGTGCAAAGCCGGCGCGGACAATAGTCCAAAATTTTTCTTCATCTACTGCTTTTTGCCCAAAAAGCTTGCGGTTTAGGTCTGTAATAGCTATAACCGCCGAATCCACCTTCGGCGCCGGGGAAAAATACCGCGCCGGCACTTTCATCACCATCTTCGGATTACCATATGCTTTGACCGATATGGAAAGGATGCTTTCTTTACCATCGTTCGCGATAATTCTCTGCGCCACTTCCCTCTGTACGAGCAATACCATGCGCTCTGGCTGATTTTTTTCCGTCAAAAACTTTTTCAATATCGCGCCTGTGATGTTGTACGGTATGTTTGCTATTACTTTATACCTCACCCCCTGCCCCCTCTCCTTATCAAGGAGAGGGGAAATTTCAAACTCCAAAATATCTTCATTTTTTAAAATTAATTTTTTATTTTGTATTTCATTCGCAAATTTTTCCTGCAAGTATTCAAAAAGCTCTGAATCTTTTTCCACGGCGATGACTGTCGCCCCTGCGCCAAGCAATTTTTCCGTCAGCGCACCCTTACCGGGGCCGATTTCAAGCACAATGTCTTTTGCATTCACTTCACCCGCCGAAATAATCGCGGTCAGCGCCGCTTGCGATTTCAAGAAATTCTGCCCGAGTGATTTTTTTGCTCTGTGTCCAGGCCCGGCCTGGACAGTAGATTTGGTTTTATATTTTTTCATCATACGTAAGCCAATTTTCTATTTCTGCTTTTACTTCATCCGTATTTTGAAAATAATCCGGAAATGGGCTCTTTTCCAGGATCTTTTTCTCCGAGCGTTCCAGATTCAAATAATCCACATAGCTTGAAAAATTAAATTTTTTCAAGTATTCTTTCGCGCCGGAAATATTTTTTAAGCCGGCTTCCTTCCATCGCGGCTCTATTATTTTGAGTGGATTGAGATGAATATAAGCGTATAAGTATTTTAAATAATTGTCGTTTTCGACATGCTGCGATTTTGTTTTTCCCTGAAAAAGAGATCCGCTCCGGTCATATTTTTTGTTGAAATATGTGGAATAACTTGTGAGTAATTTTAAAAGAAACTGGCTTGCATCTTTCTCATTTTTGATCCGTACAAGAATATGAAAATGATTCGGCATTAGGCAATACGCCCCGATATCTACCAAACTCTCCCCTCTTTCCACTGTCCAGGCCCGGCCTGGACTTGTCTCAGCGTCAGAATATTTCGGCGATTCTTTGCCGTTGCATAAATAAAGTAGCTTATGAAATCGCGCATAATCTTTTTCATCCTTGAAAATCGTCATTTTATTTGTCCCACGATTATACAGATGATAATACTCCCCTTGGGCAAAAGGTATTTTCCTCATCCTCCTATTATACTGTCCAGGCCCGGCCTGGACAAGGGTCTGTGATACTTGACTTTTTATTCTCTTGGGTGTATAATCTAGAAAATACTGAAATGAACTACACTCTTTAAAAACACAAAACTATGAAAAAACTTATGATCGTCCTCGCACCTTTGGTGATGTTGCTTGCTTCTTGCGGTATGTCACAGGAAGAAAAATTGCGGTATTCGGCAAAATCCGGCAATGCCGCGGAGGCGCTCTTTGGCGAATCCGCGATAACGCTTCCCACTGCGCTCAATCTGAACACAATTTCACCGGTAGATTCTTTCACCGTCCCGGCTCTCAAAAAGAGCTTTGATCCGAAAGAATTGATCAATGAGTCCGGCGGCATCGCGAACTTCTATATTTTTAGCAGTTTTCAAAAAATTCTGGACGATTTCAAGCCCGTGATGCTCGATACATATCCTATGAACATAAAAATATGGGAGACGGTGAAGAGCACTACTGATCTTGAAATTTTTGCTCAAATCAGGACCGAGCCGATGAGCGAAACGGAATTTGTGAAACTCTTCGTATATCTTATTTCCAAGCAGCCAAATGGCGAGCCGGGGAAATTGCTTACGAGCGGATACGCGAATATTTTCCATGTCCGCACAAGCTCCGGAGCGTCGGTCGCTCTCTACGCGGGCTGGGGCTCCGTCAGCGAGCGCTGGTATGTGCACGCGCGCGGCCTCGATTCTTGGGACGGTGGCGAACGCGTCTTTTCCCGGGGCAATGAGCCCTTGGATTCTTAAACTCTTGGATTTTGGTTTTTAAAACTTAGATCCTTAGAAACTTATCAAATGCCCTTGCAATTTTTGCAAGGGCATTTTCTATGAAATTTTGTATAATACAGTACACCAGACCTCATGATCGGACGGTCAAGACTTTCCGGCGGGAACGGCAGAATTGAATTTCGAGAGCTTGGCCGGGTATGCCTTGCCGGGGAGTGGGATTCATATTCCGAAACAAAAAATATTTTGCCCGTGGCGGGCGCTGGAGGATTTTAGATCCCAGATAAAATACAGCACGATCCCTGATATAAGTTATGCTTGGGTCGGCAGTGGCGCAGGTGGCGCTTGCCACACAGCGACGGTCGCTCTCTACGCGAACTGGAACTCCGACAACGAGCACTGGAATGTGAACGCGAACGACCTCGATTCTTGGAACGGAGGCAAACGCGTCTTTTCCCGATGCAGATCATTTTTTCCCGCCAGCAAAAGCCGGCGGGATTTTTTTTGTCCAGGCCCGGCCTGGACTAGATGTAAATGGTTTTTATGCCGCTGTCTTCCCCTTCTTTCTCCAAAATATCCGCTGGAATATCCTGTAAGAATTCACTCGGCGCATTTATCTGGCGGGAGCCGAAGATGGTGCGGAAGTTCGCGAATGACAAATGCAGTTTTTTCTTGGCGCGGGTGAGGGCCACATAAAACAGGCGGCGTTCTTCCTCGGCATCTTCGGCGCTTTTTCTGTCGCCGTCTCTTCTGTGCGGGAACAATCCGTCTTCTAATCCGGTGATGAATACGGTGCCGAATTCCAAGCCCTTTGAAGCGTGCACGGTCATCAGGCGCACGGCGTTTTTGTTTTCTTTCTTGGTTTCCGTAATCATCATGGAGTCCTGATCGCTGGCGAGTGATGCATCCTCTAAAAGTTTTTCCACGCCCGCCCCGGCGGGTAAACCGGCACTGCCTTCCAGGTTGTCATATTTTAAGGCGAGCGTGGCGAGCTCTTTGATGTTCTCCAATCGCTCCACATCTTCATCCGTGCCGTTTTTCAATTCTTCTTCAATGCCCGAGCGCTTCACGGTGAAACGAATTACTTCGCTTGTTTTTGCCGTCTGGATTTTTTCTTGTATTTCTTCAAGTGTTTTGTAGAAATTTTGAATTTTGAGTTGCATCTTTATCGGCAGTTCTGCTTTTTGTCCGCTGAAAAGTTTTGCCATCGTCGTCTTGCCGATACCACGTGCCGGAAAATTGATGATGCGCTTGATATCCGACAGGCTTTCCGGATTCAAAGCCGCGCGGAGGTATGCCAGGGTATCCTTGATTTCCTTGCGCTCAAAGAATTTTACGCCGAGCACTTGGTATGGGATGTTGTAGCGGAGGAGTGCTTCTTCCAATGCGCGGGATTGGTAGTTTGCTCTATATAGTACCGCGATGTCGGCGAAAGAGTTTTTCTCAGTCGCTCGGTTCTCCTCGCTGTCGCTCGGCCACTCCTTCAAAAAATCTCTTTCACCGACATCGCAGATTTCCAAAATTTTCGTCGCCACGAATTCCGCTTCCTCGCCTTCGCTCAACGCTTCATATAATCCGATCTTCTCCCCCGCCGCATTCTTAGTAAAAAGATTCTTGTCCGGGCGGAATTTATTTTTCTTGATCACATTGTTCGCCGCTTCCAAAATATTCTGCGTGGAGCGGTAATTTTCCTCAAGCAACACTATCTTTGCATTCGGGTAATCTTTTTCAAATGATAAAATATTTTTCAAATTTGCCCCGCGCCAGGAATAAATATTCTGGTCAGCATCACCCACTGCTGTAATATTTTTATGCTTCTCCGATAGCAGGCGTGTCAGCATATATTGCACCTCATTCGTGTCCTGATACTCGTCTATATGAATGTACTGCCAGCGGTCTTGGTATATCTGGCGTATTCCCTCATTCTCTTTTAAAAGCCGCGTCGCTTTCAAGAGCAAGTCATCAAAATCCAGCGAATTTTCTTTCGCTTTTTTCTTTTCGTATGACTGCCATACCTGTGCCACGATTTTGGAAAGATAGTCGCTCGCATTTTCAGCATAGACAGCCATATCCGTGAATTTTCCTTTCTCGCGGCTGATGATATTCCGTATCTTTTTCGGTTCGTATTGCTTTGGGTCCAAGCCGATTTCTTTTAAAGATTCTTTTACCATGGACGCGGTATCTCCCTCATCCAATATCGTAAAATATTTTGTCAGTCCCAAAGCGCGCGCATTTTCTTTAATAATAAAAACTCCGAGCGAGTGAAAAGTGGAGACGAACGGCACGGTACTCTGCCCCTTGGCATTTTTTTCAATTTCAGCGATGACGCGCTCACGCATTTCTTTGGCCGCTTTGTTTGTGAAAGTGACGGCCAAAATATTCTCCGGCGCGATGCCCTGCTTGATGAGGTTCACGATTCTGTGAGTTATTGTTTTCGTCTTCCCCGCGCCCGCACCAGCCACGATAAGAAGCGGCCCGTCTTTATGCTGGGCCGCTTCTTTTTGTGCGTCATTTAAGCCGTGGAGGTGTTCCATGAGAACACTATAGCATAAAAATATTTTACTGAGCCGCCACTGCTTCTTTTTTAAGATTTTCCGTTTCTTCAGCTGCTATCTGTGAGAAAGCAGGCACTTTTTCCATGAAAAAATCGAGCACTGCTTCCGGTGATGCGTCGCTGTCCATCAGCTTGTCGTATTCGGACATTGTATTCTCGTCGAAGAGCGGAAGGATGCGCAGGAGCACTGCCTGGAAAATTATCTTTCCGAGACGGGCCAGCATTTCTTCCTGCTCGGCTTCTGGAAGATCGTTTATCTTGAATACTTCTACGATGTTTTGTTTTATTGGGTTCATGATGTGATTATGATTATTAATTTTTAATGATCCAATTTATATTTAAGAAGTCGGTTGTAAAAAGTGTCCCATGACTCATTGTGCTGGTCCAAAGGTATGATGCCACTTTCCTTCGACATTTCTTTGAGTTGTGCCACGAAGTCTCCCGCTCCTTCTGGTGTCTTGAAACCAGCTTCGAATATGTAGCTCGCTCGGTAATCCTTGATCTGATTCCATGTATCAGTCTCTATACCCGGAACAAATACCACGCCTGTTTCTCCGAATTCCAGATTAAGGAGCGTGTCATGGGCTTCCACCAGTGCTTTTTCAGGAGTGAGGTAGCCGGTCGCTACGTCATGCTTTATTATCGCCAAAGCGTCTTCGGGCTTCAGGTGCCACAATAGGTTTCCGATATGTAGAACGTCATGCGTGATGGGAACTCTTTCCGCGAAGGCATGCAGGTCTTCTTTTCCATCCCAGCCCATGAGCTTTGCCGCATTACTATCTCCCTCGATCATTTTTTGGATGCTATCTTCCGTCCGTTCGTAAGAACCCGAAATATATTCGGTGGTGACCGGCTTCACTTCCGCCGTGCTTCCTTCGGCTCCAGCTGGAGCAATTACTGGATGACCGTCGTGCGGCAAGTTCGATGCGCTCGGAGCATGTTCCGCGCTGGTGCTTGCGCCGCCAGCAGCAGGAGTTCCCTGCGAATGATCCGAGTCAAACATCTTTCCGTGGTATTTTTCTACGGTCTCTCCGGTCGGAGTTCCGTGTATCAGGATCTGGTCGCCGCCGGCCCGCACGTCGTCGAGCTTCAGGTTGCCCTGGGCGTCAAAGCCGAGATGGGAACCCCTGAGCAACATCGCGCTTTCCGCGCCGTTCGGATTGTTCGGATCGAATCCTCCGAGCTCTATGGAAAGCTTCACGTTATCGGTCTTCATAAATTCCTGCACGCTGTGCGGCGCTTTTGAAAAATCATTGCCATAATCATGGCGCAGCTTTTCTTTGAGGTCTGCAAGGGTCTGAATGAATCCGCGAGAGCTGACTTCAACGCTTTCCTTGAAATCTCCGGAGATATTTTTATCTGAGCCTGGGAAGTTATGATCTTTGCCCCAGCCCGCAGTTTCCTGTTCTTTGAACGGCACCCCTTGGCCCGCTTCAGATCCGCCTGTACCTCCGCCAGGTATAGGCTTTGCAGCTGCGTCTTTATCCGCAAAGTCCGCGGCGTGTTCACTGACTGCCGCTACGGTTCCTACGGCTACGCCTAAGGAAAGTACAGCGCCGAGGACTTTCTTGATCTTCTTTATCTGGCTGGTGTTCTTTACGATCTTGTCGTATTCCTTTTCCATCCATGGAATATTTTCCATCAGCTTGTCCGGATCATAATGCTCTTTCAAATGCTTCAGTTTCTTTTCATTAGCTTGCAGCGCTCGTTCGGTGAAATAGTCCAAGCTGAGCTTGGATAATCCTCCGAGTCCTCCGACTGCCGCTGCGGCCCAGCCGCCGGCCATGAAAGAAAGGCCCAAGCCGCCGGCCATAAGCAGGCCGCTCATGACCTTCTGCGTCTTCGGAGAGAATTTCAGTTTTGTCATGGCGGTGTTCACGCCTGTCGCTATTCCCATCCGCCACAAGAGCTTGCTGCCGATGTTTTGCGTTCCCCCATATCCTAAAGCGCCGGCCGTGAGATACGTGGCTGCACCCACCAGTCCGGCGGTGACGGCGAATTTGCCCGCTTTGGTCCAGGCATTGTTGTCGAGTCCATCCCATTTCTCTCTGAATTTCTTAAAATGTTTTCCAAGGCCGGAAGCTTCCGCTTTTGCGAGCTGCTCGGCATCTTTGCGCTCCAGGAATTTCTTCATGGTTTCGCGGGTCTCGGCGGCCGTTTCTTCGGAAGCCTCAGGGCCATTCTTGAAATCTTCGTAAAATTTCTGATGCATCTCTTCTATTCTGTGCTGATTGCCGGAGAGGAGGACTTCCACCATTTCTTTTTCTTCCGGCTTCTCCTTTGTGCCAGCCTCTTCTGCTTCTGGGGTAGTGTCTTCTTTGACATCCTCAGTCTCGCCAGTAAGTACCGTCTCTATGTCAGACGTATCTGTTTCAGGATCTTTTTCTTTTTTGCCGCCGAAGAGTTTTTTGAAAAAGCCGGGGGTGGCTTCGTCTTTGGTGTTTTTTACTATTTTCTTGAATGCCGCTCCATAGGTCTCCGGATTTTCCTCGGGAATAACGCCCAATTTTCCCGCTGCTTCCAGGGCGGTCATGCTACCTGATTTGGCTTTTAATTTTTCCGCCAGAGATTGAACTTTATTCGGATCTATTCCTTCTTTCATATATGTTTGATTGTATCAACTAAATACGTTATTTAATAACCTATTTTTACATTATACACCCAAAAGCTTTACTTGTCAATACTTACCTTTCCTTTCTGCGCCAAGAACTTTTCTCGTTCGGCATCCAGATCTCTGACGAAGCCGGCCATGTTTTTTTCCGAGTTTATCTTCCCCCAGTCAGCTTTTTTGAACTTGCCGTCTTCTGGCATAATGAAGAAGAGCATGCTCCCCATACCTCGATACTGATCCCAGATGTATTGGATCTGATCGTCGAACATGTTTGTGCAGCCCCAGCTGACTCGCCTGTCCTTCGGATCCTTGCTCATCATCGCTTTTTCTCGTCGTTCCTGCTCTGTTTTGTATATGGAGTGTATGGACATGCGGTATGCTAGTTTATTTTCTTGGCCGGGGAGTGGTTTCAAGTCATAGCCGAAAATACGGAAGAGGTCCTTGCCATATTCTTCGGCTGTCTCGTGTTCGTTGCGGATAGTGCTGAGCGTGTATGCGCCCGCGCCGGTCTTGTGTCCGTCGTTCTCATCGCCGACCTCCGTGCCGATGCCCACATTGTCCGCGCGTACAAATCTGCCGTTCCCGTCATATGTCTCCACTTCCGCTTTTTGTTTGTTCAATATCATCACCGTCTTCCCTTTCACAAAAGGCAGATTCAGGAAATATTCCCGTGCCGCTTCCATGGATTCAGGGTCCATAGCCTGTTGTTCTGTTTTCTGCCTGAAAGCATCTTGTATCTTCTCAGCATTGTATGCCAGGACGCCTATGCCTATGGCGACCGGTATGCCAATGCGCATGAGATATTTGCGCAGCTCCGGATCCATCGCGCTCTTGTCTTTTACCTTCACGATCTTTTCCTTGATATATTTTATTTTCGGAGCTTTCACTTTCTTTCCCTTCACGGATACTTCCGGGCCTACGGCATCTTCTATGATCTGCTGTATGTCCGGCGGCATACTCTCAGTCATGACTTGTATGCTAAAGTCCGCGAGATCCTGTTCATCAAGTTCTATACCGATTTCTCTGGCCATTTTCTTCACCGCTTGCGCGCGCTTCTCTCCAGCAGGGAATTTCATCGCTTCGCTTAAAATTTTCTCCGCCACGCTGCCCCAATCTTCTTCAGGGCTGCCCATCTCTTCTTGTATCAGTTCTCGTGTTTCCATGTGCTGCTCCGGTGAGCCAAGCTGCTCGAGCATGGTGTCCACGATCCTGTTCACTTCATTTTCTTTTTCCTGGCCGGAGAGGTGGCCGGTCATGCTTTCCGCGCGCAAAAGAAGCTCGGCTGCGAGATTGTTCCAGTCGTATATATTTTCAAAAGTATTCTCTTTGTTTCGTTCCATAAGCATCAAAATTATACCATTAAATAAAAAAAATGGTCTTCTTATAAAGAAGACCATAATGATCGCAAACATCTTACGGTTAGTGAAAAGTACCGACTTTTCCCAACTGTTTGCCGGTAACTCCCCGGCTGGCGAGTGCTTTGGCTGCCCACTCGAGGTTGCTTACGCGGCATTCTTTAACCTTTTTTATTTTGCCGGTGAGAGGCACTTTGTTGCCGCATCCGTCAAAAAATTCAGAACCTCCATCGCAGGTTTTCTTCATGGTCAGTTCTTTACCGGTTTCGGTGATTACAGGCACCTCATCTTTTGGAGTGGTGGCTTTTGGCAAATACTTCCATTTGATTTCTACGCCGCTGCTTACATACACATCAGGTACCGATGATTTTTTGCTTGCAACAACATCCTTCATGCGCCTTGGAGCTCCGCTTGTGGCGGGCTCTGTCGCAGGAGGTGTGTTTGCAGCAACATCATTGCTTGCCTGTTCGGTGGGAGTCGGTGCATCGCTGATGGAAGCAGTTACATCAAGCTTCTGCTCAGGTTCGTCCACGGCGAGTTTACTATGCTCTTCCGCAGTCTTTTTGGCCTGAGCGGAGATGTATTCGCCCACCTGTTTTTGCACTTCCTGGTTGATCCGGATCGCTTCCCCCTTCTTGTCCTGATTGTACCTTTCCCGGTCCTCATCGCGAGCTTTTTTCTCAGCGGTGATTTGTCCCTGTGTTGCAGTCTGTACCGAATCGTACTTCGTCTGCATTTTTTTGTTCTGAGAAGCCAGGTTCTCAACTTCCTGTTTCAGCTGTTTCCTGGTCTGTTTCTTAGGCTGAGCCGAAGCATCAGAAGTTCCGAGCGCGAAGAGCGCAACCATCGTAAGGATGGCAATGAATGTTTTTTTCATCGTTTGTGTAATTAAGGTTTATAAAATTGATTATTTGTAGCAATCCGCGAAATTGCGGACTGCATTCAAATAACCAATTCAAACCTTGGATTTTAAGGATCAAAAAATACTATGGAAGTATAGCAAATAAAAGAGCCTTTGTCAAGGCCCTTTCGATGTGTCTATAAGTGGAAGATTTTACAGCAATTCCTTGAGCTCTTTCAGCTTCTGCAATTTGTTTCCATAGAATCCCTGTATTTCAGGCGCACTATATTTTGCCATCATGCTCTCATAGTATTTTTCAAACATACCCATTTCTTCCATGTTCTGATTCGGCATTTCTTTTTTCAGCGCGGCGACTTTTTTCCGCTTTTCTTTTTCGAGACGGTCTTCTTCCGTTTCTGGCTGTGCCGCGTCTTCCGGTGCGGCTGCATCGGTCTCTTCAGTCGGCGCCTCTGCGGTTTCTTCTGCATTTGTGTCTACATCATTTGTTTCCGCTTCAGCCTCTTTCTCAGATGCTGTCGATGCTGTGATGATGGGCTCTGTGCCGCCTTCAGGCAGGACGATATAAACTTCGTTGTTATTGAATTTAGCCGTAAAGTCTTTTGCCGCCATGTCTATGGAGTCCTTCGCATTGTTCACATTTTCCATCCGAAGCATGGCACCGCTGTTCCTTACCAATCTGTACCGTGTCTTACTCTTCTTGAACATCATTTCCGTGCCGATAGGAACTTCCCTTTTCTTGCCATCCATAAGGTCGATGAATGCCGGAGGATCTATCTTTACTTTTGGCGCGGCTGCCGGAGCCGGTGCTGGAGTATTTTTCGGCTTAGGTGTTTTGTTCGGAAAGCCGACTTCCACATCTCCTTTTCCTGTTTTCCAGGTTATCTTCATCGTGTCACCTTCCTCTTTGCTGTCGATCATTTCAAATTTCTCGCGCTCCCCGCTCTCTGCTTTTGCTTCGATGACGATGCGGCCGCTCTTGCTGGCTTGGATCTTCATGATCTTGAATCCCTGAACTTCATCTCCCCACTTAAGCGTATGTCCGCCGGGCAATTTTACCTGCTTGAAATTATCAAGCCTGTTCTTCGTGTCTATGCTCGCCCCTGCGTCGCCATTTAAAACTTCTCCTTTAATCATATGTTCTTATTATAAATTAAATTCCGTGAACTGCTAATCGTAAGATCTATTAATTATGTATTTTGAAAATTATTTTGTCAAATCTACCAGTCATATCCGTGACCAGTAGATTTGCCTGTATCGCTATTTTAACACATTTATTTCTATGCTATTATTTGTGCATGAAACCAAACAGATTCGAACAGCTCTCCGACGGCATCTTCGCCATCGTCATGACGATCCTCGTATTTGAAATTCGCGTGCCGGATTTTGCCCTGTATCCTACGAATGCTGACATGGTACATGCCTTCCTTTCCATGGTGCCGCTTTTTCTGACCTACATCCTGTCTTTCGCCATGCTCTTCACGTACTGGCGCGCGCACCATTTCTTCGTATCAGTGTACGCGCAGAATATAGACATGACGCTGACAAATATAAATGCCCTCTTTTTCCTGTTCGTCGGTCTCGTTCCCTTTTCCGCATCGCTCCTCGGCGAATACACTGCTATAGAGATGCCGATAATTATTTTCGCGCTGAACACTATACTTATCGGCCTGTGCTTGTACTGGATGCGCAATTATGTCTTGCATTCGGACCACATAAAAAATATCAAAATAGGTAAAGATGAAATCCTGCGTGGCACCATCCGCACGCTTGTGCCCGTCTTTTCCGCGCTCATCGCTATTCCTCTGTGTTTTTACAATAAAGAGCTCGCGCTCTCGCTCCTGACCCTCGCCATCCTCTTTAACTTTTCGCACACGAGCACGCGCTTTCTCTCCACACTCTTCAGCCCGAAAAAATAAAACAGATAATCCACCGCGCCTCTTTACATGCTCGTGAGCTCCTGCTACACTAGGAGAATATTTTTAGTTCTTTTAAAGTGCTTGCAGTACCTCTGAGTATGAAAAGCGCCAAGGATACCCACTTTTTCCATCGGGCATCTTTCGCGCTTTTCATAAATTCCGGCCGGGTTTATGCAAGCTGGGCAAACAACTCCCCCAATCCGGAGTTTTACTTTGAAATAAACCACTATGAAAAAATTCATTGGTTTGATTTTTATACTCTGCACGGGATTTCTTCTCGCGCATGCGGATGCTGTAGGTACAACATCTCGCCTTGAATTCACCGTAGTAAAAGTAAACACGAGTACAGCCGATGCAAACACAGCCGGACTAACAGCCGACCAGTTTCCACCGGGAACGCAGCAGCAGAAATGCCTAGCCGCAATCCGGTCCGGAAACAGTATTCCTGTAATCGTAGCTTACCAAACGAAAGACGTAGACAAAAAGCTGGCAGCCCAGAGCCTCAAAGACGGGAAAAACCGTAAGTTTGCAACGGCGAAAAAAGGAGGTTTGGCGCGAGCTCCTATTGCGTTTAACGCACCTGGTTGTTCATGCGGTGCATGTTCAGCTTACAGTTAACATGCCGAGGAACACAAACAAAAAAAGCGTGTCTATACAGTAGGCATGCTTTTTTATTTTGCATCCAGCCTTTTTGCTTCCGCCCAGGCGAGCTCGTAAATTTTTTTCATCGCATCCGCTATTTCGTGCGATTCTATGATAATGCCGAGCTTCTCGCGCCAGGAGGCTATCATCACTTTATTGTCATAAATATTTATTTCCGGAACGAAATAATACTTGTCTGCTGGTACGATTTGCCACTTCCTCTTTCTTCTCTTTCGCTTTTTCGCCGAGAGATTAATCCGCGATTATTTTGTATCCATCTAAAACGGCATTGCAGATGAAAAGCTCTATCGCTTCATATTGCTCTTTGAGCTGGGCTTGCTGGAGAGCTTTGTAATATTCAGGCCTTTTCTTTCTTTTAATGATAGCCGGCGGGGTGTTTTTTGCCAGAAGCATTCCAATCAGAAGCAATCTGCCTACCCGGCCGTTACCATCGCTGAATGGATGGATTTTTTCAAAATCAGCATGAAAATGCGCCGAATCTTTAAGGTAATCATTCGATTTTTTCTGCGCAAATAATTCTTTCATCAAAATTGGAACCTTCAGATAATTTGCGGTAGGTACGAAAGAACCTGTGATTCGCACTGGGTGTGTCCTGTATCGTCCGGCATCATCGCGAATACCGGCCATCAGTATTGTATGCAGTTCTTTCGCCAGTAATTCTTTTACTGGTTGTTTTTTGGATAATGCTTCCAATAAATAGCGGAACGCCCTGTCGTGATTTTTTGCCTCCAATTGCTCATTGAGAGTTTTATTTCCGAGTGTTTTTTTATCAAAAATAACTGAAGCTGTATCTGCTATAGAGAGGGTGCTTCCTTCTATCGCGTTGGAGTTGTATGTTATTTGGAGGGATAGCTCATCAATCAGGTCTTTGCGGGATAGGATTTTTTGCAGGATGTTCTTGTTTTTTTTAGATAGGTCCGAAATAAGGTTTTTTTTGACCTCAAAAATTGAATTTTGATCCTCAGTCCTGACACCGTAAGAAGAAAGCAGTTTATTTATTCTGGTCTCCGCATCTCTGCGCGGAACAGCTTTGCCTGTCCACCAATTATTAAAAGCGGCAAAGGATACGACAAGCTCGCTTGCCAGCTGGGTCTGGGTCTTGCCAGAAATATCTTGCAACACTTGTAATTTCTCTGGCACATTCATATCAGCTATCCTATCAAACTTTATAAAGAAAGTCAAATTCAGAAACTTTATAAAGTTTTACTTTCTCACCCCATGCTTCTCATGTAATTTTGCCACCTCCTCTTCTTCCAATTCCTCTTTCTTTTCTTTTGCCTTTTCGCCGAGAGATTTTAATTCAGTGTCGGAAAGAGTGTCTAGCTCTTTCACGCGTGCATCCAAATACTCCCGCGTGTTTTTTGCCGGATCGTCCAATACTTCTTCAAGCAACGCATGTAGCATCCAGCCCATGCGGGGCCCTGGTTTTATATTCAATTCTTTCATCAAAATAACGCCGTCCACTTTCAGTTGGGATACGGATATTGGATCCCGCAGGCATTCTTCTATCATCGCGTGATATTTGCGCAGGCGGTATGGCGCTTCTTTTTTCTTCATGCCCACACGGTCGCACTCGCGGATATTCATAAGGGTCCAGATATTGTCCACGCCGATTTTGGTGATGATGCGGCGTACGGCGGAAAGGGTGATCTGCTCCGTGTCGGAAAAGAACATGTGGTTTCTCACCAATGCAACTATGAGTTCGCTTTCTTTCTTCGGGAATTTCAGCCGAGCCAAAATTTTTTCTGCCATTCGCGCGCCGACGACTTCATGCCCGTAAAAAGTATAGGCCTTCTTCTCCCCTGGCCTCCTGGTGCGCGGCTTGCCGATATCGTGAAAAAGCGCGGCCAGGCGGATTTCCAATGACCACTTTTTATCCGCCGCATGCTGGAGCGCCTGGAGGAGGTGCTCATACACATCAAAGAGATGCGCGCCGCCTTGTTCACAGCCTATTCCCTCTTCTAATTCGGGGACGATATGTTTGAGCAGTCCGAGCTTTTGCAAAAGCACGACGCCATTCGCCGGTGCGGGGGATTCTATGATTTTTATAAATTCATCACGTATTCTTTCGGCGGAAACTTTAAGCAACAAATTATTTTTTTTGTAAATGCTTTCAAGAGTTTCATGCGAAAGAGTGAAACCGAGCTGTACAGAGAAACGGACAGCGCGGAGCATACGCAGGGCATCCTCGGAAAAGCGCTCATCCGGCTCCCCTACTGTCCGTAAGGTTTTATTTTGTATGTCCTTTATACCTTCAAACAAGTCTATTATCTGTCCTTTAGACTTGTCCGCCGTGGCGGGGTCTAGAGCTAAAGCATTGACCGTGAAATCACGCCTCTTAAGGTCATCTTCCAGCTTTTGGCTCCATTTTACCTCATCTGGATGCCTGGAATCGCTATATTCTGCTTCAGTCCTATAGGGCGTTACCTCTATAATGTCATATTCCTCAGGGGATGTTCCCGCCACGGCGGGTAGGTCACGAGGAACACACACCCCTACAGTACCAAAAGTATTTTCATATACTGTCTTTTCAAAAAGTCCGATAATCTGCTCTGGTGTGGCATTGGTGGTGATGTCCCAATCTTTTGGCTTTCTGTCCATGAGGAGATCACGGACACATCCGCCTACCAGGTACGCTTCAAAACCCGCTTTTTCTAAAGTCGCTGTTATTCGTGAAACTTCCGGAGGGATTTTTTCTTTGAGGTTATCCACAGATTAAAAAAGTGTGCGGCGTAGGAGAATCGAACTCCTGTCTCATCCTTGGCAAGGACGTGTTCTACCACTAAACCAACACCGCGCAAAAACAGTATAATATTTTATACCTAGAAATGCAATATATCTATAAATAATGTACTATATTAAGGACGCACTCGTAGTGAAATGGATATCACGACTGCCTTCGAAGCAGTTATTGGGGGTTCGAATCCCTCCGAGTGCACCAGCGTCAAAAAGCTATTTTAGTCAATAGTGTCCAATAATATCTCTTTATTTAATCTTTATCACCTATAGGTATAATAGGTAAAAGGGTTGAAAACTGTGGATAACTATGTTGGAAAGGTGTATAACGGACACTTTTCCTGTCTCATATTAGACCCTTATTTTTATAAAATAGCCTTATAAATAAAGCTATAATGTAAAAGACAGCAAAAATAACTGTATTTGTTTCACGTGAAACATATTATGCCAAAGGTTTTTACTTCAAATACACAAAAAATAGGTGAAATAGGCGAGAATATAGCCTGTGAGTTCCTCATGAAACATGGTTTTTCGGTAATTGAACGCAATTATACGAAAAAATGGGGTGAAATTGATATAATTGCCGAAAAAAGCAACAAAATATACTTTATAGAAGTTAAATCTGTTTCACGTGCAACTTTGCCGGATGTTTCGCATGAAACAAAGGGGAATGACGAATATCGTCCAGAAGACAACATGCACCCTTGGAAATTAAAGCGGCTTTCACGGACAATACAAACCTATATTCTGTCCAAGAAGCTGGATGAAAGGGAATGGCAGGTAGACCTATTGGTGGTGTATATGGACATACGGAACCGCACGGCCAGGGTAAAGGTCATGTCAGATATTATTCTATAGAATGAAAATGTCGGGGCGCTGGGAATCGAACCCAGTCTATCTGTTCCCAAAACAGACGTACTACCGGTATACTACGCCCCGATGCTTTTTTGTGCCGGGATATGAACGGCTGGTGCGGGATAAGGGAGTCGAACCCTTCACCACAGTTTGGAAAACTGTTATTTTACCGATAAACTAATCCCGCCTTCGGCGGGCAAGCCCGCTTCCGTCTTTACAAGATAGCAAAAAAAGCCTCTATTGGCAAATAAAAAGGCCAACTATTGTTTTGTATAATAGCTGGCCTTTTTTAATTTAGGCTTTTCCCATGTACCGTAGATACACGATATGCGCGATAATTGCATCGAGCATAGTCGAGTATTCGTAATAGGCGATATTCTTTTCCACACAAAGCTTCTTCACGAGTATCCTGATATTTGGATAATGCACGTGGCTGATGCGGGGAAACAAATGATGCTCAATCTGGAAATTTAGTCCGCCGGAAAACCAGCGGATCAGCCTGCTCCCTGTGGCAAAATTTACCGTGGCGTCTTTTTGGTGATGATGCCATGCTTGCAGATCTTCGCCTTCCTTAGGAAAGTTCGCCTTTGGCACGACGTGCGCCAGCTGGAACACGATGCTGATTGTGAGTCCGCACGTGAGCATGATGATCAGGAAGCCGATGCACCATTCTAGAAAAGGCATGAAGCACAAAGGTAGGATGATGAAAAAGCCGACATGCACTGCTTTACTGAACCAGAAAATAAAATGTTGCAATCCGTTCATCTTTTTAAATCGCCGTCCTTCTATTTCTCCGCTGAAATATTTCACAAAATCATTTATGTATACCCAAACAAAATATATCCATGGGTATAAGACTACCCAATAGATATGCTGGTATTTGTGAAACCATTTCCTCGGCTGATCCGGGTGCAGTCGCATAAATGGGCCAACATTGATGTCTTCATCATGATCTTTTACATTTGTAAATGTATGATGCAAGACATTGTGTTTGAATTTCCAGAGGTACACATTTGCACCGAGGAAATTCAGCGAGTGACCCATGATCTCATTTACCCATTTTTTGGAAGAATAGCTTCCGTGGGCGCCGTCGTGCATCACATTGAATCCGATGCTGGCAACGGCGATTCCGAGGCCCACGCATACAAGAAATGCGGGCCACCAGGACAAGGGCGTGAAAACGAACACATAGTACAAGGCCCAGAAGACCGAGAATAATATGCCGGTTTTCAGGTAGAGTGCAATATTTCCGTTCTCGGAAATATTATTCAAAGAAAAGTATAATTGTACTCTTCTTTCTATCTCACGCGCAAAGTCATCGCGCGGGGGGAATGTAGGAATTTCTTTTTCCAGTAGCATGTGATTTTTATTTATTAAAGAAGTTTAGATATCTGTATTTTTCGTATTTGCTCGTATTATAGCATCTTATATTTGTATTTAGTCCGCCTTCATGTATGATAAAGGGATGTTTACACCGTACATATATGCATTCGTATCGGTCATCGTCGTGTCACTCGTCTCACTTGTAGGCGTCTTTACGCTGTCCCTTAAAGCAGAAACAATACGGAAGTATACATTTATTTTTATGAGCCTTGCTGTGGGGGCGCTTCTCGGCGACGCTTTTATTCACCTTATCCCGGAAGCGATGGAGGGGGGAGGGCCTGTGGGTATTCTCATCATCGCCGGTATTCTGCTTTTCTTTATTTTGGAAAAATTTCTGCACTGGCATCATCACGGCGAAGATGCGGGCGAGCATCATATTCATCCTGTCGGCAAATTGGTCCTCCTTTCTGACGGCGTGCACAATCTCTTGGACGGTGTCATCATCGGCGCGAGCTTTTTGGTATCCGTGCCTGTGGGCATCGCCACCACGCTGGCCGTCATATTACACGAAATTCCCCAGGAAATAGGGGACTTTGCCGTGCTTCTGCATGCCGGATATTCCAAAGCGCGTGCCTTGTGGCTCAATTTTCTTTCCGCGCTTCTTTCCATAGCCGGTGTGGTGCTGGTATTGCTCCTCGGCTCTGCCGCTGAAAATTTTTCCGTATATTTTGTGCCTGTAGCCGCAGGCGGATTTATCTATATTGCTATGGCGGATCTGATACCGGAGCTCCATAAAACAAAAGAAGGAAAAAATTCCTTCTTGCAATTGTTTGCAGTATTGGCGGGCATCGGCGCGATGCTCGCGCTCACTTTAGTGGAGTAATTAGTAATTCCAGGACTTATAGGAATTATCGATACCCGGATGGCGCATGTTGCGTACCTCGAAATGCAAGTGCGGTCCTGTAGAGCGTCCAGTAGAGCCTACATAGCCGATGACCTGGCCTTGTGCTACCTGTGCGCCTTGTGATACGGCAATGCGTGATTGGTGGGCGTAATATGTCTTTGTGCCATTCGCATGGTCTATGATGACAAGGTTTCCATATCCGCCGTTGTATCCCGTTCTGGCGAAAGCGACCTTGCCGGCTGCTGCAGCATATATCGGGGTTCCGGTTTTGGCGGCGTAGTCGTAGCCATAATTATCGTGGAGTCTTTGGCTAATGCGAGAGCCCGGAAGCGGATGTATGAAGTATCCGTTTGAAGAACCCGAATATGTCTGTCCTTTCTGCGGCTTGGACGAGCTGGAAGCCGGCTTTGCCTCATTGTGCACCATCTGGCCGTCCGGAATAAAGATCTCTTCGCCTACGGCAAGCTTTTCATTTTCCGCGATGCCGTTGAAGCGGGCGATTTCTTCCGTGTCGCCCTTGTAGAGCTTGGCGATGGAGGCGATCGTTTGCCCTTTAGCGACAGTATGCTTTGCGCCGTTTATCGGCATGACGAGCAAGACCTCGCCTACTTTCGGCTTGTCGCCTTTTTTCATATCGTTTGCCCAGAGGATAGTATTCACGGATACGCCGAACATGTCAGCGATGGCGGAGAGGGAATCACCCTGACGGACCACGTACACTTCTATGTCCTCAGTGGACAGCTCGGAGTCGGTGCCATCAGATACTCCCAAGGGGCCGGTGGCGGGGAGGAGGGCATTGTCAGAGGTGATGTTCACTTGCGCGTCTTCTTTGATTTCCGGCTCGGTCTTGCTCTTCTTTTCGTCTATGATGGTAGCAGAAGAGACGTTTGCCTCAAGGAGGGGCATGTTTTGAGAATTCGGTACGGCTTCAGCATTGGCTTCCTCGGCGGAAGCCTTAGTTCCAAAAATGGCAGAGAAAAAACCCGCTTCAGCGCTGGTCGGGGCCACAAACAGGCCAAACAGCATAGAAAAGGCTACAAACAAGCTAAAAATTTTAAAATGAGGTTTTATAAGCCTATTTTTGTGTGTCGTAAGAGTCTTTTTTCCAGCTTATAAAATAAGGATGGAATTTGGACGACCCAAAATTGTCTTGAAAACAAAAGGTCTTACGACGGTTACGAACGGACGGGATTGTCTGATAGGCTCTTTCGTGCTCCTGTACGGTATGTCTAAAGGGTACCCGATAGGCTTCCCGAAGTCAACCCTTTTGGGGATAACTTTTTTTGACAAAAATTCGGAATAAATGTTAAATTATAAAGGTATTTAGCTCTTCAAACATACAAAACCCTAGCATTTATGGAAAAGTTATATATTCTACTTCGTGCACCCGTATCGGGGAATTGGTTTTTCTTCCTTGTGGCTATGACCGGGGCAGCTTTGTGGTTTGCTTTGGCTTGGCTATTAATAGAGGAAAATCCTAGAAATAAAAAAAGACCGCCCTAAACGCGGCTTTTTGTTTTTTTGGATAAAAAAACTCCCCCCGAACCACCAGGGAGAGTTAACCATTAAACAAAACCGACAATTATTTATAGGCTATCGCCTGCGCCGACCTTGATTGGCCGTGAGATTTCTTCCACTACGTCGTGTACGACGTGAGTACACATAAAATTTTTCTTCATCGGCAATACCTTTTGGCCTGCCAGGTCTAGGGGCTATTTTTTTTCGAATCATAAAGAATAGGTTTAAAGTTCATTGTAATAATATTCCTGTCTGGGCTGCAAAGCAAGAGGGGATAACTAGTGCCGTGGGAGGGATTTGAACCCTCAAGCCCGAAAGCATACGCTTCTGAAGCGTACGTGTATACCAATTCCACCACCACGGCATTATTTATATTTCAATCCACAGCGGGCAATGGTCTGAGCCATAATATTGGTCCAGGATGCCCGCGCCTTTCACTTTACCAGCAATTTCGGCGGATGCAAAGAAATAATCTATCCGCCAGCCGACATTGCGTTCGCGGGCGGCAGTTTTTTGATCCCAGTAGGTGTATGCGCCCGTCTTGCCCGGATAGAACTTCCGAAACATGTCCACATAGCCGGAAGCCACCACTTCATCCAGCCAAGCGCGCTCCTCCGGCAGGAAGCCGGTATTTTCTTCATTCGCTTTCGGACGGGCCAAGTCTATCTCTTCATGGGCGGTGTTTACGTCGCCGCAGAAAATTACTTTCTCACCAGCTTTGCGTAATTTCAAAATAAATTTCAAAAATTCATCGTAAAAATCCAACTTGTATTGCAGGCGTACCGGTCCGCCGCCTCCATTTGGGAAATATACATTAATCAGCGTGAAGTCTTTGTACTTCGCGCCCACGATGCGGCCTTCGTCATCAAAGCGGCTCTGACCCATGCCGTAAAAAACTTCTTTCGGTTTCACTTTAGAGTAAATTGCCACGCCGCTGTAGCCCTTTTTTACTTTAGAAGAAGAAAAATACGAAGTATGGCCCGGAACATTGCGGGTGGCTTCGTCCAGCTGTTCCATTTCAGCTTTGGTTTCTTGTAGGCACAAAATATCAGGATCTTCGCCCTGAAAAAGGGGAGTGAAGAAGCCTTGCCTGACTGTGGCCCGGAGGCCATTTGTGTTCCAACTGATAATTTTCATTGCTTTACTTTATTTTTTTCTAAAGAGGGTTTCTCTATAATATGCATCTTTCGTCGGTATGATTTCGGAAGAGATGATCTCACATGCGTCGCCGAAAATTTGTCGCATTTCTTCCTCAGTGAAAAAATGATAGTGCACGCCGTATTTTTCAAAGTCTCCGTCAGCAGATGCTTTCGGAGAAAAATCCATAAATTTCGGTGTTTCGCGAGAAAGGGAGACATTTAAATAATACCCGCCAGGTTTCAGCACACGAGCCACTTCTTCCGCATACGCGCTCCAATCCGCGGTGAAAAGATTTTCCATGAGGCCAAAATCCGTCGCACCATCAAAGCTGGCGTCCGCGAAAGGGATTTCCAACGCGTCCGCTTCCATGAATCTTAACTTACCGGCAAGTCCCCAGTCTTTTATATGAGAGTTCGTTTTTGCCACTGCTCCACTTTCAAAGTCGATGCCAATGACTCGCAGCCCCGAGTCAGCCATGTGCTTGCCAAAAAGTCCGCGGCCGGAGCCAATGTCGAGCACGAGGGCGTTCGGCTGGAGCTTTTCCATCAGCTTTTTCCCGCGTGCGGGCAGCGGCAGGTGCGTCCAAGAATCCGAGCCGGTCTTGTATGCTTCTTCAAAATATTTTTTATGCCCGCGGTAATCCACACACAGAGTATATCACTGTATTGCTTTTTCCGAAAAGAAGCGTATATTGTAAATCTGTCCTTTCTGTCCGATTTCTTCTTCGTCAAAAAAATATGTACTAACCATCTAAACCATCTCGCCATGATTTTACTCATACTCACCGCCATCACTCCAATCTGGAAAATGGGTGTAGCTATCCTGCTGCTCCATTTTCCTATTATCTTTGCCGTCCTACTAGTATTGTTGGCCTTGTGGGAGAAGCGTCAAAGAAGCTTTAACTTCTAAATCAAATTGTTTCACCTCTAAACAGACTTATTATGAAAAACACTTCCACTGCGAGCCTCCGCTCTTACTTGTATGTTTTTATTATTATGGGGTTGATTGCATTTATGTTGCCTAAGCTTTTTCCGTGGCCTGCCACAAAAACAGCTTCTGTATCTTCTGCAGTAAGAAAATAAAAAAAGTTTTAATGTTAGAAAAATCCCTTCTCTTTTGGAGGGATTTTTTATTTTCGGCCATGAAATTTCTGATGCACTTCGCGCAGATGCTTATCCGTCACATGGGTATATATCTGCGTGGTGGCGATGTTCGCGTGCCCCAGCATTATCTGCACGCTGCGGATGTCCGCGCCATTGCCGAGCAGGTCCGTGGCAAAGCAGTGGCGGATGACGTGCGGAGTGACTTTTTTTGAAATGCCGGCTTTGATTGCATAGTGTTTTACGATACGCTCCACGCTGTGCCTGTTCAGCGCGCCGGCCGGCATGTCCCCGCTTTTGTCTTTTCTTTCGGACGGATTACGCTTCATTTCTTGGCCGATTTGCACAAAGAGCGCTTCCTCCATGTCTTTGCGGATGGCGAGATATGCCCGTACCGCAGCACGTGCCGCTTCAGTGATGAAGATAACCCGCACTTTTCCGCCTTTGCCGCGAATGCTGTATTCGGAAGCGGTCCAATCCAGATCGCGAGGTAAAGCGCACAGTTCGGATACGCGTAGCCCAGTGGAAAAAAGAAGTTCCAATATCGCCTTGTCCCGCAGGCTTTTCAAGTCCGTACCTTCAGGCGCTTGCAAGAGGCGTTCCAGCTCCGACGGCGTGATGAGGTCAAGCAGTCGTTCCGGTACTTTGGACAGTTCTATCCGGTCGGGGGAGAGCGACGGTATGCCACGCTTGCCGAGATATTTCAAAAACATACGGAGCGCGATCAGGTAATAATTTTGTGTTTTTTTAGACATTGTCTTTCCCACGGGCATATTCGGCGAGCGCTGGCGGTTCAGCCAGAGGCGGAAATTTCTTACCAGGGAATCATCTATGTCGCCCGCGTTTTGTATATTCGCCCATGCCAAAAATCTAGACAGGTAACCTTCGTAATTTTCTATCGTTCGTAGTGCCGCGCCCTTTTCAATCTCCATGTATTCCAAAAATTCTCGCAGGTGACGGTATATTTCGCTGGTATTCGCTTTTTCGGTTTCAACCATAGAGTCATTTTATCATAATATTGTGCGACATCGGTGAAACAGCATCCGGGAGAGGAGCACTTGCATTTTTCTGGGCTTTATGCTAGGATATGAAACATGTTAGCAACCAAGAAAAAGCAGACAATAATCAAGAAACATCAGGTCCACGAAAAGGATACCGGTTCTACCGAGGTCCAAGTGGCCGTGCTTTCCGTCCAGATAGACGAGCTTGCCAAGCACTTGAAGAAGCACAAAAAGGATAATCACTCCCGCCGCGGCCTCATCAAGATGGTGGCCGATCGCAGGACGCATCTGAAGTACTTGCTCCGTAAGGACAAGACTCGCCACGACGCTCTCGTCAAAAAGATGAATCTCGCCTAAATTACCCCCTCTGCTTAATAAGGAGAGGGTCGGGGTGAGGTCAAATCCCGCCTCTGGCGGGTTTTGTTTTATCAGTAAAAAAGTTATACTTATATATATGGCAGTAATCAAACACAAAGAACAGCGCGTGGGCGTCTTTATCGACACGCAGAATCTCTATCACAGCGCGCGCAATTTATACAAAGCCCGCGTGAATTTCGGTGCAGTGTTGAAAGAAATAGTGGCAGGCAGGAAGCTCGTGCGCGCGGTGGCCTATGTCATTACCACTGAAGCGGGGGATGAGAAAAACTTTTTCGAAGCATTGGCAAAACTCGGCATTGAGACCAAGACTAAAGACCTCCAGATATTCGCCGGCGGCGCCAAGAAAGCCGACTGGGACGTCGGCCTCGCCATGGATGCCATCAAGATGGCCAGCCGCTTGGATGCAGTAGTGATAGTCTCCGGCGACGGGGACTTTATCCCGCTCGTGGAATATTTGCAGACCCTCGGCGTACAAGTGGAAGTGGCATCCTTTGGTAAATCAACTTCCGGTAAGCTCAAAGAATCCGTGGATGATTTCGTAGATCTCTCTGAAAACCCGAGAAAGTATCTTTTGGGCAGCGGGAAATAAAACTCCAAAAAAACTTTATCTTTTCTTTATCTGCCGTGTTTTATAATATATTTACTCTTTGATTAAAGATAATCGGGGAGTATACTTACAGTATGAAAACAAGTTACACGCTTTCGAATTTCGATCTGCTTTTTGAAGAAGGCACTGTGCCTGCTGGCAAGACGTATGACATCTTGAAAATAAAAGACATGCCGAGTGAGGACAAGCCGCGCGAGAAGCTCGGTAAGTATGGACCGGCAGCGCTCTCGGTGGCCGAACTCATCGCTGTCATCTTGAATACCGGCACCGTGAAAGAAGAAGTTATGATGATGTCTTCGCGTATTATCAAAGACTATGGCGAGCGCAGTCTGGCTGGACAGACAGATGCGAGCAAGCTTTCCAAAGATATGGATATTCCACTTCATAAGGCGATGCAGATCGTCGCCTGTGCCGAGCTCGGCAAAAGATTTTTCGAGCGCAAGGTGCAGGGCATCCAGACCGTGCGCACAGCAAAAGATGTATATGAATATCTGCGCGACATGCGAGATTTGCCAAAAGAGCACTTGCGAGGTATTTATCTGAATACGCATCACCGCGTCATTCGCGACGAAGTCATCTCCATCGGCACTATCAATTCGAATCTCATCCATCCGCGCGAAGTTTTCAAGCCGGCCATCGAGTACGGTGCCGCAGCAGTCATTCTCGCGCACAATCATCCTTCCGGTATACCGACTCCTTCAGAGGCGGATATTGAAATCACCAAGCACATCATCGCCGCCGGCAAGATGATCGGCATTCCGCTCCTCGACCACGTCATCATCGGAAAAAATAAATTTGTCAGTATTGAGGCGGATTATTAATTTACCTGCCCGCGAGGCATTAAAAATATTTTAATGAATGCAGTAAAAAATAAGACATACGATATTTCCAATCACGCGTCACCATACTTTGGTGAACTCCTGCGCGACGAGCCGCTAACATTGACCAAAGCCGAACTAGCCCTCCATCTTTCCGATCTGCACTATTTGTTTATGAGAAAGTTCTCCGACCTTGCCGCTTCGTCCCGTGTGTCAGAAGCTGAAGCACAAAAGCTCTTGGCGATGCTCCAAGAGATAATTAAAGTAAAAAAGCTGCTCGTATAAAAGCCCCTTCGGGGGTTTTTTGCATTTTATACGCAAAATGCTAGTATAATCTTATAAATTAATAGTTAATCAGGTTCGTCTTTAGATAGAGCTATGTGTTGCGCATGCACGTTCGTCATGTGAAACAATACTTTATTCTAAAGAGGAATCCCTGCCCGCCTTTGGCGGGTCAAAAATAAACATATGCAAAAGAAAGAATACAGCGTAGAGATCGGCGGCAAGAATTTGACCGCGATTTTTACTGACTTAGCAGATCAGGCGCACGGAAGCGTGATGCTGAAATACGGCGAGACGATCGTGATGGCGACGGCGTGTATGAGCAAGGATAAACAGCAGGGCCTCGGCTATTTTAATCTCACGGTAGACTATGCGGAAAAGTTTTACGCGGCCGGAAAAATTCTCGGCTCGCAGTATGTGCGTCGCGAAGGCAAGCCTTCCACCGAAGCGGTGCTCGCTTCGCGCGTGATTGACCGCACCATCCGCCCGCTTTTTGATCAGAATATCCGCCATGCAGTGCAGGTGATAGTCACCGTCATCGCTTGCGATGATAATGATCCGGCCATGCTCGCCGTGAATGCCGCATCCTTAGCGCTCGCTGTTTCAAATATTCCGTGGAAAGGCCCGATCGGCTGTGTACGCATCGGAAAATATGATGATGATACACTCAAAATAAATCCTTCCACTAAATTGCGCGAAGAAGAATACCCGTACCAATTTGATCTCACTGTGTGCGGCAGGGAGGGCACTATAAATATGATAGAAGCGGCGGCTCGCCAAGCAAAAGAAGAAGAGCTAGAAATGGCGCTCACTCGCGCAAGCGAAGAGATAACGAAGCTGGAAGATTTTCAGAAAAAGATCGTCACTGAAATCGGCCACCCGAAGCGCGTGATAGAAAAAGAAACTATTTCCGCCGAGTCAGTCGCGCTTTTCAATTCTGAAATTTTGCAGAAGATGGAAGCCGCTATTTTCTCTGGACCGGGCAAAAAAGAAATTGATGCGCTTCATAATGTATGGAATAAAATGGTCCGCGAAAAATTTACAGAACAGAAAGATTTCCAGCTGGAAGACGATTTATTTGACGATACGGAAAATGATTTGCTTCATGAAAAAGCAATCAAAGAAAATAAGAGAGCCGATGGTCGCGCCATGGACCAGGTACGCGAACTCTACGCACAAGCCGGCGGACTTTCTTCTATATTGCACGGCTCCGGAATTTTTTATCGCGGCGGCACGCATGTACTTTCCGCGCTCACTCTCGGCGGCCCTGAAGACAAGCAGGCGGTGAACGGCATGGATGTCACCGCTGAACGTAGATTTATGCATCACTACAACTTCCCGCCATTTTCCGCGGGAGAAACTGGACGCTCCGGATTTACGAATCGGCGTGAAGTAGGACATGGCGCGCTTGCAGAAAAAGCGCTCGCGATGGTGCTCCCAAACAAAGAAGATTTTCCATATACCATTCGCATCGTCTCCGAATCGATGGCTTCAAACGGCTCCACATCGCAGGCATCCATTTGTGCCTCTACGCTCGCACTCATGGACGCTGGTGTGCCGATCAAAGCGCCGGTCGCGGGCATTGCGATGGGATTGATGTATGAAAATGACAATGCATATAAAATTCTGACTGACATTCAAGGACCGGAAGATCATCATGGCGATATGGATTTCAAAGTCGCTGGTAGCCGCGACGGCATCACCGCTATTCAGCTGGATGTAAAAGTGGACGGCGTGCCGATAAAGATATTGGGCGAAGCCATGAAGCAGAGCAAGCAGGCGCGCCTCACCATCCTGGATGCGATTGAAAAAGAAATTTCAAAGCCGCGTGCAGAAATATCTGCCAATGCGCCGAAAATTCTGATCATCAAAATCAAGCCGGACCAGATCGGCATGGTCATTGGTGGAGGTGGCAAGACGATCAAAGAAATCCGCGAAAAGACTGGCGCTGAAATTACGATTGAGGATGATGGCACTGTGTATCTCACCGGTAAGGGCGGCGCCGCTGAAGCGGCCAAAGCGATCGTGGAAGGCATGACGCGTGAATTCAAAGTGGGCGAAATGCTGAAAGGCGAAGTGGTAAAGATCGCGGACTTCGGAGCCTTCGTACGCTTAAATGAATTTACGGATGGCATGGTACATATCTCCGAACTCGCCCCATTTCGTGTGGAGCGTGTTTCCGATATAATAAAGGAGGGCATGATCGTGCCGGTGAAAGTTATTGCTCTTGATCCTCAAAGAGGCAAAATATCTCTTTCTATTAAGGAAGCTGATCCGGAATTTTTCAAACCGAAAGTATAAAAAATTGAAATAAAAAAATCCCCACATGTCCGACATGTGGGGATTCCGGTAATCAACTTTTGCATTATCAACGCACTACAAATACTGCGGATACTGTCTGAAGAGTTTTTCCGTTCAAGCTAAATTCAGCGTTGAACGTACCACGAGTTTCATCTTTTTCATCAGACACAGCAGTACATGATACATCAATATCTGTATCCATCGGTGTCACATGGTAGGCTTTACCTGTATGTTCTACACACCATAGATGTTTTTTCTCCCCTTTAAAAAAGAGAAAGGATAATACATGCGCGCAATTCCACATAGCAAGCATTGAATGAGCAACATTCACATGTCCTCTATCGCGGACACTTGTTTCACTTGAGGGGAAATTCATTTTCCCTGAAATTCTCTTAGCATCATCAGATATGACTACGGTCTCCGGAATTAGATAATGAGGAACTGGGGATTTTTTTAAAACCACTGAAATAAGGTTCTTTTTCATTTTCTTTGTATTTAATTATCAAGGAACAATTCCCCGACTTCTTATTTTACTTTACGCAAAATTTCAAAAAAATGCCATTAGATGCTGACTTTATAAGGATAAAATTATAAGGATAGCCTAAAAGCTTTACAAAATAATAGTATTCTACTAGAATAAAGTGACATAATATGTCGACACTTTCGCAGATAAATGAGCTTTTAAGAAAATCATCTCTTTTAAATGAAAAAGAGATTTTAGTATACGAGGCATATATCGGGCAAAAATTTTTGAGTCCGACACAGATTTCCCGCATAACAGGGATAAAACGCACGACTGTCTACCTTGTATTGGAAGAATTAAAACAAAAAGGTTTATTGATTGAAAAAATAAAAGGCAAAAGAAAAGTGGCCGGCCTTGCTCCGGCTCAAACACTGAGGCATTTAGTGAATCATGAAGAGGAGAAAGTAAAAGAAAAAAGTAATATGGTGCGCAATATAATTCTTCTTTTGGAAAATTTGCAAAAAAATGCTAACGAAGAAACTGAAATAGAAATCTTGGAAGGCAAAAATGGAGCTATTGTACTTTTAGAAAAAATTCTAGAACAAAAAGAAAATATTTATTGGCTTGGCTCTTTAGACACTATTTTGCAAATATTTGAAGAAGAAAAACTGTATAAATTGTTTACTTGGAAGCGAATGGATACAAAAACAGTTTCATATGCCATTACTGATAGGAAAATATTGAATAATAAAAAATTTGGAGAAAAAATAGAAGGATTTAGGCAATTTCGTTTTTTGCCTGAAAATTTTGATATACCGGCTCTTATTATTTTGTTTGGAAATTCAGTCGGGTTGATTCGGATTCATAAAAAAGATTTGAAAATAGTATTTGTTCGGGATAAAAATATTTCAGGAATAGTCAAATTTATGCTCGATATTTTATGGAAGTCGCTTCCGGAACACTAAAATAAAATTGACGCTAAAATTAATAATTTTTTGGTGTACTTATGATACAATAAACGGAACGAGGCATATTATGTCCATTAGTTAGCGCTTTAGACCCTAACTTATATATATTATGCGCAAAGAACCTTTAATAACAGGAGAGTATTATCACATTTATAATAGAGGCGTTGATAAAAGAGATATTTTCAACGATCTCCACGACTCGGAGCGTTTCAAGGAAAGCATCAAAGAATTCAATCAAGTAGATATAGTGGGCAGCCTGCAACGACAGCATAAAGTAGTTAGGGCTTTAGACCCTAACTATTGCAAAAAACCGCTCGTCGCCATCGTTTGTTTTTGTGTTAATCCTAACCATTTCCATTTTGTTCTAAAACAGTTGGTTGATGGCGGAATAGCAAAATTCATGCAGAAACTTCTTGGCGGGTATACTTCTTTTTTTAATCAGAAACATCAGCGGTCAGGGTCTTTATTTCAAGGAACATTTAAATCAAAATTATTGAGCGATGAAGGTTATTTCAGAAAGATTTTCGCTTATGTTAATCAGAATTATTTAGTGCACTCCATACCGGCAGAGAAATTGAAATTTATTTTTGCCAGCGATGCGGAATACAGCAAAGGGAATTTTGATTTTATTGACGCTCAAGAGGGGAAAGAGATGCTTGAAGTTTTTGATGGGGAAGCCGGTTTTAAAAATCATTGCAAAGAAATCATAAGTCTCATCAGGGAAGAGCGAGGCGCGCCTTCCTTGAATGAACCGGATGAACTGCCTTGTTAGGGTCTAAAGCGCTAACCGTAAGGTATTACATTCCACATGCCTGTAAAATAATGCTAGAATATCATCATGCCAGAACCGATACAATCGAATGCCCCCACTCCTCACGGGGCGGTGAAAACGTATTCCGAGGACATGGCCAAAGCCATAGAAGGCAATGAAGCCGGCCTCATCAAGCAGATAATCAAAGAAGAAGAAGAGAAAGAACAGGTGAAGAAAAATCTTTCACCCGAAAGCCAGCGGAATAAAACATTCATGCTGATCTCAGTTGTGCTCATTTTCGCCGCATTCATGGCACTTGGCGCTATAGTCATAATTGGCAAGCGCATGCACACAGTGGATGTGACGCCGCAATTCGTGCCGCTCATTTTTACCGACAGCATGAAGACGCTGGAAATCGCCGGGCTGAATAAAGAAAAAATATTGGAAACGATACATGCCGGAGTTTCCGGAAGCAAAGTAAAGGCAGGCGGCGTGGAAGGAATTTATCTTACTGAAGGCGGAAAATATATCGGCTTGCGCAGATTCCTGAGTTTACTCAAAGCGAATATAGATCAGGCAAAGCTCACATACGTTTCTGATAATTTTTTCATCGGCGCCGTAAAGGACGGAGCGAGTGAAAATGCGAACGAGCCGGCAGTCTTGATAAAGACCCGTGCTTTTGAAGACATATTTGAGCCGCTGCAGGCATGGGAAAGCAAGATGTACCAAGACCTACACATCCTGTTCGGCGATACTATAAATACAGACACAAATTATTTGCTGACCAAGAATTTTGAAGCGGGAGTGATAGAAAATAAAGACGCCCGCATCCTATACCGGACGGACGGCACCATCGCTCTGTTTTATCTTTTTGCGGACGATACGTCCGTCATCATCGCCCGTTCCGAAGAAGCGGCCCGCGAAATCGTCATCCGCCTTGCTTCTTCCAAAGTGAAACGCTAGGTGATATACTTGTTATATGACTTTAGACAAGAAACAACTGAAAGAGAAGCTGGAGGCGGAGCGCGACGTCCTGTTTGAAGAGATGAAAGATATCGGGGTTTTTAATCCGGAGACTAAGACATGGGAAGCTACTCCGGAACCGCAACCTTTTCCTGAAGCGGATCAAAATGATGCCGCGGACAGATTTGAAGATTTTGAAGAGCGTACCTCACTCCTTCGCGATTTGGAAAAGCGTTTAAAGAGCATCCTGAATGCCATTAAAAATTTCGGCAGTTCAGGCTTTGGAAAGTGTAAAGTGTGTAAGAAGGAAATAGAAGCGGCGCGGATGAAAGCAAATCCGGCGGCACGTACGTGCATGAAGCATTTGAATGATTAAATAAAAAAATATGAGTTTCGCTCGCGTATATTCCGCGCAAGTGAGCCTCCTCGAAGGTCAAATAGTTACCATAGAAGTGGACACCTCCCGCGGTCTGCATTCTTTCTCCGTTGTCGGCTTGCCGGATAAGGCGGTGGATGAGTCTAAAGATCGCGTGTCTTCCGCTATCAAGAATTCGGGTTACAAATCACCGAAAGCACAGAATCAGAAAATCATCGTCTCCCTTTCGCCGGCAGACCTGAAAAAAGAAGGACCGTTTTTTGACCTGGCCATCGCTCTTTCTTATATGCTCTCAGCCGGGGATATAAAATTCGATCCGGAGAAAAAAATATTCCTCGGTGAGCTTGGACTCGATGGAGCGCTGCGGCGTACGCGCGGCGTGTTGCCTATTGTGCAGGAGGCAAAAAAGCGCGGCTTTGAAGAAATTTATCTGCCGATGGAAAATGCCGAAGAAGCAGCTTTAGTTTCTGACATCAAAATATTTCCAGCCGGCAGCCTACGCGAAGTGGCGGATCATATCAATACGCTGCGCGATATGCCTGAAGGGAAACGCCGACAGATAACCGTGCAGCCGCAGACGGAAATAAAATATGAAGCCAAGCGTGGCGGAGAATTTGCCGATATTCGCGGTCAGGAGAGCGCCAAGCGCGGGCTTGAGATCGCCGCTGCCGGCGGGCACAATATAGCGATGTACGGCCCGCCGGGCACAGGTAAGACAATGCTCGCTCGCGCTTTTACCGCACTCCTGCCTGATTTGTCGCTTGAAGAAGTGCTGGAGATAACCGGCATTCATTCGGCCGCAGGTGCAGCGCGTGGGGAGCTCGTGTCCTCACCGCCCTTTCGCGCACCGCATCATACTTCTTCATATGTATCGCTCATCGGTGGCGGTACTTTTCCGAAGCCAGGTGAAGTGACCCTCGCCCATCGCGGAGTATTATTTCTTGACGAATTTCCGGAATTTGAAAAGCGCGTGCTGGAATCTTTGCGTCAGCCGCTTGAGGATAATGTCGTCTCCATCGCTCGCGCCAAAGGCACCGCCATCTTCCCGTCAAATTTTATTCTGGTCGCCGCCATGAATCCGTGCCCGTGCGGCAATCAGGGCAACAAACAGAAAGCATGCATCTGCAAGCCGACTGACCTGGACAGATACAAAAGAAAACTTTCCGGACCGATAATGGATCGCATTGATCTATGGGTGTCGGTAGGAAACATTGATTATAAAAAGCTTGGCGAAGAAGGCGGCGGCGAGCGCACCGAACACATCCGCGCCCGCGTGGAAAAAGCGCGAGAAAAACAGAAAGAAAGATTTAAAAATGCGGGCCGGAATATCCGCGCGAATAGCGATATGTCAGCCAAAGACCTTTCTGTACTCATCAAGCTCGCGCCCGAAGTGCGCGAAGTCTTGGATAACAGCGCTGAACGCCTCGCGCTGTCCGCCCGCGCATACCACCGCGTCATCAAACTCGCCCGCACCATCGCCGACCTGGAAAACAGCGAAGACGTCAAAGAAAATCACATCATGGAGGCGATACAGTATCGGCCAAAAGTTAATTTATAAAAATATGCAAAAAGATTTTGATTCTTGGAACAGACTTAAAAAAGAGATTGACCGAAAAGACATTACAAGAGAGAGATTTTTCAACGAACGAGAAATATATTGGGGTTCTTTGGGTTTAAATATCGGTTTTGAACAAGACGGCAAGAACGAAAACTTTGAAAGACCGCTTTTAATAATAAGAAAGTTCAATAGAAATATTGTCTGGGCGGTCCCGCTTACGAGCGTGGCTAAAGAAAACAAATTTCATTTCAAATTTAAAAATAGCGGTTCTTTTGTGATTCTTTCGCAAATCCGACTCGTAGATACGAAAAGAATGCTCCGTTTGATAGAAAAAATAAACGAAGAGGAATTCAAAGAAATTGTCTCTAGAATAAAAGCTCTTTTCCCATAAAAAGCGAAACCCCGCCGTGAGGCGGGGAATCTCGGGGGACTTACGTCCATTTACCTTTATAGTATATACCTATTAAAAACTAAAGTCAAGCATCTCATATAGATTTAATGATTTAAAAGCCGTTTTTCAAATTTCTCCGCTATGATAGAAATTCCGCCGGAGGCGACAATAACTAAAAGACCCATAAAGACACCGCCCGCAATGTCATCGTCGGGCCGAACTATGAATAAGTATGCTTCCCCGGTAAGAATAAGAGCAAGGACGGCTCTCGCGCAGTATTTTATAGTTCGCGCTATGAGAAGAAATGTTTTTGTTCGTTTCATGTTATTTATATTCCAAGATATCGCCGGGCTGGCACTCTAAAGCTTTGCAGATGGCTTCCAATGTCGGCAGACGAACAGCTTTTGCTTTTCCGTTTTTCAAGATAGAAAGGTTCGCCATCGTTATGCCCACTTTTTCTGAAAGCTCGGTCAGACTCATTTTTCTTTTCGCCAGCATTACATCTAGGTTTATGATAATCATATATTTATACAGTTAAGTCGTTCTCATTTTTCATATCAATCGCATTTTGCAAGAGCCGCTCCAGCACTTCGGCGCATATGCCGACAGTTATCGGTACGCAGGCGAAGACAAAACCGAACAAGAGAAGGCCCGGCGCATCATCCGCATCGGCGATAGGGTAGAGGAGGGGCAAGCCGGAGAGATATATGATACCGATGATGACCGCCGCGTATTTTATTTTTTTCAAAGCCCGCATAGATTCGTCCGAAAAAGTTTTCCCTTTATCAATATAGCGGAGTAATTTCAAAATCTGCCACAGTCCGAAGAAGAAAGGTATCACGGTGGCATAGAGGCCCAGCACGAGAGGAGGGAACACATAATAAAGCCCCGGAAATTCTATCGGACCGTCTTTCCAGATGCTTGGAAATACAAAAATGCAAAAAAGAACCACAATTCCTACTATCACGAACAAAGCTACTTTTAATATGAGCGTCGCGCCCTTTCTCACTATAAGATTATTTTCTTTCATATCTTAAATATAGCATATTATTATCGTATTGCAATACTTTCTTATCGTTTAACGATATATTTATTACATAGGCCAGGGATACGATGTATGTGGCCTCAAAAATTACAAATCAGGGTGAATTCATCGTTGTTAGACTTTCTGCTATCACAGAGTTTCTAACATTTATTTCTGGAGCGCTTTTGCCCCCAGCCAAGCCAGTTCAAATATCTTTCTCTGCGAACTAGAGATTTCTTCGCTCTCAATAATTACGGCAAATTTTTCTCTCCAAGAAACTGCCAGGACTTTATTGTTGTAAATATTAGTTTCCACTGAAAAGTAAAATTTATCTTTCGGGATTAGTACCGATTCGCGCAATTCTTCTTTATCGTGGGCGACGACTGCGCGGCTCTCGGCGTCATCCGGAGCGATGACTCTCACTCTGATACCTTCTTCAATTTTTCTTTTTGTATAATCTTTAAAATACTCTCGGCTGATTGCTCTAAACATATCAGTACCGACAGCGTACGCTAAAATTTCTCCTTTTGCCGTCAAAGTATCTTCAAAAGCCTCTTTCATCCTATCAACTCCCTCATAAAATTTCACTTTAGGTTTTTCTTTCACATTATATACAGACAAAAGCTCCGGCATTAAATTTTGCACCAGTCGGATTTTTTCTTTGTCCTGTTTTATCTTATTTTCCAAAAAAGAAATAACCTTCTCCGGGTTTTCCGGCGCGAATTTCTGGATTTTACTTTCCCCGACAAAATTTACCAATCCTTTATTCGCCAGAGATTCTAAAATAGGGTAGCCGGTAGTCCTGTTTATCTGTGCCGCCCTGGCTATTTCTGTCATCGTGGAAGTGCCGAGCTCTAAAAGGGCAAGATATACGCCCGCTTCTTTATTGCTCAATCCTAAATCTTCTAATTGTTTTTCGCTGACCATATTAAGCAAGTATATACCTAAGTATAAATTGTGTCAATCTCTTTCAACAAATTATGTTAATAATTTTAATCTTATAAATTAAGATTATTTATGAATAAGTAGGGACTATTTTAAATAAATTGTCTAAATAACTTGACAAATAGGAAAACTCTTGCTAAACTACCAAGCAAGAAAGGTTATTTGAAAAATGATTTGATTGGTTGCCCGGGGCGATTCTAGAAGCCCCGACCAACCAATTAATCTACATAACATGAAAAAAATACAATTAAACAATGAATCTTATTTATTCCACATGGGATGTAAATACAACCCCGATTCAAAAAAAGCAATATTGATAGTACCAAGTGGTGCTGGATACTATGCTGAAAATGAAACATATGGAAAATTCAGCAACCATATTGATAACTTCGTCTTGAGTTTGAGTGATACACACAATGTTTACTACTTAGTTCTTCCTGGGCAGGACCCAAGTATTAACGAAGGGTCATATTCATGGGAAGCAAGTGTGCGCGCAACAGCAGAAGCGGTAAAACTTATACAAAAAAATCATTCTCTTATAGGAATCGTCGGAATGTGTACCGGTGGAGTGATTGCTGTGGAAGCGTTAGCGTTTCTTGGCTTAAGTTCTTTGCCAATTGTCCTGTACAACAGTTCGTATTGGGTAGGTTGGCAGAAACCCAAAATTCAGGATGATTTTCATAATGATTATCCTCATGTGCGCTTGGACCGGCAATCTCTTCTAAGAGCGCCAAATCCTGTTGATATTATTCCTAAACATAGAGGAAGAATATTTCAGATACTGTGTCGTGTTTCACGCTATCCTGTAGGATTTCAACAAAAAATGAAAGACAAAAAGAAAGACATTGAACAGGTACTTTTCGATAATCTTGGAGATGTTCCTGATTCGGAAGCGTATGAGTATCAAGGAATGATTAGTATAATAACTCATTTCTTTTCTTAACTCAAAATTAATTAAATTTTTGAAAGCGCCGGGAGGTTATTATCCTGGCGCTTTTTAATTTTCTAAACTTCTAAAATGTTCTAGAGTGAATTCCTTGAGAGATGCGAGCGTGAGGTCGGCGATGCCGAATCGTTTATCATTGAATACAGTGGAATCCGGTACGGCGACACATTTCATTTTTGCGGCTTTAGCGGCCAATACGCCATTCGCAGAATCTTCAAATACCAGGCATTCGCCCGTCGGAACCCCCAGCTTTTCAGCAGTGGTGATGAATACGCCCGGATGCGGCTTGCCGTACGGTTCATGTTCTGCGGAATGAATCACTTTCATTTTGTCTTTAATAGAGACCCGTTCAAGCACTGCATCAATGACGGCCATAGTGGAAGATGAAGCGATGGCCATTGGGATTTTCTGCGAAGCGAACAAGCTGATAATTTCTTCTACGCCAGGCATCGCTTTTCCTTCAGCGCGAATCAGGCTTATTACTTCTTGCAGAATATCTGAAACCATTTTTTCTTTTGTCACCGGTAAAGCGTACCTGCCTGCCCAATATTCCACGACTTCATCTATCCGCATACCCATCGTCTGCTTACACATGTCTATGGTAAGGGGAATACCCATGCCGTTATATACCTTTACTAAAGACCTGCGCCAGACAGGCTCCGAATCAATCAGCAGTCCGTCCATATCAAATATTACAGCTCGTATCATCGGTAGAGTATAGCAAATAAAAGATAGATTTTAAAAGGATTATTCGGTTATCCACACATTTCCTTTGACAGTGAACGAGCGTTCACTTATACTATATACATAACAAATTATTAGCGATAAGAAATATAAACCTATGTCACAAGCACAATACTTAAAGATGTTGGAAAGGGAAATACAGAGGATTAACAAGGTCATAGACCATAAGATCCTCCAGGGCCAGAATTATATGAAAGAAGCCTCTGAGCATAAACTCTTGCTCCGCAAAGTGCGCTATCATTCCCGCCGCGGAATCTTAAGCAAATTTTTTCCATCTCTCGCATTTCAATTCTAAGATACCTGTCCCGTTAGAAATTCTACTGACGGGAATAAAGATAGAAAATTATTATTTTAAATTTCTGACGGGATGCGATCAATACACCAGGCTCAAATTGAAGAGTTCTACAAAGAGAACAAGCGCATGCCGACGTATTCGGAGATGATGAAGCTTTTCTCCTTCAAGTCAAAGAATGCGGTCTTTAAGATAGTGGATAAATTAGTGGAAGCGGGCATAGTAGCCAAAGACCATCTTGGCCGGCTCATCCCATCGGATTCCTTCGGCGAAATCCCGAAGCTCGGTTTTGTGACTGCTGGCTTTCCGGCGAGCGTGGAAGAAGAATTAGTGGATACTATTAATTTGGACGATATGCTTATCAAAAGAAAATCGCTTACCTATATGCTGGAGGTGGATGGGGACTCTATGATAGACGCGCACATTGCAGACGGGGACATGGTGCTGGTAGAAAAGACTAATCAGGCAAAAGACGGGGACATCGTGATAGCAAATGTGGACGGCGAATTCACGATGAAATATTTCAGGAAGAAAGGGGAGAAAGCGTGGCTGGAACCAGCGAATAAAAACTACAAGCCTATCTACCCCACGCAGTCTTTAGAAGTGATCGCTATATTGAAAGCGGTAGTAAGGAAATATTAGTCGCTCCGCCGAAATAAGAATTTTGTCGCTTTACCCGCAAGCGGGCTCCGACACGCCAAAATTCTTTATTCCGGCTGCGCTTACAAAAACAAAAACCGCCCATAAGGCGGCTTTCGCTTTTTCTCTCGAGAGAAAAGATTATTTGACTGCGTCCTTCAACGCCTTTGCGGCGCGGAATTTTGGAACCTTAGTCGCTGGCACTTTGACCGCTTCTCCAGTCTTTGGATTGCGAGCCATGCGTGCGGCGCGAGGCTTTACGGAAAAGATTCCGAAGCCGGCGATTGAAACTTCACCGCCCTTCTTCATGGTGCCGACGATAGCTTCAAACATTCCGTCTACGATCTCTTCAGCTTGTACCTTGGTGCCACCGAGCTTTGCGTGTACCCATTCTGCCAATGCTTGTTTGTTCATAGTATTGTATTGAAATTTATTTTTAAATCTATTTCGACCGTACCCGTCGAAACGGGCCTTTAAAATAGTACCCTTATATTATATAGCAAGGGTTTTTTAAGGCAAGCTTTTCAAGGGTATTTTAGAACTCTTTCAATAAGCCAAAAAAACCTTTATTTTATAAGGCTTTTTCCTCTTCAAATGCCACTTCCATGATTTCCGTGAAACGATCCCAAGGGATAGCGGTCGCTTCCGTGGAATCTATGTTTACTCCGCCATTTTGGATGGAATTTGTAGCCGGATCATAATACCAGTTCGGAACTTCTTTTATTTTTGCCGGCGCGGCGAGAACATCATACTCTATCTGGGGATTTTCGCCGGTCCTTGTCAGGAGTTCTGTACCTCTGATGATGGCAGCCAGACGGCCGAGAGGTATTTTTTCATTTTTCTGCGGCCTGGAAAGTATATTTACATGCCCGCTCGATCTTCTTTGCACCACGATGTCATATCTCCCACCGGCTTGGGCACGCAAGTATCCCGGCAAGCTTATGTTGTCCGATTCTATGAGTACGGCTCTCAGGTTTCCGAGCCGCATTTCGATGGCCTTGCCCTCTTTTTTCAGATCTTCGTATGCTTTTGGCAGTTCATAAATACGGCGGACTTCTTCCATATGATGCGCTTCCATAAGGGGAATCACGACATTTACTACTTTCGAAGGATCGCTCGGAAATTGCTTATTCAATGAACCAATCAGGCCTGAAAGACCAAAGGCTTTGTTCAGAGGATCTTTGGATAATGTGCCTAATCCGAATTTATCATCACGTTCGGCATATCGGAGGAGCTTGCTCAAGGCCGGGTCGTTCTCGATCCTGAGATATCTCGCTACCAAGAAAGATGCTGTGGTCGACTCGCCGGTGCCATGGTGATTGAAAGGGCCTTCGCCGACGTCTATGAGCAGCTCTCCCTTTTTGATGTGATCTTCGAACTTCTCTTTGTCAGCATTCGGATTAAGGGAGATGTCTGCTTTGTCCGCTCCGGGGAAGTCCTTGCCACCAAAATGACGCAAGAGGTAAATGGCTAAGATGGTGTCTGGCTGAGGCCTGACCGGCAGCACGATGCGGGAAATTTGCATAAAATCATTATACATTTTAACCCTTTTCTAAGCACTTGACAAGTTACATATAATTTGCTATACTGTATATATAGTTCTTTACAAGAGTTGTTGTCGGCAGCCTAGTTATAAGATACAAGCCTCTGAGCCTTTGGCGGCTTATATCTTATAACTATCGCTACTTAACTTCTAAAAACAACTCACAAATGAATAACATCGGAAAAAAGATCGTAACACACATGGGCAATATTTTGTTCTGTGTGGAAATCAATGGTAAAGAATTCTATGGTGCAATGACCAGCCTTGGTCACCGGTTCGCTTTCAAGCATGAGCTCGTCAGGGGTAAATACCTGGACCACCGGGAGTGGGATAACGCTCTCGAGAAATGGAACGGACCAAATGGTGGCCGTGCTCAAGCGGAAACCATGACCCCCGATGAGCTTGCCCTGGCGAATCTGCTTGCCCATAACATGGCAAAAGATTTCACCTATGACATGACCAACGCGCAAAAACATAAGTTGCGTCACAAGCATGTCCTGAGCTTCCAGTAAGAAGCAAAGATTAAAACATTCAGCCTTTGAAATAATATATTTCAAAGGCTGCTTTTCTTTTTATATGGCAATTTTAATAAAAAAATCCCGTACTATTTCCAGTACGGGATTTTTTGTGCGCAATTTATCTCGCGTATTCGGTAATCCTGGTCTCGCGGATCATGGTGACTTTGATTTCGCCTGGATATTTGAGCTCCTGCTCTATCTTGATGGCGATATCACGCGCCATCAGCTTCGCTTCGGCATCGGAAATCTTGTCTGGGGTGACGAAGATGCGGATTTCACGGCCGGCGGAGAGGGCGTAGGATTTTTCGACTGCCGGGAAAGCATTTACGAGGGCTTCGAGTTCTTGCAAGCGCTTCAAGTAATTTTCCACTGAATCGCGGCGCGCACCCGGGCGTCCGCCGGAGATGGCGTCCGCAGTCTGCACGATGACCGCTTCCACGGTCTCATACGGATAGTCTTCGTGGTGGGATTTCATCGCGGTGATGATGCGCTCATCCGCGCCAAATTTCTGGAGGATACGGATACCGATCTCGATATGCGTGCCCTGCACTTCGTGATCGAGCGCTTTACCGATGTCATGTACCAGGGCTCCGGCCTTGGCGATGGCCACATCCGCGCCGAGCTCTTCGGCTAGCATGCCGGCGATGTGCGCCATTTCAATAGAGTGCTGGAGCACGTTCTGCCCGTAGCTGGTGCGGAAGTACAGGCGGCCGATGATGGCCACAATGCGCGGATCAAAGTTGAATATGCCGCATTCGTACACTGCTTGCTCTCCCTTTTCTTTGATTATTTTGTTGATTTCTTCTTTGGCTTTCTCTACCAATTCTTCAATCTTTGCCGGCTGGATGCGTCCGTCGAGAATGAGGTTCTCGAGCGCGAGGCGGGCTACCTGGCGACGTACTGGATCAAAAGAAGAGATGACGATAGTGCCTGGGGTATCATCCACGATGAGCTCTACGCCGGAAGCGCGTTCGAAAGCGCGGATATTGCGGCCTTCTTTTCCGATGATCTTGCCTTTGATGTCATTGTTCGGAATGGCGACGATGGTGGTCATCATGTCACTCGCAGTGCTGGAAGCGAGGCGTTGGATGGAAGTGGAAAGGATATCCTTGGCGCGGCGATCAAGCTTTTCTTCATTGGAATTTTCAAGCTTCTGGATGCGCACGAGGATGTCTTCCTCATACTTCTTCTCAATATCGGCAAGCAGAGCTTCTTTTGCTTCAGCTTCCGTCAGGCGAGCGACTCGTTCGAGTTCGACACGCTTTACTTCTTCCATACCTGCCACTTTTTCCTGCACTTTTTTCACTTCTTCTGTCTTGATCTTGATATTCTCGATCTCTTTATCTATCTCGTGCTGACGCGCGTCGAGGAGCTCATCTTTCTTGATGAGTCTTTTTTCCGTCTCTTTAAATTCTTCCACGCGCTTCTTCTCTTCTTCGCGCAGTTCAGCGAGTTTTTCTTCGCTCTTTGTTTTCGCTTCGTCGAGGATGCGCTGCGCTTCTTCCTTGGCGCCGACCATCATGTCCTTGATGTCGATCTCGATGCTTCGCTTCTTGCCGAGCGCGATCAAAAAGCGCAGGTAATAGCCGATGCCCGCGCCTAAGAGGAGCGCTCCGGCTCCTATCAAAAGTATTGTTACTGTTAAGCTCATAGACCTTTGTGCGGCCTACAAGAACACGCCTATATTAGGGTTTTGTTTCGATACGCTGCGTCAAATTTGTATCCTCTGCTGTCCATATATGGAATATTCTTATAAACCGATTGAAATAAAAATTATAAAATCTAACATCTCCACTATATCAGATAGAGGAGGGCTTTGTCTAATTATGAGGCTGGAAGGGCTTTGTAGCTAGGTAGTTGGTTTTGCGACCGGAGCTTTGGATTTGGTGACGATTTCGTCTATGATGCCGTACTTTTTTGCTTCTTCGGCGTCCATGAAGAAGTCGCGCTCTACGTCTTTTTCTATCTGGGCTACTGATTTGCCGGTATTTTTCGCGAGGAGCTTGTTTAGATTATCGCGGGTTTTCAGAATATGCTTCGCAGTGATGGCGATGTCGGATGCCTGGCCTTCCACGCCGCCGAGGGGCTGGTGAATCATCACTTCGGCATTCGGCAATATGTAGCGCTTGCCTTTCTTTCCTGCGGACAGGATGATGGCGCCGCCGGAAGCAGCGAGGCCGACGCAAAAAGTGGCGACGTCTGGGCGGATATGATTCATTGTGTCTACGATGGCCATAGTGGAAGTCACCGAGCCGCCAGGGGAGTTCACATACAAGAAAATGTCTTTCTTGGAATCTTCATTTTCCAAAAACAGCAGCTGGGCGATGATGATATTCGCGTTGTTGTCATCTATCGGTCCGCCGAGGAAGATGATGCGCTCGCGGAGGAGGCGGGAATAGATGTCGTACGCGCGCTCACCGAACTGTGATTTTTCTATTACGGTTGGAATTAACATCTTTTAATAATAGCTCTTTTAGACGTTTTTGCAAGTTATCCCCATTGTTCTTGGATTTCAAATAGTGCATAATAAGCCTTTAGAGCTACTCCTTTATATAAATAAAAAAACAAAAAAGAGATGATAACTACCTTATTCTGTCCTGCCTGTCAGCAAGATACTGAACACGGCATCACTGACGGCAAGTTCAAGATCTGCTATCCGTGCCTTGGGCGAGAAGGCGCGAAACACAAGCTGAATGTACAGAAAGAACTTTCAGCAGAAGAAAAACAAAAAATCTTTACAGAACTCAAGACCTAGTGGACTTGAGTTTTTATTTTTGGCTTTCGAGAAAATTGAAAACTTTCTCATTCGTCAGCACGTTCTCGGCATGGGCGCGGGCGCGTTCTGGGTCGGCATCTTTATAATGTTCTAAAATATGCTCGACTTCGTGGTTCACCTGTTCTTCATCGGCTTTGATATTTTCAGTTTCAGAGATCTTGTGCAACACGAGAGAGAGCTTTGCTTTCTTTTCGCCGTCGCCGCGGAAGTCCTTACGGATCTCTTCGCGGGTCTTTTTGAGGTGCACTAAATAATCCTCGAATTTGAGGCCCATCTGAGTGATGTCGCTTTCCATGCGGTGCATGATCTTGTCGAGCTCCACTTCGATTAGGATTTCCGGCAAGTCTGCTTCTGTTTCGTCGATGATCTTCTCGATAGTCTTCAGGCGGTTTTTCTCCTTGAGCTGATTCTCTTTTTCGAGCTTGATATTGGCGCGGAGTTTTTCCTTGAAGTCTTCGACGTTCGTAAACGGCCCGAGCGCCTGCACGAATTCGTCATTTAATTCCACGATGTCTTTTTCTTCGACTTCTTTCGGCTTACCGTCGGCATCTTTGTTCTGCGGAGAGCGGGACTTCCTGATATCGAGCAAAGTTTTTTCAAATTCTTCGTCCGTGACGGCAAGATCCTTTTCCTCATCCTTCATCTCCATATTTATTTTTGCCGCGATCTTTTTATAATCCGGCAGTTTTACTTCGGGTAGTACGGCGGTCTTGATGATGAAGCCGAGGGGATTGTTGCGCACGAGCTTGGTGATCGTTATTTCCGGACGGCTGATGGCGTCTATCTTCTCATCCATCAATATTTTTGGATAATGTTCGCTTATAGCAAGTGAGGCCATTTCTTCGAGGATGCTCATCTCTGGCACGCGTGACAGCAGAATATTCTCAGGCACTTTGCCTTTGCGGAAGCCGTCCATCTCTATATGCGCGCCGATATTCGCCAAAGCCTTTTGGAAATATGTTTCAAAGTGCTCTGTCGGCAGTTCGCCGCTGATTTCCACTTCGCTTTTTGGTAGTTTCTTTGTTGTGATTTGCATTCCGGTATCTTATATCAAAAAGGGAATTTTATCAATTAGCATATATTAATAAGTTGCAAAGGTATTATTATATGTTAACATAAAGAAATTATGAAGAATTCGGAGGACCTTTTTATCTCTACTACTGAAGCGGCAAAACTGCTCGGCATCTCCGGTGTAGCGGTTTTTCATAAGATAAAGAAAGGTATAATCAAGGCGCAGAAAGTCGGGCGCAACTATCTGATACCGCAGAAAGAAATAGAATCTATGTTAGGAAAAAATATTTTTCCTGTTTCTTCTTCCAAACCGGGGGATGAGAAGTTATTCTCCGAATTCAAGAAGCTTGAAAAAAAGATCCTGAGCAATCCAAAGCACTCAATTTCATTGCGCGAAGCGAAAGAAATATTCTTGTCGCACGAAGAGCTCTTCAATACGGACATAGACCTCGGCGGCAGAGACATCATCATAGGCTTCAACGAGCCAGCATTCAAGAAATCAGAAGAAAATTCCGAGCCCGACTTGGATTCTCCGGTAAATGCCCGCCTTCTTTCCTATTTCCTCCCGGCGGTCCTCTTGGCAAAGATGCAGAAAGAGCGCCCACGCCTCATACTGGTGAGCGGAATCAATGCCGCCCTCAAATGGAATGCAAATACTGATAATGAGCGAAGAAGAATGATGATAAATAATGCGCTGAAGATGCGATTTATTACGGACGCCCTGCAGACTTTCTTTCCCGATGCCTTTTCCCTGGTGGAGACGAGGGCTTCATATGACTTCCTGAAGATTTCCGAGCGCAAACTGGAAATGCTCTGGAATATTTTTGAAAAGGAATATCCGGATAAAATAGCAGGATTAAAGACGCATCTTCTGCGTTTCAAGAAACCGAAGCTCTTCGCGGAAGATTTGTCGGAAAAAGACATTGAGAAATTAGTGAATCTGAATCAGGCGGAGCTGAAAGACGCATTCAAATACGCGATGGTACACTTGTTCTGCCTGGGGGACATAAATTTGAGCTACGACTTTGCCCATAATCCGAAAGGATATTGTTCAGTAGGCGAATACAATGAAGCTATCTTCAATGTGGTTCGGAAAATAGGATATGAAATATTGAAAAACGTGGGAGAGGCGGTCTTTGACCAAGAGGTCTATTGTTTTAATAATTCAAAAATAGTTCTGCAAGACGAAGTGAAATCTCCGCCGCCGTACAACGGAGCTTTTCGCGCCACCAGAGGAATCACCAGCTTGGATGAAGCTACCTTTGAGAACGGACGCCCGCTTTCTTATTACGATGAGCGCCCTCGGCTGAAGCCGAGTATGGATTTCTTTTATAAAATAATTCCGAAAGAAACTTTTGAAAAATATTGGGATTCTTATAAGAAAAAATACTTAGATTTGAAAGCGAGATACGAAGAAGCGTATCAGATGGAGAAATAAAAAAGGACCGGCGCTTCTGCACCAGTCCTTTTTTCATGAGGATACTTTTCACTCTCCATTCACAAACACTGAGGCTGTATTCCAGAACTTGGACATATCCATAGAGTCCGAAATAAAGATACTCATTATTTTCATGCGGCCATTGTAGATGTTTTTGAATTCACCTACTGCTTGCATGACAGGATACGCACAGGTAGCTGGAATGAAAGCCACCATTCGCTCAAAGCCTTTTTTCTCGCATGCATCAAAAAGAGGCATGAATTCCTGGGCACATCCGTTCTTCAGCGAACAAGACTTATAGCGAGCATGATTATCAAATTTATTTCTCAGTATTGTTTCACTGAAGAAATAGCTGTGATGGTACGTCATTTCTGGCGGCGGGTTGAAAACCTTGCTCACAAGATTTAATTCTTGTTTCATCGCTCTTTTTGCAAAAGAAGGAGGGATTTCCGATGCGCGATAGAATTCCTTCCTAGCTTCGCTTTTCGGTTGCGTTGTTTTTTCCACATGTTGCCAGTCATTTGCGAGGAGCAGAACTTTTGCTCCCACAGTCTTCTTTACAAGTTCAGCAGTGATAGAAAATGTTTCTGTTGGGAAATGAGACATATAAGGATGTTTCTTAACCCAGTCAGAAGTTTTTTTATTCTTGCAGTCCTCAAAGATGCCCGGAACAAGAATGTCAGAGCCGGGCGTTTCGTGGACGAGCGAGAAATGTCCTCCTAGAATTACGGAGGCGGAGCTTTCAGAAAGGAAATCCAGTGAAGTTTGGCGGATGGCGTCTTTATTTTTCATGGTGCGTTTGTTCAGGTTAGTGTTGTGTTTTATTGTTTTGTTTTTACAAATTATAGTATATTTTTATGATAAAGTCAAAAAACACAAACCCCTCTCCTTTTCAGGAGAGGGGTAGGGGTGAGGTGTATTCTCTTATTCCTTTATTCTAAATCCTTATCCAGAGAATCAAATTCCGCATTTGTGCCGAGGTCGGCTTCTATGTCGGAGATGTCATCCGAAGATGAAAGGGTGTCAGCGGCAGTTCCCGTTCCTGTGTCCTGCACATTGCTTCTTTCGAAGCGGCCCTGCTTCGCGTTGCTGATGAGGTATACACCTCCGATGACGAGCAGGATGATAATGATGACCGAACCTACGAGCGCACCGTTTGATTTTTTGTTGGTGGGTTCCATATGTTTTATTTTTTTATTTATAAATTATTGAACGGTGGTTGTGGTGGAAGTGCCTGTGGAAGTATTGACAGAAGTATTCTGCGAAGCGCGGTATGCTTCAGCTTTTGCTTTCAAATCTTTTACCGCTTCGGACAGGTATGTGTGCGCCTGCTTCAATGAATCCTTTGCAGAAGCGAGGTTCGCTTTTATTTCGTCCAATGAGCCGTCCGCTTCAGCGATCGCTTTTGCTTTCGCGCCGGAAGTTTCAGCGGCCATGATGGATGCTTCAGCTTTGACGACGAGCTCAGTGGAGCTGGTGGTATCAATTCCCATAGCTTTCATCTTTTCAATGCGCGCTTTCAGGCGCACTGCAATCTGTGAAAGATTTTCCACGCGCTTCATGAATCCTGCGGCGATGCGCGCGCGGGTGTTTTTCTTCATTTCTTCGCGGCGGTCTTTCATCTCATCTTTTTTCTCCGCGCGATTTTCCGCCATTTCTTTCTTCTTTGCTTCCATCTCCGCTTTCAGCTCAGTTCTTTTCGCTTCAAGCTCGGCTCGTCGTGTTTCCATTTGCGCCTTTTGTTCTGCGGGCGTCATCGTTCCTGTGTTCTCTTCTGCTCCGGCCGCGCGGGCTCCGGCAAATATGACCATCATCAGCACCAAAAAACCTATATATTTTTTCATATTTTTATAAATTAGCTTATAACAACCTAATTATACACCTCTGTGCCAGGAGAGCAATTACTCAAAGTTTTTTAGGTATATTTCTTCATACCTCTTTTCGCACTCCTTGATGACTTTATAAGCTTCAGCTTTATCAAAAAATCCTTTCGTGATGCCTGTGCCCGGCTTCTTGAGATATTTAATATGTTCCCAATAGTATATGGTCTCTTTTTTGAACTGTTCGCTGAGGTCATCTACGGACTGGATGTGATCACTCCGGCGGTCATCTGCAAGCACTGCGATTATTTTGTCATCCACTTCGCCTGCATCTTCAAATTTCATGACGCCGATGATGCGTGCTTCTACTAAGCATCCCGGCACGAGCGGCTCCATGACATTTACTATTTCTATATCTAATGGATCGCTGTCGTAATCCCAGGTTCTCGGTACTGCTCCGTATGCGAAAGGATATGCGAGAGAAGAATATCCCACGCGGTCCAGCTTCAGCTGTCCGGATTCGGTGATTATCTCGTATTTGTTTATGGTGCCGGAATTTATTTCCACGATAGCGTTCACGCGGTCCTCTTTTCCTTCCACGAAGGGAGGAAGCACATGCAAGAGGTTCAGCATGTTTTTTGAAGGTTTGTGATTTATATTTGCCATAGGGTAATTATAGTTTTATTCCTCTTTAGTTTCAACTACTTCTTCTTTTGTTTCAGCCGCTTCTTTCTTTTCAGGAGTTTCGCCGCCCTGTCCTTTGATGTCTATTCTCCAGCCGGTGAGTTTTGCGGCCAGGCGTACATTTTGTCCGCCTTTGCCGATGGCGAGGGAGAGCTGGTCATCCGCCACTTCCACGGTAGCTTTGTGCTCGGCTTCGTCTATTTCAATGGAAATTACTTTCGCAGGGGAAAGGGAATTGGACACGAATACTTTCGGGTCTTCGCTCCACGGGATGATGTCTATCTTTTCTCCGGCAAGTTCGCCGGTCACGGTATTTACGCGAGTACCTTTCTGGCCCACGCAGGAGCCGACAGGATCAATGTGCTCATCATTTGAATGCACGGCGATCTTTGAGCGGTTGCCTGCTTCGCGCGCGACTGATTTTATTTCCACGGTGCCGTTTTGGACTTCAGGCGCTTCCATGGCAAAAAGTTTTTCCAAGAATTTCGGATGCGTGCGGGAGAGGCGCAGATTGATTCCTCTCGGGGTGTCTTCCACGGAATACAAATATGCGCGAGTGCGCTCGCCGCGGCGAAGGAATTCGCCCGGTATCTGCTCTTCAGCAGGCAAGATGCCGGTAGCGCGCGCAAAATCAATATACGCATTGCCGCGCTCTACTTTCTGCACGATGCCGGAAATGATTTCGCCTTCCTTGGTGCCGTATTCGTCCAGTACGCTCGTGCGTTCCGCCTCGCGGATGCGCTGGATGATGACTTGCTTTGCGGTCTGCGCGGCGATGCGGCCGTAATCATCCTTTGCTTCCAGTGGAAATACCACTTCGTCATTGAGCTCTACGCCCTTTTTCATGATTTTCGCGTCTTCAATGAGGATGTGATGCTCAGGGTTGAAGCGCACGCGCTCGTCGCCGTCCGCCACGGAATATTCTTCTTCAGTTTCTTCTTCGCCTTCCACGGGCATACGCGCAATGCTCTCGTCCACCACTATCTTTACCTGGTAAAAATCGGTTTGGCCTGTTTCCAAGTCAAACTTTGCGCGGATGATCTGTCCTTTTTTGCCGTAATCTTTCTTGTACGCCGCGGCCATGGCCTGCTCTATGGCGTCCAGTATTTTTTCTTTCGGAATCTTGCGCTCCTGTTCAAGCTGTTCCAATGCTGATTTGAATGTCTTTATGTCTAACATGTGATTATTTAGTTATTATTAAATTTTGCTAAAAATAAAAGCCCCGTTTGAGACAGGACTTCATCAGGGGACAGTATAGCATATACATTATATATACACAAGGCCAAAAAGAGCCTCAAATCCTAAAAAGCCTTATCTAAAGGGCTATCCACATCTTGACTTGCTTTTTTATATGTTTTGTGATATAATAGTTACAAATAACCGTGTATTAACCATTTAAATAATTCACCATGAAAAATCTCATTTTTGTGGTGTTCATTATAGTAATGGCATCACAAGCGGCTCTTTGCCAAACCAAAGAAAAGTATTCGGGCATCAAAACTGCTCGCGATGCTTGTAAAAAAGCTAACACCTTATTTCAACGGTCTATGATCGAAGAAGAAATTGTACTGTTGTTCCCCGTTATGTGTGGAAAAAGTTATTTCATCACATACCCTTTTGTATGTTTCAATGCTGATTCAGCTATCAGGTATACCATTTCAAATGGCGCACCAAAAAGAGAAGCATTTCTAAAAGAGGATTTGGCCTGGAATCAAAAGTATTCGGTCTATACCGAAAAAAGGGCGTTAAGTTTAACAAAAAATTAAGAGCTGTCATTTGTGCAGCTCTTTCTTTTTATCTATGTATCGATTTTCTGTATTATATGGTATAATTAGTAATATGAAAAATATTTTAAAAATTGGGTCATTATTGTTCGCATTCTGCTTGCTCGCTCTGGCTGGATCTACAGAAGCGAAGGTAGGTGTATCGTGCTTATCAAATACTGCTTGCGGCACGGGTGAAGTGTGTTTGGGGCCTGACGCGCTGTCTCGCACTACTGGAACCTGTATTATGTATGCGCGAATGACTCCCACAAAAACTTCTGATATGAAAGTCATCATGAAAGCTTTAGTTGCATCTCGTGGTGATACCAGCTTATCCAAAATTCCTACTAAAATAAATATCAACAAAAATTTTTCATATATTGATGAAAAAACAAGACAGCCTGTGGTCATGGCTAGTATGACTGGTTTGTATAAAGATTATGGTGTGGAATACGGCACAAGTCTTTCTACTATGAAACGCACTAGCTTGCGAACAACAAATAGAGAATCCAATGCACCAATCAATGCATTCTTAGATTCATCTTTGGTAAGTGCCCCACTTTCAAATATTATTTCCGGTAGTGTATATTACTATCGTTTTTATGGCACGACTACAGATGGTAAAACTATTTCTACCACGCCAGCATGTTTAAAAATAAATACAGACAAGACGCTTGATAATAATCTAAAATGCCCAGGTCAAGTCATCGGCAAAATTGCACCAATCAAGTATATTACCAGCAAAACGGCATTGAATACACAAGTATCAGGCCTTAATATAATAGGAAATTAATATGAAAAACTTCTCAAAAATTTCAATTCCTCGTCTTGTGTGTGTAGTATTTGTTTTTATTTTTGCATTTTCTTTGACGCACAATGCGCTCGCTCAGAGTAATAATTCAGAGAGTTGCCCGAATCTTTCAGGTGGTTGTTCAAAAATTAAATTTAAAGAAATATTTAGAAATATTATTCCAAATCCAAGTACCACTAAACACAATCCTTGTTTTGATACGGTGGAATATAAAACATGGCATGAAAAAAATATTAACGGTTCACTTGTATTGGGTGTGGATGGTGCTCCTCTTGAAAAGAGTCCGTGTTCCACTTCTACTAAAAAATTAAATAATGTACCAAAATATTCTTCAAATTTAGCCATTCCATTTTTTTCCTACGATTTCGTACCTATGACTACTGGAGAAAATGTATATCAAGTAAGTCGTTCTGCGAATAATACTCTTCCGGCAGGGAATACATTTACTTCATTGATTGAAGCTGGAGGTTTCAATGATCCAAGTTCAAATTCTCTTACTTTTTCTGCGAGTTTGCCGGGTAATACAAATATAAACACTAGTCCGATATTCTGGAAATATAGACCAGTACTTTCTTGGACGAGCACAAATACGCCCGCTTCTTTTGGACCATGGTCTCCTGTAAATATCACGAAAGCTTTTGTACCTCCTCCAGCTGTATCTATCTATGAGCCAAAAGATTTTTCTTGGGTTTCTATGTCCAATGATGTGGAATACACGATTTACTTCAAACATGCACCATTGCCTACTTTTATACCAGATCTCGGTTGGCAATATATGAATACTACCGCCACTCCGCACGGTGAATTAAATTATAAATATCCATCAGAAACAGATCAATGGAAAGTATCTCCTAGTCAAGCCCAGTGTATAAATACTGTGACCAGTAGCACGCCATATTCTGGCGCGACATGTAAGTTGGTATTGGAAGCATATATAGGATTGTCCTATCGTGAGTCTTCTACTCCGGGTTATGTGACAATCTGGGCTAAAGAAAGAGGTCCACAAATTTCTCCAGGACTATATACTTATACATATAGACAAGTAATACATTCTACAAAAACCGGCATCACTTATGGAGCTAGAACACCGATACTTTCTCGTACAGCAGTGTGGAACAACGTTCCTGGTGCTTCTGCTTATCAAGTAGATCTCTCTACTGATCCTGATTTTAAAGCAATGCCTGCTGATCCGAGTATGACTACTGGTTCTTTGCCAACCGTAGTGACTGGCACGAGTACGAGCACAGGATTTACTGCCGGACCATCTTCTATTCCAGTCAATCTATCAACTGGAAGCGTAGATCCTTATCCAATAGCTACCAATCAATACATCAGACAAGTAGTACCGAGTCGTACAATTTCCGCTACAGCATATGCAGCTACTGAGCTTGGTAATGAGATAAATAATTTTCGTGTAAATCTAAAACTGAGTGATATGGTAAATTTATACGGCTTTGCTTCTCCTACTGAAGCGCAAGCTTTTATAGATCATTATTATGATTCACAAATAGAAGAAGCATATATTGCTACTGAAATAGCTCATCCTTTGCTTTCAAATATGATGGGGTTAGGGGAGCACACAATATCTGGCAATAAAATTATTTTTCCGAGTGGTACGGTGTCTATGTTTCAAGATATCAGTACGGGTGGAGCAGATATCATCATCGCTCCTTCTGGTACAGGTGTTTCTCTGACTCTTACCGGAACGACAGGAGTATTTGGTATAAAAATAAATGGCATACCCGTAAAAATTCGTGCTGTACCGACTCTCACCAGTAAGTCGTATATAGATTTCAATTATTTACAACAAAGCCAAACTTATTATTGGAGAGTTCGTGTGTATGATCCGAGTGCTTGTGCTGGGTCTGTCGGTCCTGTCTTTATGATATGCCATCCATTCGGTCCATGGTCGTCTGTACAAAAGTTTCAGACTGGACCACAATATATTCCAGTCACTGATGCAATGTTTGCTAATTCACCTTCAGTACTATCAGCAGGGCCAGGTACTGATCCATCAATTGCTGGTGGTATAGTAGACAAAACTTTTAGTTGGAGTCCGTCATCTGGAGCTAGTACTTACAATTTAGAAGTTTCTGAAAAAAGTGATTTTAGTACAAACATAACTCGCCAGTCAGGAATAACAGGCACTACTGCTACCGTTTCCGGCCTGACTTCGGGCAAGACATATTACTATCGCTTGCAAGCCTTGAATACTTTTGGTGCTTCGGCCTGGAGCCAGGGATATAGCTTTATCGCAGGGAAATAATTACTTCATTACTAATGTATTAAATTAAAATATCAATGAAAAAAATTCTTATAACCGTATCAGTTTTCGCGCTTCTCTTTGCCTCCACGCAGGCATTTGCTGCTCCTAAAAAAGGCGAGGGATGCGCCGCAGATTCTCCAAAATGTGATGTCGGATTGTGTTGTGGCGATGGCACATGCTGGGCATCTTCCAGTCCGACTGATAATGGAAGCCCTTGTAAACCACATGCCATCATAAAAAAAATTTCGTGGAATCCTTCTCCGAGCGCGACTTCATACAATATTCAGATCTCCGACAAAACTGATTTTTCCAATGTCTTGGTAAACAGGACAGGCCTGACTGCGACGAGCTTTGATGCTTCATATTTCGCGGCGGGTACATATTATTACCGTCTCCAAGCGGTAAATGCCGTCGGTGCGTCAGCATGGACGCCGGGGTATAGTTTTGTCGCTGTCGCTGATCCGGCTTCTGTGCCGACGGTGCCGGTACCGACAAGTTCACCGCTTCAGCCGCTGGCTCTTTCTGTGCAGGATGCTATCAAAACATTTCAGGTTGCCGCAAAAATTTCTGTATCAGGGTACGCTGACACTGCCACTTTGCTCGCTCTTACCAAGAGCTTGCCGGTGGATAAGACGCTTTTCATTCGCGACCTCACTGTCGGATCCACTGGTGCGGATGTGGCTGAACTCCAGAAAGTACTCATCCAGCGCGGGTATATGGCCGGACCAGTGCCGACGATGACTTTTGCCACCGGTACTGCCAATGCGCTCTGCAAGATGCAGGTAGCTGCCAAAATCACGACTGCACTTTCATCCGCTTGCGGCAAGTTTGGACCGATGACCAGGGCATATCTCATGAAATAAAGCGTGCGAAGCATTTCTTTCTTTTTGTTTTAGTTGTATAATTAAAATATGTTTGGGCATAAATTTTGGACATCCCTGCTCGCTATCGTTTTTACGATAGGTCTTGGATATTACGCGATGAGTTCCATTCCCGCATCCGCCGGGCCGTCGGATAAAGTGAAAGGCTGGGTCTGGAGCGACAATATCGGCTGGATAAAGATGAACAATTGCGATTTCCAAAATGTCTGCACCACTCCCGCCTTCGGCGTAAATTATGACAGCGCGGGTATCATGTCCGGCTATGCCTGGAGCGACAATATCGGCTGGGTTACTTTCAATCAAGCTGATCTTTCCGGTTGTCCTTCCGGCACATGCAATGCGCGTATCAATCTGTCTGCCACTCCGCGCAGGATGGAAGGATGGGCGCGCGTCATCGCTTTGGAAAATCCAAATGATACCGAAACGCCGGCTGACTGGGCTGACGGCTGGATATCTTTATATGATACGGCACCTACTGCGTATGGACCGACATTTTCTGCTACAGGTTCCGGCTCCGGTTTTGCCTGGGGTTCGGAAGTTTTAGGCTGGCTGGATTTTTCGCTCGTCTCTCTTGATGTCGTCGGCACGCCGATAGTGCAGATCACGAGCCACACCATTTCCGCCTGCCCGGCGCCATTTTCTGTGACGATAAATGGCCAAGTGGATCCAAATGGCCATACGCCATTACCACTCTCGCTTACATTCCGTGACGACACGACAAATACAAATATACTCGCTACTATATCTTCAGCAAGCGGACCGGTTACCACTGCCGCTTCGGTCAGCTTACCTGTATCAAATGCCGCATATCCATTTCGGCTCATCGCGACTGATGGCATTACTACATGGGAAGATAGCTATACTATATATACGCCCGACTGTGGTACATCCGGCAGTAGTGCGTCCGTCAGCCTTGCCGGCTATTGTAGCGCCGGTGTTAATCCGCAAGGCATCATGAATGTGAATTATACAAATACGCCGTCTGCCGCTTGCACCATCACCGGTGTCAACGGCTCGTATACATTCACCACGAATGCTTCCGGCAATGGCACATATTCTTTCAACGCAAATAATGATACCTATTCCGCGTCTTGTACTTTCAGCTCCACGACTATTTCCACGCAGACATCCGAGACTGTATATTGCAGTGTCACTCCACCGGGACCATCGTGCGTCATTGATCCTACACCGCCTGCATGTAATCCGAACCCTCTCTGTACGAATCCAAACGGCTGTACTACACCCGGCACCAGGAAGCCGATTTTCAAGGAGATTTAATTATCATTATTATTAGTTTATAATTATCATATGAATAAAAAGACAAAAATATTATACGCGGTCGCACTTTTCTTCACTTCAGTTTTCGTCGTATCGGCATGGACGGGTCCGACCGGCGCTCCGCCGACACAGAATACACTCGGCCCGATCAATGTCGGCCCTGCTGCACAAAATAAATTTGGTGCATTATCCATAGGCTTCTCTTCGGCTCCTACTTCCAATGCCATACTCAATGTAAACGGCGGAATAAAATTTGGGAATCAAGATACCTGTAACAATGCAAATGCCGGCACTCAGCGGTATGCTTCCGGATCCATGGAATATTGTGATGGTAGCACATGGGTAGATTTTATTCCTACTACCACCCCGACCTCCGGCCTATGGACAGCATCCGGTGCTAATATCTATAATTCAAATACAGGTAATGTCGCTATCGGCACCACTACTCCTACTTCTAAATTAGACGTGCGTGGTGATATCGGTGGCACGAGTGTCGGGTTTTCTTCTGTGGATGCCACTTCTCCATATGGAGTATTTATCGCAGCTCCATTCACGAATACTCTCGGTCTGTATACGAATGCCACTGAAAGAATGCGTCTGAGTGCAAACGGCAAGGTGGGTATTGGTACCAGTACGAACGTCATTCCAATGACACTTACCATAGCTCAGAGTACGCCGACTACTCCAGCGACTTATTTCTCATATGCGCTCGGTATAAACAATGAAAATGGAGTTGCTACCTTAAACCTCGGTGCGGATGCAAATAACGCATATATTCAGTCTTTTAATGCTAAGCCATTACATATAAATTCTGCTGGCAATGACATATTTATCGCAGAGGGTACAGGCAGAGTCGGTATCGGCACAAATGATCCTTCGGCAAAACTGCATGTAAAAAATGGCGGTATAAAGACGGAGACTTTGACTTCATATGCAAATTCTAGTATTGCTACGATTGATAATTCTACATTAGTTCTCGGATATCCTGGTTCAGCCAGCTCTACTCCGGCACCTTCTGGTAGTGGGCCGTCTCTGGGTTCTCTCCAAAAAGAAAGTAATTTAGCGAGCATACTTGGTGCTAAAAAAGCAGATGCTTGGATTGATCCACCAGCAGGAGGAGATTGTGACGGTGTACCGGCTGAATGTGTGACTAGTACTTGGAATGGTACTGGAGGAGGTTGTGGTACTGGAGTTCTTTGTAGCACAATTTGTTCTGATATTGCTGCAGCACCGGATCAATTTTATGGACAATGTATAGTGACAGGTGGTGGTACAGGAGGTACGACAAATAATCCAGGTACAGGAAATACTCTTTTTACTGGAGGAACAGGTACATCTTCACCTACTGCCCCACCGCCACCGGACAAGTTGAAAGTATACGGAAATTCTTCTTTCTATGGTGATGTCGCGATTTCTGGAAAATTATTTGTAAATGGAACTCAGGTTGGCGGCTCGGGCGGGTACAGTAGTAGTATTGTGAACGGCACAGCAGATCATGCCAACGGCTCCACAACTCTTTCAAACTACAAGCCGATCGGCTATCCGGGAGAAGTCGTCGTAGATGATCCTTTGTATGTATCAAATAACTTTAATGCGACGAGTATCTTTGGTAATAGCTTAGATATTGCAGGCACAGTTGTTTTGGAAGGCTCTTCATACTTTGCTTTCGGCGGTATGTTTACACTGGTTGCGGGTATTACGCCTCCATCTACAAATATGGCCCAGTGCGCGATTGCAAATCCATATGCCACTGGTTGCGCGTGTCCGAGCGGATTTACCGCACTGCGGATGGGGCAAGTATTTTCACAGTCAGCACTCGTCGTCAGTCCGAGCACTATGCCGGATGCGAATGTCTGGATGTGTTATAAGTAAAAATTCAAATTCAAAAAATCCCCCACAAAAGACTGTTGGGGGATTTTTTGTTATACTTACAGCATGCAGATAAATGAAGAACAGTTGAAGAAATTTATTCTGGAGTCCGGGCTCGTCTCGCGGACGGATCTGGACGCGGCGGTGAAAATTTCCGAAGCAAAGAATCAGAAATTTGGAAATATATTGCTCTCCGAAGGTAAGATTTCCGAAAGTGACTTACAGCGCATGGAAGCATTCGTCTTGGGCATTCCTTTTATCTCGCTTGGCGCGGAAAAGATCGCTTTTGAAATTCTATCGCTTATTCCGGAGCCTATTGCCAGGAATCACAACATCATCGCTTTCAAAAAGACGGATGCGGGCCTAGAAGTAGCCATGCTGGATGTGGATGACTTACCGGTGATTGATTTCATCAAGAAACGCTCGGGATTAAAAATTCTTCCGCGCCTGACCGATACGCCTTCCATCAAGGGCGCGCTTTCGCAGTACAAAAAAAGCTTGCAGGCGGAATTTTCAGATATCATTCAGAAAGAGACGGGCTCGCTCCAGACTATTTCCGAAGCAGGCGAAGAAAAATCCGAGCAGGAGCTCAAAGAAATGGCCGAAGACTTGCCGGTGGTAAAGATAGTGGATTCGCTCGTCTCGCACGCGATATTGCAGAACGCTTCGGACATTCACATTGAGCCGGGGGAGCACGAGCTGGCCGTGCGGTATCGCATAGACGGTATTTTGCATGACGCTATGATCTTGGACAAAAATGCCGCGCCGGGAATCACGGCACGCATCAAGGTGTTGGCGAATTTGAAATTGGATGAAAAAAGATTGCCGCAGGACGGCAGATTCAAGATAGATCAGAACGGCGAAAAAGTTTCTTTCCGCGTTTCTACGCTTCCGATATTCTACGGGGAAAAAACTGTCATTCGTATCTTGAAAGAAAATTCGCACGGCTTCTCGCTGGAAGGCCTCGGCTTTCATGGTGAAGGATTGGAACGCATCCATGAATCATTGAAACAAAGGACGGGCATGGTATTGGCGACCGGTCCGACCGGAAGCGGTAAAACGACCACGCTGTATACCATGCTGGATATCTTGAACAAGCCGGAAGTGAATATTTCCACCGTGGAAGACCCGATAGAATACCAGATGCCGCGGGTGAACCAGACGCAGGTAAAGCCCGAGATCGGGCTGACTTTTGCGAACGGGCTCCGCTCGCTCCTCCGCCAAGACCCGGACATCATCATGGTGGGAGAAATCCGTGACGGCGAGACGGCGGGACTTGCTATCAATGCTTCGCTCACCGGTCACCTCGTGCTTTCTACTATTCATACGAACTCTGCTGCCGGAGCCATTCCGCGCTTGCGTGATATGGGCGCCGAGCCATTTTTGATTATTTCTACAGTAAAGACCATCATAGCCCAGCGCCTCGTGAGAAAGCTCGGTAGTAATAAGGAAAAATATTTCCTCTCTGAAGGCGAAATAAAAAATCTGGCGAAATTAGTAGAGCTTGAAAGAATGCTTGGTTTTTTGAAAGTAGAAAATATTGTCGCTCCAGATGCTACCTGGGATAAAATTCCTTTTTACAAGCCAGTGAAAAGTAGCGAAGCGGAAGACGGCTACTCCGGCCGCGTGGGCATCCACGAAGTCATGAAAGTTTCCGCCGCCATCCGCGAGCTCATTATCCGCGGCGGCACGCAGGATGAGATAGAAGTGCAGGCGAAAAAAGAAGGCATGATGACGATGATAGAGGACGGCGTATTCCAAGCGGTGCTCGGCAATACGGCATTGGAAGAAGTCTTGCGCGTAGTATCAGAGTAACCAGTGATGCAATTCATATACAAAGCAAAAACAAAGACAGGCGAAGTAGTGGAAGGCACGCTGGAAGCAGCTGATCGCTTTGCCCTTTCCCGCGAGCTCCGCTCCCGCGGGCAGAGCCCCGTGTCCATCACCGAAAAATCCGGCGGCGCGAGCGTAGATGCCGCATTCCAGAAACTTTTTGGCGGCGTGTCCGTGGAAGAGCAGATTATTTTTACGAAAAATCTCGCCGGCATGCTCAAAGCTGGCCTCGCCATCTCCCGCGCACTTTCCGTGTTGGAAAAGCAGACGAAGAATCCGACTTTGCACAAAGTCATCTCCTCGCTCATCGGGGACATCAATTCCGGCGCGTCATTTTCGGACGGCTTGGCGAAATTCCCAAAAGTTTTTTCCAAATTATTCGTCTCCATGGTGAAAGCCGGCGAAGAATCTGGAAATCTCGTCGGCGCCTTACACGAGATCGCCGCGAACTTGGAAAAAGCGCATAACCTCACGAAAAAAGTAAAAGGCGCGCTCATTTATCCGGGCGTCATTCTCTCGGCCATGGTCGTCATCGGCGTGCTGATGTTCGCTTTCGTCGTACCCACGCTCGCAAAAACTTTCAAAGAGCTCGGCGTGGAATTGCCGGCTACTACCAAATTTGTTATTTTTATGGGCAATTTCTTTTCAAATAATCTTCTCCTTTCATTCGTCCTCATCATCGGCGCGGCCGTCGGCGGCTTTTCCCTCGTCCGTGCCAAATTCATGGCGCCATATATTGATTACCTCGTCGTGCGTCTGCCGCTGATCGGTACGATGGCAAAGGAATTAAATACTGCTCGCACGGCGCGCACGCTCGCTTCGCTCTTACTTTCCGGCGTCTCCATCACTCGCGCGATGGAAATCACCGGCGATGTGGTGCAAAATATTTATTACAAAAAAGTATTGAAAGAAGCGATTGAAGAAGTGGAACGCGGCGCGCCATTTTCCGAAGCGTTCAAGAGCCACCCGGAACTGTACCCCATCATGATGTCTGAAATGATAGAAGTGGGGGAGGAGACTGGTAAGCTCTCAGACATGCTCCTAGACATCGCCCTATTCTACGAAGAAGAAGTAGAAAACAAAACCAAAAACCTCTCCACCATCATAGAACCCGTCCTCATGATCTTCATCGGCGCCGGCGTCGGCTTCTTTGCGCTTTCTATGATCACGCCGCTGTACTCCATCTTGGACAGCATTCAGTAAATTTGTCTTATTTTGTAAGGTTTATATGCTATTGACTTTTTTAATTAAATATGCTATACTTTCTATAGCACTTTGAAAAAGCTAGCCCGATGTTGCGGCTATGCCCTGAAGAAAAACAGGGAAGAATAGGCATTGGCAATCAAAATCCGTTTGTTCTGTAGCGGTTATAGAACTAGTCCTTAAGCAGTTGGACGATAAACTCTGTGTAACGCTATGAAAAAAATAGCAAAATGGTTCTATGAGGAATTTCTAAAAAGCTTCATTGAAGAATTTCTGAAATCTTCAGAAAAAAAGATCACCAACCAGGTTAATTCCTTGAAACAGGAAGTTGATGCCTTGAATGCCAAACTGACACCAGGGAAGGTGCAGGAAATCAACGACCCTACTCTCCATACAAAAGAAGAGTATAAGATTCGGGTAGGAAAGGTTGCTTCTTACAATAAAGATGAAAGAACATTTCACCTTTCTCATCCCTTATACCGTGATGCAAGCGCTGACGAATTCCGTTTTCACTTCCCGAATTTAAGAGTTGTTAAACAGATTTCAATCAGTGATTATCACCACCAGGAAGTGGAAGTTGAAGTGAGTGATGAAGTTCTGGAAGCAGCGAAAGCTATTTATGCGACCAACCTTTGCACGGATGTTAGATTAACCCCTTTTAGAATAGAGTTTACTAAAAGTGGAGCCTGCACATGGGAAGAAGTTTTACCGAAAGTGCTTGAAGCTCTTTTCAAGCATATAATTGACTTCAATGAGCCGAAAATGTCTCAGCAGGAAGAAGTCGGTGAACTCGCAAGTGAAAAGTAATGCCGAGATTGTCTCGGACAGAACCCTCGTAAAAACGGGGGTTCTTTTTTATATAAGGCTGGTGTTGCTGGCATTTTCCCCTCTCTATTTATTCATAAATGGGGAGGGGCAGGCCCGCC
>CAYGDG010000004.1:0-93830 GCA_964348725.1 uncultured Candidatus Saccharibacteria bacterium
GGGCTTCTTGGAGAGGAAATTGAATCAGGATTTATTGGAAATAATGTTGGCGAGGTTGTGTCAGGATTACAACGAATACCTGTAGTTACAAAGCTTGATAATGAAAGTAGAAATTCATTTAGCGGTTTGCGTGATACGCTTATTAGCGAGACAGGTGTCAATATTGGAAACAGCTCAAGTATAGAATTTGGCGAAGGAAGAACTTCTATAAGTCATGAAGGCGGCAAGCGTGTCGTGGTCGTGAGTGCAAACTATGAAGGTGGTGATATTGTTGGAGCGGTAGATTCTGCAAAATTACTCCTAGAAAAAGGAGAACAACCAGAAAATATTACTGTTAGTTATGAGGGTACCTATCAGAGTCAAAAAGAAAATAGCACCAAATTGGTATTCTTGTTTATTGTAGTAATATTGCTCATTGCAATTATACTTTACAATGCCTTCTCTTCTTGGATACTTACAGCACTTATCCTTCTTAATATACCTGTAGCATTCTTTGGTGGATTGCTGTTTGTTTATATAGAAGGTGGCACTATCAGTTTGGCCCATCTTGTCGGTTTTATTTCTCTTGCAGGAATAGCTTCTCGTAATGGAATTATGCTTATTTCAAGAGTAAAAGAACTAGATAATGAGAATATCCCCGGAGTAACATTAAATACAGTCATTATTGCAACAAAAGAAAGAGTGGTTCCCGTACTCATGACTTCTATAGTTACAGGCTTAGCTTTGATCCCATTTATTCTTGGCGCTAGTTCTCCCGGTAAAGAATTTTTAGCCCCACTTGCTGTAGTTATTACCGGAGGACTTATAACCTCCACAATAACATCACTCTTCTTTATGCCAGTGCTGTTAGAGAGATTCGGAAAGAAAATATAGGGTAATAAAAAAGAGAGACAACTGTCTCTCTTTTTTATTACAACATGAAGCTTTGTGGGTCGCACTTAGTACATGACTAAATGGGTCATCAAAACTAACAGGTTGTCAATGCGGAGGCGGAGAGATTCGAACTCTCGGTGGGTTTCCCCACACAGACTTTCCAGGTCTGCGCACTAGACCGCTATGCGACGCCTCCGTATCTCTTAATTTACATTATTTTAGGAAAAAAGAAAGGGTAAGACAGAGAAAATTTTCTGTGTTAAAATAAAGCCTGTTTCTCAATTAATTATGAAAAAGAAAATTCTCATATCGGGAGCTGGCGTCGCAGGAGTTATCTGCGCTCTTTCTATTGATACGGAAAAGTACGACATTGATATGATTGAGCAGGCGGACTCATTCCGCAATATTGGCTTCTCTATAATGTTGTGGAAAAGCGGATTTACAATATTGCAGGACATCCTCAGGGAACACAGGCAAGACTTCACGGAAGGAAAGGATTATTTCCCCGCCAAAGGGTTCAGCTTGTTCGGGGGATTGAAAATAAAGAAACTCAAATGGATGAATGCGGCCGGCTATGCTTGGGTGATAGAGCGTGCTCATTTAATGGACATCCTTGAACGCGCGCTCATATTAAAAGTTTCTCCAGGTTCTTTGGTGTTTTCAAAAAACATAACAGCTATTAAAAACCAGGAAGGGAAAGCCTTTGTTTCTTTTGATGACAGCGCACAAAAAGAATACGACTTTGTGATTATAGCCGAAGGCATACATTCCAGCACTCGCACGCTCGTCTTTCCAAAAGAAGAAAAAATCGTTCCTCTGGGGCAGAGCCTCCGATATGCGTGGTTCAATAAAGAAACAGATTTGGCGGAGAATGGTGCACTCTTTTTTACAAAAAGCCATATTGGCGTAATTCATCCTCCGTATATTCGCAATCTTCTGGGCTATTATTTCAAGAACGGCACTTCTCTCAAGGAACAGCAGGAATTTGAAAAAAAGATGTTTGGCGTCATCAAGCAGCCGGATGGGCAAGAAACTTCAATTGATTATGAAACGAGCCGAGTGTTTGATTTAAAAAATGTATATCTGCCGCGATATCACGCAAAGAATATCGTATTTGTCGGAGACGCGGCGCACGGACGCCCTCCCACCCTCGGCTTCGGTACATCGCTTGCCATTGAAGATTCTGTCCTAATATGTCGGGAACTTAATCATATAAGCTCATTTGAAAACCTGGAATCAGTTTTGAGGAAATTTTCCAGCATTCGTGCGAAGCGAGTGGAAGAAATATATAGATTCCAGAATTTCATACATAAGTTCATCACCGGAAGCGAAATGAAAGTCCGGATCCTGTCCCTTTGCTTGGAGTTATTTTATGCAAAGCACATTGAGCGCAAGATAAAGCATTTAGCTTCTTTCAGTGTAGGCTCTCGCTAGGCAAAGCCGCCAGAGTTTCTTTACCTTTCCTATATCTTTCCTTTAGGTGTTCTTTAGTACGAACTTCATATAATTCTATGGAGCTTTTTTTACGCGCGGGGATTTTTATATGGCAGAAGAAAACAACAACAAAAATAATCAGGATACAAAATACAAAGTGCTCATCGTGGAAGATGAGACATCTCTGCGCGAGCCGCTGGCGGAAGCGCTGGCCGGCGAAGGTTTTTCTGTAGTGCAGGCGAAAGACGGCAAGGACGGATTTGATAAAGCGCTGGCCGAACGGCCTGACATCATCTTGCTTGACCTCTTGATGCCGGAGCGGGGCGGGATGGAGATGCTCCGCTTGCTCCGACAGGATGCCTGGGGCGCGAATGCGGAAATCATCGTGCTGACGAATCTGAGCAATTCTGTGCCCTTGGCCGAAGCGCTGGCGAATCACGCGCACCATTATATGGTGAAGAGCGATTATAGTATGGGAGAAATCGTGAGCAAAGTGCGAGAACTGCTCGCTTTGAAAGGATGAAAATAATTTTCATAAAAACTCTGCTCGCTCTCGGCACCGCAGGAACATTTGTTTTCGCTTTCTTCGCATTTGCCGCGCCGCCCGCCTCGCCGTATATGCCGGGCGAAGCGCTTGCTCCCGCCTGCGACCCGGGCACGCCGAACTGCACGGTGGAATCGCCGCTCCTCTCGGGCATCGCGCTCGGCGCGGACGGCAAAGTGCTGAAAATTTCTTCGGGCGCTCCGGGCTGGGCGGATGATGAAGAGGGAACTTTTATTTTCTCCGCCGCAGATTACGAGCTGGATGATTTTGACGGTATCCTTTCCACGGACAAAGGCGGCACGGGGCTGGCGATTTTCTCCGCCGGTGATATTTTTTATGCGAGCAATAGTACGACCCTGTCGCTTTTGCCTGTCGGCACGAACGGGCAGGTGCTGAAGATCTCCTCTGGTATTCCGAGCTGGCAGACGGATCTGACTATTTCCGGCGGCGGAGGCGAAGGGCCTTTTTCCGCCGGCGCGGGCATAGATGCGGCGAGCTTGTCCTCGGACATCATCGCCGTAGACCAGTCCGCGCTGAACCTGAATAATTTTGCCAATACGCTTTCCATAGCCAAAGGCGGTACGGGCGCGGCGACGGCATCGGGCGCGCTGAATGCTTTAGGTATCGGCAATGTGGAAAACATTGCTTTGTCCTCGTGGACGGGAAGCGCGAATATCACCGCGCTCGGCACGATCGCTTCCGGCTCTGTTCCGTTTTCGCTCGTCTCCGGTACCGTTCCCGTATTACAAGGCGGCACGGGGCAGACGAGCTACACTGACGGCCAGCTTTTGATAGGAAACAGCACAGGCAATACGCTGACCAAGGCTACGCTCACTGCAGGGACGGGAATTTCCATCACCAATGGCGCGGGGTCTATCACAGTGGCAAATGCCGCCCCGGCAATCATCGCCGGCACATCCGACAATTCAAATACGGCGAATGGAAAATTTTATGCGCTCTCTGGAGATTCTTCTGGCAATGGCACGGATGCTTCCGCCGGCACGCGTACTCTCGTGCCGCGCGTGGGCACGATAAAAAATTTATATGTCATTCTTTCCGTCGCTCCCGGCGCGGGCAAGACGAATACATATACAATTTACAAAAATGGCGTGGCCACATCGCTTGTCGCTGCCGTGTCAAACTCAGCGACCGCCGGCAATGACACCGCGCACACCGTGTCCGTGGCGGCGGGGGATGAAGTGTCCATCAATGTCGCCTCGCAGACCAATACCAAGCTCGGCTGGTCGGTGGAATTTACGAACTGATATGGCAAGCATAGACACAATGCACGCATACGCCTGGAGCGAAAATGTCGGCTGGATACGCTTTGGCTCGGGCGTGGATGTGAGCGACAGTGCAGTCACTGGCTACGCGTGGATTCCAGAGCGTGGCTGGCTGCATCTGTCGCCCGCGCATTCGGGCGTGCATAATGACGGCGCGGGAAATCTCTCCGGGCAGGCGTGGGGCGAGCAAGTCGGCTGGGTGGATTTTGCCGGCGTCACGATAGATGCGGACGGATTCTTCCACGGCTATGCCGAAGGGGACATCACCGGGCAGGTGAATTTCAACTGCGAAAATACGGCGACTTGCGGCGCGTCGGATTTCAAAGTGCGCACCGAGTGGCGGCAGGCGAGCGCTCCCGTGCCAGTAGTTTCTTCCGGCGGCGGAGGCGTTGCCTCCGCCGCCGTCCCTACCATTCTGCCTGTGCCGGAAACATCACCAAGTATTCCTGCCGAAGTGCTGATTCTGCCCGTACCTGTAGCCACTCCCGCCCCGGCGGCAGAAATTCCGACAGCGCCCCGGCAAGTTTCCACCGCTTCCGTACCGATTGCCGTACCCGTGGCGCAGGCGGAAATTCCCTCAGTCATCTTTGACATCAGCGTCGCGCCCGGCATAGCCAAAGCGGGCAATCCGCTCATCCTTTCCGCCGCCGTATTGCTTGCTCTGTTTTCCGTCTGGCTCATCTTTTATTTTATTAATCACAAGCGCGCGCCATATATATGAAAAATAAATTTATAATCTTACTTCTGCCTCTGCTTCTTTTCTCACTCTTCGCTTTTTCGGCGAATGCAGAGCAGAGCGGGGAAGTGCGGAGCGAACAGAGCCGCCTGTCCGCCCGCGCCGCGCCGGGAGAAACTTTGCCCTTTGCCGTGAAGCTCCTCAACTTCGGCTTCACCAAGCGTACTGATGTGCAAATTACCTATCGCATTACAGACAGCGCGGGGAATGAAATATATTCCGAGAGCGAGACGGTGGCGGTGGAAACTACAGCAAGCTTCGTGAAAGACATTCCCATCCCGCCTGGCACGCCCCCCGGCACATATCTCGCAAGTTCTGACATCACCTATCCCGGCCAGGTAGAGCCCGCGCATTCCGAATTTTATTTCTCCGTAGAGCCGAAAATCTTCGGCCTGTGGCAGAGGGACTTCTACCTCTACGGCGGCGGCACCATTCTCTTTGCCGTCCTCATCGCCATCCTGGCTCGCGCATTCATCCGTCACCGGCGCGCCTCCCGCTTTGCCCCGCATGATTACAGGAATGTCCCGTATGCTGAGCGCGTCTTTTACGAACTCATTTCCGACACCGTGATGAGTATGCGCCAGCGGGTGGGCGATCAGGCGCTCATCATCGCTTCGCAGATAGACGGCCTAAAAATAGACGAGCAGGGCAAGGTCATACAGCTCACGGCTAAGCCTTCCAAGGTCATCGCTGACCTCGTGTCCCGCTACGAGAAGCTCGGACAGAAAGTTTCCTTCTCTTTCCGCGGGCGCACATAAAGTGCAGACGAAATTTATTATCAGTTGCTTTTGCAAATAAAATATAAGCAAAAATAAAAATATGAAAAAAGAAAAAATTTTAATAATTGAAGACGAAGCCGGCATCCGCGAATCATTGCGGGATATTTTGCAGACCGAGGACTACACTGTGCTGGAAGCCAAGAACGGCAAAGAAGGCCTGGCTCTGGCGCTGGACACTCATCCTGATCTCATTCTCCTTGACCTGATGATGCCGGAGATGGACGGGATGACCACGTTGAAAAATTTGCGCGCCGACCCCTGGGGCGCGGAGGCGCGCGCGATCATCCTCACCAATATGTCCGCCACCGATGAAGCGCTGGTGGAGCAGATGGTGGATTACAAGCCGCTCTTTTACCTTATCAAGAGCGACTGGAAGCTGGCCGATGTCCTAAAGAAAATAAAAGATGTCTTCAAATAAACAAATTCCCGATTTCACTTCGCTCGTGTCGCACCAGTTGCGCACGCCGTTTGCCACTATAAACTGGCACGCCGAGATGCTCCTCTCCGGCCGGCTCGGCGCGATGAATCCCAAGCAGGCCAAATACATCCGGGAAATTTACCGCGCCAGCCGCCGGATGCTGGATATGGTGAACACTGTCCTTTCCATCTCGCGCATAGAAAAGGGCGTCCCCGCCGGAGAATTCGGGCCGACCGATATTTCCGCGCTGGCCGAGGCCATCTTCCGCGAGCGGCGTTTTGAAATAAAAGAAAAAAATCTCATCGTCAGGAAGTCTTTTGAAAAAATTCCCAAAATACATGCCGACCCCAATCAGATAAATATGATAGTGCAGAACCTTCTTTCAAATGCCATCAAGTACACGCCCGCGGGCGGGCGCATCGCCTTTGCCATCAAGCGCGAAGTACAGCAGGGAGTGGCCGGCGTCAGCATCAGCATGGCAGATTCCGGCATCGGCATACCAAAGAGCGCTGAGAAAAATATCTTCGGTAAATTTTTCCGCGCCAAGAATGCCCGCGCGCAGGAAGCCGAAGGCTCAGGCCTCGGCCTCTACATTCTCAAATCGGTCATAGAAGAAATGCACGGCAGGATATGGTTCACTTCAGAAGAAGGAAAGGGTACGACATTTTTCGTCTTTCTGCCTACCTGAACAGTTCCTATATCCCAAGCAATTTCAGTACCGGCGCGGCGAGCGGGTCGGCAGATGTGCCGTATACCAATACGCCGCCGAGGAGGCCGGTAAGCGTGATGGCGAGAAGACCAAGGAAAGCCAAAAGTTTTGACAAGATCTTGTGCGTCAGTATTTTTTCAAAAAAAGATAGAAATTGCGAAATTTGCACCGAGTTCAACCTTGCCGAAAGTACTGGAATGACAACAGTCAGAATTTCTCCGATAAGCAGAAGTCCGTAGAGCCAGAGGGAAGCCGCGGCGAAGAACGAATGCATTTCCACTGTCTGCCTGTCCACGCGCACTAATTCCTCCGCTAATTCACCGGTAGTATTTGCCGCAAAAGCGCCGAGCATTCCCGCGAGGAGCAGCATACGCTCAATGTGTTTCCAGGATACCAGCGGCAGCCATTTTTGCCAAGGCAGGATTTTTACCACTGAATACAAAAATAGAAATGCTATCGGAAAGTGCACTAAGATGGGGTGAATATTGTAAGTCACTTTTTTATTATACTATATTTCGTCTTTGGAGTCTTCAGATGAGATGTCGCTCTGCCGCCGCAGGTTTTTCTTTGCAGGTCTTGATGAAGACGACCATGATTGTATTGGTGACAATCATGGATATGGAATGCAGGACGGTGGCGATGTTGTACGCGCCGAGGGTGGCGAGGATGAGCGAGTGGCGCAGGACATTCGTGCCGAAGAGGAGCGGCGTTTCGCTCTTCGGATGGCAATATGCTTTGCGCAGTGTCGGCACGAATGCCACCAGGTCTATGGCGACGACGATGATGACGGACACAGTCGGGTCTTTAGTGATCAGCCAGGGGATGAGTCCAAGCAGAGCGACGGCGAGAAAATATTTGTCCGATCGCGGAGGATTCTTGAAGCCGTATTTCAGCGAGAAGAAGAAAATGGCGACGGTGAATATTTCGGACACGCCGGTGGCTATAGCCGCGATGCCCGCGCCCTTCGCTACTTGGCCGAAGAAAATTACACAGGACACGATGCTCCAAATGAACCAGGTATATGGATGCGGTTTCACTTTGCCGCGCACCACATCCCGTAAGTAGGGAATATTCCCGAGGAGAGCGAGGAGCGATGCGACGATGACCAGGATTATTTTGAACATGGGCGTATTATACTATGTTTCGCCCGGCGCACGAACTCGTAAACAAATTCCGGACGGGAGAACTTTAGAATTTCTTTATCTCTAATGTAGTAAAATCAGCAAGTGAAAGATTTTGATAATTGGAATAAATTAAAAAAAGAGCTCAATGAAAAAGGAAATTTTCCTTACCCTGCACCTCGTGAGATATGGTGGTGTTCTCTTGGACTGAACATTGGAGTAGAAATAGACGGGAAAAATGAAAATTTTGAAAGACCTGTTTTAGTTCTTCGCGCGTACAATAAAGAAATGCTCAAAGTCGTACCGCTTACCACAAGAGAAAAATCACCGCCTTTCTATTTTAAAATTCAGAACGAGGCGATTTCTTCTTTTGCCGTTATTTCACAAACGAGAGTAATCAGCTCCCGCCGGATGATACGGAAAATAAGCAAGATTTCACCAGAGGAATTTCAGCGCCTGAAAGCTGCTATTCAAAAAATCGGCTAGAAACAATCGGAGCCCGCCACTTTCGTGGCGGGCTCCTCGGAGTTCCGCAAAGGGAACCTAATACTTATATTATAGCAAAGCGCCTTGCTTCAAGTCAACCTCCTAATACAAAGTCTTCAACCAAACCCCCACGCCTTTATGCCCCGAGCAAGTGCCGCGCTTGTGCTGGCTGAAGCTGTATGTGCCGTCCTTGCATTTCGCGCTCGCGCCTTTCGGCGCGACCTTGGCCTTTACCGGAGCGTGCACTTTCACGCCGCTTGAATTCACATAATAATCGCTCGCCGCTATGGTCGGGACAGGGGAGAACGCCAGGCTGAAAGCCATCGCCAAAAGCAAAATAAAGCCGGGTATCAAGTGCCTCTTTTTCGTATTCATATGTCCTCACTTTCGCATCTGGGTTCGCCTTTGTCAATATAAAAACTTTATCTTTTCTTTATGTGGGGTGTGTATACTGCCGGTGGCGCGAATTGCGCTATTTATTATTTTGCCTAATTACAAGTTATATGGAAAAAAGTATACACAAAATTACAATCGGTATTCGCTATCGGCGTTCTTTTAGGATACCTGACATCTCAGGAAAAGTTATAGATTATATCTTGCACGATGATAAATCACCATTTCGTGAAAATTTCTTTCAAGAAGTTGGTGAAACTTCTGAAAAAGGTAAGATACTTGTAAGTGAAAAGAAAGATTTCTTGTCTATTGATATAGATAGCTTAATTTTAAGTTTAAATACAAATAATTTGGAGTCAGCCTTAACAAAAATCAAAGACTCATATTTTCCTTATTTTACAGATTCTATCTTTAAAGAATTTGAAATTGAAAATATAAATAGATTAGGTATTATTTTTGAACACAGGTTAGAAAAACTTGATTCAATAGATAAAATGACTAAAGAGCTTTCCTTAAATGAAATTTCTGCACCTGATAACTTTGAATTAAGATTTTCAAAAAAATTACCTACAACAGCTGGATTGATTTCAAAAAATATAGTTGACTTTTATAACACCATTTTTACCTATCAGAAGAATTCTAAAGGTATAGATATTAAGTTAGACTATCAACTATATTTTTCCCCAGAGATTGGTAGTATACAAGATGTTGAATTTAATAAATTTATTGATTCAGCAAAAAGTTATTTATTAGGTAAATTCTATAAATGGTAAAATGGCAAAGAGAAACTACCATCTATCACGATTTCATCATACAGGTAAATCTAAGATAGAGAAAAATGATTATGTTGAATTAATTAATGCTCCTCAAGAAAAAATCAATGATACTATTGAAGACAGCAGTGATGTATTTTCAGGCTCAGATATAACCGATTCTGGAAAAGGAACAATCTTAAAGAGTCGTAAAATTATAAAAGAAGATGTTGTAGAGCAGAGCAAAGCACAAAAATCTAAACCTTATGTATCTTTAGGTACAAAATTAAGTAAAAATATTAGAAAAATAATCTGGGATGGAATTATTGTTGCGATACTCATCACTGCTGTTGGAGTAGTATGGGGCCAGCAAAAAGATTTAGGGAAGATTTTAGCTAATATTGATGCCATAAAAGATGATATTACTAAACTTCAAAATAAATATGACGATAACACAGGGTATATTGATAATGTAAAGATAATTACACAGATACAATCAGATTTGGCTTTTTTAAAGGAAAGGTTAATCAAAGTAGAGTTAAAAGTAGAATAATATTGTATCAATATATTCAAAATGCTAATATCAATATATGAGAATTAAAAAATTAGTATCAAATATTGTTTTCATTAAAAGACCTGAAACAGAAAATAAATGGTGGCATCGTCTATCCCAGGTACTTGTTTTTGGCTCAGGTATTATTGTATTTATAATTTCAATCTTATTTTCCTTAGATTATTTAGGTAATCATAGATATGTTGCTTATCATCCAACAGCATTTAGTCTAGAGCCAAACTATGAACGAGCCAAGGGAAAAGAATTCCGGTGTGAAGAAACCCTGAATTTTTCAGGGGAAGAGCGTTTCATAATTAAATGTGAAGGCATTGCAATTTCACCCGAAGCTTCAAAGAGATATCAAATACTCTACAATGTTGCTGATAAAGATTTAGAGAAGCAATTTGGTTTAGATAAATATGATGCTACTCATTGCTCTAATAGTGAAAAATTTACAACTGAAGCAATGGATTGTATATGGCAAGCTGTAGAGGATAAGCAGGCAGATGCTGCGTATGATGAATATCTAGAGGCACAAAAAAATATCGCGCGCATTAAAGTTGTCAAAGATATTCACTATAAATACATACTAAGTGATGTCTGTATGTTTTTATTAGTTCCAATTGTTTCTTTTATTGCTTGGATTTTATTGTGGAATTCAGTTATTTATAGAGTGATTCTTTATATAATTTACGGAAAGAAAAAATAATTAATAAAAAAGAAAACCCCGCAATATTGCGGGGTTTTCTTTGAGCGAGAGGGTGTACCTTTCTTGCGCCGTTTTCGGTAGCAAATCTGAAAAGTTGATTACTGAATTTCTCGCCGAAGTAAGCTCTCAATAATCCAGTACATTTTACTCAGTTCCTCTAGATAGGAGTTATCCTTTAGGAGGGAAGTCATCGTTCCCATAAGAATTTCTCCAGCCAATCGTGCCATCTAGCTTCTGAACCAAAAGTTCAGCTTCTTTATTGATTGCGATTTCTCGCGCTCTTTCAATAGCTTCTTCTTTTGTTTCAAAAAATCCAGCAGCTCTTTCTGCTCCTGCACTTTTGACCTTCCATCCTTCATCACTAGGGCTTACCCATACTTGATTCAAAGACATAAAACTAATTCTGGTTAATTACTGCAGCCAGTCCGACTAATTTGGCTGGTTCGGTAAAAATAAAAAGCAAGAGTCCCTCTGACTCCGCTTTTTAATGAGATTTTGGTCTTTTTATTGGCGGCATCAGAGGTGAAGATTCTATTGGGTGCAAAAATTTGTTGAAATTGTTGTTGACCCTCCGATTTCTAACTTTTGTTTTTAGTTTTAGTGAACTACCCTTTAAGTATAGCATATTCCAGCACAAAATGCAAGCCGCTTTTCAGCATTTTTACATCGGTAACCCTGAAAACCAGCCCCCATTTCAGCTAATCGCGACCTTCTTTATAATTCCTTTATTTTGATTGTGTAAGATATGCTTGGGGAGTATAATGATATTATGAATAAAGAACTTTTGGAAAAGATAACGGTATTTTTGAGCATACAGAAGAACAAGCTCGGAGCGGTGAGCACGGTAAATGCCGATGGCGGGCCGGAGTCGGCGCTGGTGTATTTTACTTTTGATAATGACCTCAATTTTTATTTCGCCACCCGCGACAACAGCCGCAAGTATCAGAACCTCATCCAGAATCCGAAAGTCGCCTTCGTGATGGGGCAGGACAATCCGCCGCAGACGCTCCAGCTGGAAGGCATCGCCAGCGTCATCCGGGATGTGGAAGGGCAGAAGCACCTTTTTCCGGAGCTGGTGGGGCTCGCTTCCGCCAAGAATTTTTCCGCGCCCATCAGCCAGATGTCTACCGGCGGACTGCAGTTCGTGAAGATCGCGCCCACCTGGCTGCGCCTCGGGAATTTTGAAGTCCGCAAGCACGAGGATACTTTTCAGGAAATAAAAAAAGAATCTTCCGATGAAAATAAATAACATCTTGCGCGCCGCTCTGGCTATACTCATCTGTGAACTGGCCGGCATTCTCGGCTCAGTCTTTACTGTCTCGGCAATTCCGAACTGGTATGAAGGCATCGTGAAGCCGGCGCTGAATCCGCCCGGCTGGGTTTTCGGCCCGGTGTGGACTTTACTGTACGCTCTGATGGGCATCTCGGCATTCCTCGTCTGGCGGCAGGGTTGGGGCAGGAAAGACGTGAAAAAAGCGCTCCGCATATTCGCTTTCCAGCTCGGCTTCAACGCTATCTGGTCCGTCATCTTTTTCGGCATGCACAATCCGGGGCTAGCGCTCGCGGACATCGTGCTCCTGTGGCTGTACATCGCCTGGACGATAATTCTTTTCTACAAAATTTCCAAGCCCGCCGCATACCTGCTCATCCCGTATATCCTCTGGGTCAGCTTTGCGACCTATCTCAATTATTCCATCTGGATTTTGAATTAGCGTGATATACTTGAGTCATTAGAAGTCATAGTAAAAATATACATATATGCAAATCACAATAAATTTTTGGGCAGTGTTGATCGCCGCTATCGTGAATATCGTCGTTGGTTCGCTGTGGTACGGTCCGCTCTTTGGCAAGATGTGGAAAGGGCTGATGGGCTTTACCGATGAATCAATGAAATCAATGAAGCTCTCCGCCGCGCACGCGATGGTCGGCGGCCTTATCACCGCGCTCGTCATGGCGTATGTTCTCAATCACTTCGCCGTGCTCACCGGCGTAGTCGGCTTGGACGGCGCGTGGCAGCTGGCATTCTGGATCTGGCTCGGCTTTATGATGACCGTCTCCGCCGGTTCGTTCCTGTGGGAAGGCAAGCCGCTGAAATTGTTTCTCTTGAATGCCGGTCAGCAGCTCGTGTCCATTTTCCTGATGGCTGTGGTGCTGGTGCTTTGGAAGTAATTTCTGCATTCACCCTCTCCTTAATAAGGAGAGGGCAGGGTGAGGTGAATTTCACATGTCAGAAATAAATAAAAGCGAAGAAGAATGGAAGCGCGAGCTCTCGCCGGAGGAATATAAAATCCTGCGCGAGAAGGGAACGGAAGCGCCGTTTACCGGGGAATACGATAAATTCTTTGAGAACGGGATGTATCGCTGTGCCGCCTGCGGCGCGGAGCTCTTTGATTCGTCTCGCAAGTACGATTCCGGCTGCGGCTGGCCCGCCTTTGATGAAGCCCTGCTCGGTGCCGTAAAATTCACCGAGGACAACACCCTCGGTATGCGCCGCATAGAAGCCACCTGCACAAACTGCGGCGGCCACCTCGGCCATGTATTCCCGGACGGCCCGAAAAATACCACCGGGCAAAGATTTTGCATAAATTCCCGTTCGCTGAAATTCAAAAATAAATGACAACCATTCTAATTATTTTCTTTTCTTCAATTTCGTACCTCATCGGTTTTTACGCTATCGTAAAAAAAGGATATCGCCCGAGCTTGTTTACCAGAATGGTATGGCTCGCTCTTGCCCTGAACAATCTGTATAGCGTCATAAAATTGGGAAATGAAATACCCACTATCTCCCTTGCGTGGGTCACATTCCTCGGCTCATTATTGATTCTTATCGGCAGTATTTTCAAAGGCGAACGGACTTTCGGCAGGAATGAAAAAATTGCCAGCGTGCTCCTGGTGGCGAGCTTGCTCCTTTGGCTGTATGGAGGAATACCAATTATTAACCTCCTGATCGGACTCATCGCGCATCTTATCGGCTCAATCCCGACAGTCGTGCGAGCAGTCAAAGAACCCGAAAGCGAAAATATTCCTTTTTGGTTTTTCTTTGCCTTGGGTAGTCTCATTGCTTTCCTCTCTACAGATAATTCCTCTTTCAAAGGGTATATATTTATACTCTACTTCTTGATTTTTGACAGCGCGATGGTTATGCTCTCTTTGCGAAGGTATATAAAGAATGGAAAAGATAATTCTCTTAAATAAAAAGGAAGGCGAAACTCCGCTGGAAGCGCTGGAGCTTTTTCGCCGCAAGCATAGAGAATACAAAGATGTACCGATGACCTATGCGGGCAGGTTAGACCCGATGGCTTCGGGGCTTCTGATAATTCTCGCGGGGGAGGAATGCAAGAAGAAAGAAAAATACCTCGCCCTGCCGAAAGAGTACGAATTTGAAATCCTGTTCGGTTTTGCCACGGATACGTATGATATTTTGGGGAAAATGCAACACAAAGGACATACTGACAAACTGGAGTATGTTGGTATGTTAGAATTAGAAAAAAAGATAAAAGAAAGCCTGAAATATTTCCGCGGAAAAATCACGCAAACATATCCGGCATATTCTTCACGCACGGTAAAAGGCAAACCATTATTCGCATACGCTCGCGCGGGGGAGGAAGTGGAACTGCCGGAGAGGGAAGTAATGGTGAAGAAATTGGAATTTTTAAAATTACGGAAAATCAGCGCGGGAAAACTTTTGGTTAATATTGAAAAAAGGATAAAGAAAGTACAGGGCGATTTCCGGCAGAAAGAAATTTTGAAAATATGGAAAGGGGAGCTCCGCCGCAAAAAATCGGAACGATTTTTTGCGGCTTCTTTTCGCATTTCCTGCTCCTCCGGCACATATGTCCGCACCATCGCAAATGACCTCGGCACAAAGATGGGCATACCCGCGCTCGCTTTTTCCATCAGGCGTACAAAATTAGGCAAATGGAAGGAAATACTTTAGAATATCGGTGTGCAAAATATTAATGAGATAATCATTCAAAACTTGTTTTCTCTGCCTGTTTGGGCGGTAAATTTTTTCATACTTCTGCTTGCGTACATTGAAAGCCTGCCGATAATCACGATATTTTTCCCCGGTATGATGGTCGCGCTCATAATTGGGAGCTTCACACAGACCGGAGAAATTTCTCCTTTCCTAGCAATCAATCTCATAGCGCTCGGAAGTTTTTTAGGCGATGTCACAAGCCTATATTTAGGTCCTAAGCTTTTAAAGATTCCCTGGTTTAAAAAATTCATTGAGAAAGAAAAATATCAGAAACACTGGGCTTTGTTTGATAAGCACATCGCCTGGATACTTATTTTAAGCAAGGTGTTGCCATTTATTCGCTCAACACCGTCATTATTTGCCGGCGCGCGAAATATTTCCAAGACAAAGTATTTTCTCTACACGTTGATCGGTTCATATCTATGGTCGGCTCTCGCAATTCTGGGAGGAAGTTTTCTTGGCAAGATTTTCGGCGCACTAGTAATTCCAGTAATTATTCTCGTCTTTGTTTTAATAGGAATCATTACCTATCTGTATAACAATAAGACAAGTGGGCAAGGGAAGTAAATTATAGTAGTATATAGGAATGCTATCCGCGATTTTTACTATAGTCGGTTTGTCCTTATTTGAGGCGGTTTCGTCCGTGGACAATGCCATCATAAATGCCGAAGTATTATCCACAATGGGGCAGAAGGCGCGCCGGTGGTTTTTGACTTGGGGAATGTTCATCGCGGTATTTGCGGTGCGCGGGCTTCTGCCTTTCGGAATCATCTGGGCATTTAATACTTCGCTCACGCCTTTGCAAGTCATCTCCGCCGCGTGGTCTTCCGATCCTCTGGTCGTGGAGTCAATCCAAAAATCCGCTCCTATCCTGCTGGTAGCCGGCGGCGTGTTCCTGCTCTTCCTCTTTCTCCACTGGCTTTTCTTGGAAGACAAGAAGCTCGGCTTGCCGCGCGCGGAAAAATTCTTTATGGAAAAAGGTATCTGGTTTTATGCCACGGTTTCCATCCTGCTCGCTGTCATCGCTTGGTTCGCCTTACAGGAGAGCAACTTGATGGGCTTCGGCGCAGTCATCGGCTCCACGCTCTTTTTCATCACGCACGGCTTCAAGCAGAATGCCGAAATGCAGGAGAAAAAATTGCTCGGCTCGGCGCATTCCGACCTTTCAAAACTTTTCTTTTTGGAAATTATTGATACCACTTTTTCCATTGACGGCGTGCTCGGCGCATTCGCTTTCACCCTTTCCATCCCGCTCATCCTCATCGGAAACGGCTTCGGCGCGCTCCTCGTAAGGCAGCTCACTATCCACAATATTGAACGCATCAAGAAATATGTGTACCTAAAGAACGGCGCGATGTATTCCATCCTCGTGCTTGGCGTGGTGATGGTCCTGCACGCTTTCGGCTTCCACATCCCGGAATGGGTTTCTCCGCTTTCCACTGTAGTCATCATCGGCGGATTCTTCTGGAAATCAAAAATAGAACTCAAAAATGCCAAATAAAGATTTTAGTGAAGAATATAACCAATTAAACAAAGCTCAAAAGGAAGCCGTGGACGCCATTGATGGTCCGGTGATGGTAGTCGCCGGGCCGGGCACGGGGAAGACGCAGATTCTGGCTCTGCGCATCGCGAATATTCTGACGAAGACGGACACGAAGGCGGACGGCATCTTGTGCCTCACCTTTACAAATGCTGGCGTGAAAGCGATGCGCCAGCGCCTACGCGCGTATATCGGCGCGGAAGCGAGTAAGGTGAAAGTGGCGACCTTCCATAGCTTCGGTATGGAGATGGTGGAAAAATATTTCGCCGCGCTGGACTTACCCGAAGCGCCGCAGCTGATGGATGAAAAGGATTCCGTGGCATTGTGCGATTCCATTCTGCACAGCCGCGACTGGGCTCAAATCCGCCCGCGCTCGGATGCTTCGCGATATTTTCGTGATTTGAAATCATTGATTTCGCTCCTGAAGCGCGAGCGCCTCGCGCCGGAAATCTTTGCCGCCGAAGTGCGCGCCGAAATACAATCCATACAAGAAGACCCAGAAAATATTTCTTCGCGCGGAGCGACAAAAGGCGAATTGAAGAAAGACGCCCTCGCGAAAATGGATTCGCTTTCGCGCACGCTGGAAGCCGTAGAATTTTACGGACTGTACGAAGAAGCGAAAAAAGAGAAGAACGCATTTGATTATGACGATGTGCTGGAAGCATTAGTGAAGATAGTGGAATTATCAGAGGAATCAGGCTATTTTATCAGAGAAAATTATCAGTATATTTTGATAGACGAGCACCAGGATTCCTCCGGCGTGCAGAACGAATTTTTGGACAAAGTATGGGGCGGGGAAGAAATGCCTAATATTTTCGTCGTCGGCGATGACCGCCAGCTCATTTACGGCTTCGGCGGCGCATCATTGGAATACTTTGAAAATTTCAAGCACGCATTCGGCAAAGCGAAATTCATCACCCTGACGGAAAACTACCGCTCCACCGCGCCGATTTTGGAAGCCGCGCATTCGCTTTTGCAAAGCTCTATCACGAAAGAGAAATTGCAGAGCCAGAGCAAGGAAAAACATCCACTCCGCATTTTTGAATGCGACTATCCGCGCGATGAGATAATTCTGGCGGGCATAGAGATGAAAGAACGCCTTGCCAAAGGGGAAGACAAGAACGAGATGTCCATTCTTTTGCCGAAGAATCGCCAAGTGCGCAGTGCGGTGGCGATATTGCGCGATATGGGCTTGCCTGTTTCTTCCGGCGAATCGCTGAACTTCTTTGATTCCTCTGAAGCGCGGGCGATAATTCGCGTGCTCAAAATAATCGCCGACCCGCACGATGGCGCGGCGCTTGCCGAAAGCTTTTTTGATACATTGTCCGGCATCGCGCCGCTGGATGCGCATAAATTCCTGCGCACGGTTAAGATGCGCGAATTTTCTTTGGCAAATACCACAGAGGAGAAATCCCTTTTCGGAAATGCCATTGCCGACTGGCTCGCCAAGCTCCGCTCGTGGCTCGCTGTTTCAGGCACGCTGTCCGCATATTCCCTCATCCAGCACATCGGTACGGAATTCTTGTTGAACACCGCGAAGAATCATGACGAATTAGTACGCCGCGTGGAAGTAATTCGCACCGTGCTTCATCTCGCGCTCGCGCAAATGGAAAAACAGCCGAAGCAAAAGCTTTCTGATTTTCTCGCTTTCATAGACCGCCTGGAATCATACGGCGAACACATCCCATTGTCCGTTTTCTCCGCCGACGAAGGCATCAAAGTGCTCACGCTCCACGGCTCAAAGGGCTTGGAATTTGATTATGTGTGGATAGCGCATATGGATGAAAAATCTTTGGCGGGTTCGGCGAACCGCGGCTTCGCATTGCCCGCGCGCATAGAAGAAAAAAAAGAACAGAAAGATGAAATGGTGCTGAAGCGCCAGCTGTATGTCGCCATCACTCGCGCAAAAAGATTTTGCACGCTGTCGTACCCGGTGCATTCGTACACGGGAGGGGATTTGGAGCTCGCACATATCATCGCCGACTTGTCCGCCACGGCGGATAAACCGGAAGGAATTTTTGAAAAGAAAAATAAAGATGAGACGGAGGGAATGATATTGAAGCACGACCCGAAGGTATACATTGCAAGCAAAAAAGAAGAAAAAGAAAATACTGGTTTGGCAGAATTGGCAAAACTTGTCGCCAAGGATTACGAAGACAGAAAAGTGTCCGTGTCTTTGCTCAATAACTTTTTTGAATGTCCGTGGAAATGGTACTTCAGGAATTTGCTTCAGCTTCCAGAGCCGGAAACAGCGAGCTTGGAATTTGGAAATGCCGTGCACGCGTCCATAGATAAGATTTTGAAAACTCCCGGCACGCCGAGCGCCAAAGAAATAGAAAACATAGTCACCGAAGCGGTAGAAAAAAGCAAAGTATCCCTCAGCCAGAAAGAAGTGCTCTCGCTCGTGCAGTATTGGGCAAAGAACCGCCTGCCGGAAATCAGCACAAACAGGAAAAATGAAGAGCCTGTGCCCGTCTCGGATGAACGCTTCCCACATCTGTCCATTTACGGAAAAATTGACCTGATAGAAATTTTAGATAAGGAAGCCGTGCGCGTCACCGACTTCAAAACCGGCAGCGCCAAGAAAAAAAGCGAGATAGAAGGCCGCGTTTCAGTGGACGGTACGCGGCATGATTCCGCTGAATCAGACAGAGGGCGGCTTTCAAACCTGATGCGCCAGCTGGCGATGTATTCATATTTGCTTTCCAATAATGCAAAATGGAAAAAAGATGTGCGCGAAAGCCGCCTGGAATTTGTGGAATCAAAAGACGCCAACAATTTTTACAATACCGTCATTCAGCCGGAGCACATTTCACTCCTCGTGCAGGATATCGCGGACTATGACACCCTACTCAAATCAGGGCAGTGGCTTTCTCGCCCGTGCAATTTTAAATCCTACGGCAAAGCCGACGCTGTGTGTGAGTATTGCAAACGAGGAGGAATCTATAAGCAATAATTATTTGTAACATTTTCTGCGATAGCAGAGATTGTTACATTTAGATATTTTTTATTACTTTTTTATCAAATATTTAAGAAGGTTTTTTATAATCCCTTCAAATCAGTTATGAGGTAGCCGAAAATCACAAAAAGAGTAGGCATACAAATTTAATATTTTAGCTATGAAAAAAGTTTTGTTCTTTGTAATTATTTTGGCTATTGCTCCGCCTCTGTCTGCGCAAGTGCACATAGAGGCTCTGGATTTTCCGACAGCTATGACAGTGCCCGGAGAGAATCAGATGTTTGCTCGGTATCAGATCGCGTCCGATTCAAATTCGGCATATCTGTATATGGATACCTGCAATATGCTTTTCTACGATTTCGGGAATTTCTCGGGGATGTCCCTGCGGAATGTCAGGCTGTTCGTAGACGGCGAGGAAAGATTGATGCAGATGACGATGCCCGGTGATTTCTGGCAATTTTATCCGAGCATATTGCTCGGTTTTCCGTATGGCTTTGCGGACACGGCGCAGATTCATTTTCTGGCTGATCTGCCGGACACGCTCGGTGATGACTTCATCCCCTCCGTAGGCGATTCGCTGTATGCGAGTATCCATTGCAGCTGTCATTATGTTACAGGCACCGGCTCTTTTGCCACCAATGAAGCCATCAGCCAGACTGTCTTCGTGACGTCTTCCTCCGTCGGAATTGCGCAACCTTCGCCGCAAAATTTCTCCGAGCGCCAAAATGCTCGCTTCTTTGATATCTTAGGCAGAGAAATCAGCCGAAGCAATCTGGAAAATCTCCCGCCCGGCGTGTACATCTGGCGGAGTGACCGCTTGGCAGGGAAAATCCTCGTGCGGTAAAAATTACTCGCGAGAAAAGCCATCGGGAACGGTGGCTTTCTTTTTACCAAGAATGTAACATTTTCTGCGATAGCAGAGATTGTTACATCTAATCACACCTATAATAATATGAGCATAGTTAACGAAATTTTGCAGCAGTTAAATAAACAGGCATTTAATTACAAAGGCGCGCGCGTCAGTTTCTTTGGTATTCCAGAATTTAAAAAATATCGCACGGGCTCAGTCCGGGCGACTTTCTCTCGCTTGCTTGCCGATGGGCTCGTAGAAGATTGCGGTGACTTGCGCATCACAGTGAAAGGAAAAGAATATATAAAAAGAAAAATTGATTCACTGAAGCAGTTTGATTTCCGATTTGCCAAAGACGCGCCGAAGAATCTGATGGTAATGTTTGATGTGCCTGAGACGAAGAAGGCGGAGAGGGAATGGCTGCGCTGGCAGCTAAAAAAATTCAGTTACTTGATGATTCAAAAGAGTGTGTGGGTCGGCCCGTCGCCCTTGCCAAAGGAATTTATGGAGTATGTGGAAGAAATCGGTCTGAAAGACAGCCTAAAGACCTTTAAACTGGCGAAAGGGTATGACTTTAAAAAATAGAAAATAAGTTACATTTCCTGCTATCGCAGAGTTTGTAACTTTTATAAATATTTCGGCGCGTTGTCCAGCCAGCCCAAAATAAAGCCCAGAGCGAGGAAGATGACAAGCAGAACGGCGAGGATTATGTAGGTTTTTCGCATATCTTAATTATATAAGATAATAACCAAAATAAAAACAGGAAGCTTGTAATTACAAGCTTCCTGTTCATTTTTTTACCTCTTCTTTCTTTTGAGCATTTGGAGTAACTCTTTTTGTGTTCCAACTACTTCTTTGAGTAATTCTATTTCCTGCTCATAACGGGAAACTTTTTCTTTCAGTTCCTTGATTTCGGAACCGAAAACTAGATTTCCGTCAAAAGATTCCAGTTCAGTTTCTGTGATATGTAAGGCATCGCATATGAGTTTCAAGGTGTGGTGGTTGACCTTGCCATTTTTTTCGATGTGGGAAATCATTGCCCTTGTCTTGTGGATTTTTTCCGCAAGGTCACTCTGGGTCATATCTCTCAAAATTCTTATGAGCATTATTTTCTTGCCCAGGTTCATTTTCTTAGAATCGGGTAGCGTAGATTTTTTCATAGGTTTTTAATTTGCTTTGCCTACATTATATCATATACACTATATACTTGTCAATACCTCTGTTGCAATTCGGCATTTTTAAGTTAAGATGACACTATGCTCACGAAGGTGAATTTCAAATCAAAAGAGGAACTGCGGGCGGACTTGGCGAAGGAGGATTTCTGCCGCACGACGCTTTCTTTCTATAAATATGTACGTATTGCCGACCCGAAGGCGATGCGGGATTTTTTGTTTGATACTTTTTCCGAATTGAAATGCCTCGGCAGGATATATGTAGCGAAAGAGGGAATCAATGCGCAGATGAATGTGCCGGAGCATAACTTTGCGGCTTTTGATCGGTTTATTCAGAGTACAAAAGAATTTGCCGGTGTGCCTTATAAAGTAGCTGTAGAGGAGAAACCTGCCCGCAATGCTTCGCATAGCGATGCAGGCGGGGGTCAGTCCAGCTTTTTGAAATTGACGATAAAAGTGCGCGAGAAAATAGTAGCGGACGGCATAGACGACCCAAGTTTTAATCCCGCAAATACCGGCGAATATGTGCTGGCGGAAGAAGCGAATGCGATGATAGACCGCGGCACGACGGTGATAGATATGCGCAACCTCTACGAATCCGCCATCGGGCACTTTGAAAATGCGAAGATAATGAATGTGGATACTTTCCGCGAGCAATTGAAAAAAGTGCACGCGATGTTTAAGGACAAGAAAGACGAAGAAGTGCTTCTGTATTGCACCGGCGGCATCCGCTGTGAGAAAGCTTCGGCCTGGATGAAGCACAATGGTTTTAAAAATGTAAAGCATATTAAGGGCGGCATTATAGATTACGCGCATCGGGTGAAGGAGCTTGGCTTGCCGAATAAATTCCGCGGAAAGAATTTCGTCTTTGACGAGCGGATGGCGGAAAAAGTGGGGGAGGAGACGATAGCGTACTGCCAAGTGTGCGAAAAGGAAAAGTGCGATGATTATATCCACTGCAAAAATGAATCCTGCCATATGCTTTTCATTTCCTGCAAAAAATGCGAGCAAAACCTCGCCGGCTACTGCGGACGCATCTGCCAGATATGCGACAAATTCCCGAAAAAGATAAATGATATGCTCATCGGCAAGAGCCGCCAGAAGCACGGCAACCAGTTCAAGAAGAATTACAAGAAGTTCAAAGATATTAGCCCTATAAAAGTAAATTTAGTAAAATAAAGCTGTTGGATGTGTGACCCTATAAAATTATATGCAACTTACACACAGTGACAGAGAAAAAATCGCTCGTCAATATGATAAATCTTTATTAATTCCTAGTCATAATCTGACACATAGGTTTATTCTTGCTCCTGTTGGTTTGGTTGGTTCTGGTAAAAGCACAGTTGTTAAGCCGCTTTCAGAAAAATTTTCTCTTGTACGAATTTCCTCTGATGAAATAAGAGAAATTTTAAAAAAATTATCTTGTGACTATACACAGGAAGATGTTTTATATATTGACATATTGTTGCTCCGTAAATATTTGAAAAGCGGATACGGAGTTGTTTTTGACAGTGATTGTGAAAACAAGGTATCAATCATAAAGGAGTTGGAAAAAGAATTTGATGTCCCAGTAATCTGGATAAATATTAATCCACCGGAAGAATTCATACTAAACAAGTTGCAACATATGAGCTATGAAAAAGGTCATGTTTTCAAAAATGCACAACAGGCTATCGCCACTTACTTTAAAGACAAACCGATTCATAGAAATTTGAGTATGCCATTTATTTCTACGATTGATACTTCAAAAGAAAACCTCAACGGTCAGATTTACGAAACGAGCGAAAAGATAAGTAAGAGCTTGATATAAATGTCTCTTGGGGCATATTTTAGTGCAAAAATAGTCTTTTTTTGCTATATTCTAGGGATGAATGAAAGGGGAAAAGAACATCCGCTGAATATACTCATCGCCGAATCGTACGGCGTGTTTTCCGAGCTTGGATTTGAGATAGCGATAGAGCGCGAGCTGGAAGACGAACAGCACAACTTTGATATTTTGAATGTGCCGAAAGACCATCCCGCCCGCGATATGCAGGATACTTTTTATGTGAAAGGAAAAGAGGGCGTATTGCGCACGCACGCGACGAATGCTTCGGCTCGCGCTTTGGAAAAATTAGCGGCGGAGGGCAAGACGACTGCCGCATATATTTCCATCGGCAAAGTGTTCAGGAATGAAGCCACGGACGCCACGCACGAAATGCAGTTCTATCAGATAGACGGCGCGATGGTGGGGGAGAATATCACGCTGGCGAATTTGAAAGCGGTGCTTCTGCACTTCTACAAAAAAGTGCTCGGCGAAGAAGTGGAAATAGAATTCCGTCCGTCGTTCTTCCCATTTACCGAGCCATCCGTGGAAGTGTTCGCAAAATTCAAAGGCAAGTGGCTGGAAGTGATGGGCGCGGGAATGCTCCATCCGAATGTGCTGAAGAATTGCGGCCTTGACCCGGCGCGCGTACAAGGCTTCGCCTTCGGCGGCGGCTTGGACCGCATAGCGATGGTCCGCTGGGGCATTCCCGATGTGCGGCTTTTTTATCAGGGGGATTTGAGATTGAATCAGTTTTAATATGAAAAATAAAAATTTAAAAATTATAATTTCCGTACTATTTCTTTTGGCGATAGGAGTTGCTATGTTTTTTTTGATTAACAAAAAAGACAATGCTATTTATGGGGACTCTATATTACCAATAGCAGAGCAAAAAGATTATTTAAAAAAACTCACTAGACTTTGGAATAATTATATAAAAAACCCAAACGAAGAAACCGCACAAGAATTGCTTGTATTTTTACCAGACACGAATAATCATATATATTCACCAGATGTTCCAGATTATGAATCGCTTAAGAAAGCGATAAACAATGATTATCCTAGAGTTCTAGAAATTATCTTTGAATTTCAGCGTAATTCAACAGGAGTTGATAAGGAATTTTTGAATATTCAAGCAGGATATTACTTGGAAGTTAATCCTAAAAACTTCTTAGAGATAGCTTCTAAAACTAAAGATTTTAGGGTAACTGATTATGATTGGACATTAGATTCAGATGAATTAACTAAAGAACATACCTCAAAAATGATTAATGCTTTAGAAAATGTTAAAGATAATAATTTTATAAATCTACGGGACAAACTTATTAAAGAATTTAAATATAGTTTAAGTAGATATAATTAATATGAAAATCTCCTACAACTGGCTCAAATGGTATATTCCTGAAATTCCCGAGGCGGACAAGGTCGCGGAGATTTTTTCGCGGCATCTGACGGAAGTGGAGGGAATGGAGAAAAAGGAGGATGGCGATGTGATTTTTGATTTGAATATTTTGCCGAATCGGGCGCACGATTTGCTTTCGCATCACGGCGTGGCGAAAGAATTAGCAGGACAGCTCGGCATCAAATACAATGATCCCACGCCGATGTATAAAGTGCCGGAAGCAAAGCCAACGAATTTGAAAATAGATTTGCAGACGGATAAATGCCGCCGATATATGGGGCGGATTGTGAGGAATGTAAAAGTAGGTGAAAGCCCGGACTGGGTGAAAGGGCACTTGGCTTCAATAGGGCAGAGGAGTATAAACAATATCGTAGATGCCACGAATATCACAATGTATGACTGCGGTCAGCCGATACACGCTTTTGATTTGGATAAGCTAGCGAGTGAAAAGATTATCGTGCGTACGGCGAAAGCGGGCGAAAAAATAACTTTGCTTTCCGGTGAGGAAAAGGAATTGAAAGAAGGGGATATGGTAATTGCCGATGAACAGAATGCGCTCGCTATTGCCGGTGTGAAAGGCGGAAAAGTAGCGGAAGTGGATGCGAACACAAAAAATATTTTGATAGAAGTGGCGAATTTTGACCCGGCCAGCGTGCGGAAGACTTCGCGACGATTGGGAATTTTGACCGATTCTTCCAAGCGATTTGAAAATGACCTTTCGCCGGAATTAGGAGATCTCGCAATGAAAGAAGTATCCGGGCTGATGGTGGAATACGGATTTACGGATTTTGAAGAAATTATAGACCAGTATCCTGTGAAGCAAAAGGAACACAAAATTTCTTTCACTACGGAATTAGTGAATAAAAAATTGGGAAGCAGCATCACCGATTCGGAAATAGAAACTATATTAAAAAATTATTCTTACGATTTTTCCCATATGTTGGACATCTGGGAAATAAAGGTGCCTGCACTTCGCCTTGATTTAGTTTTCCCCGAAGATATGGTGGAAGAAATCGGCAGGATATACGGCTATGACAAAGTAGTGCCGGTGATGCCAAAGATTGATTTCACGCCGAAAGAAAATGAAACTTTTGCCAAAATTTCCGCCGCGCGGGAGAAACTGCTTTCGGAAGGGTATAGCGAAGTGATGACCTATGCCTTCCGCGCGAAAGGGGAAGTGGAAGTGCTTGCTTCTGCATCGGATAAAAAATTTCTGCGTACGAATCTCTCGGACGGATTAAAAGAGAGCATAAAAATGAATCAGGCGAATTTACCGCTCCTCGGGATGAAAGAGGTGAAAGTTTTTGAAATTGGGAATGTGTTTGTGAATGGAAAAGAGGAGACGTATGTTGCGTACGGAAATAAAAAAGAAGTGAAAGAAATAAAATTGGAAGAATTCGCCTCGGCTGATGCTTTTGCTCAGGTCCTCGGGTCGGCCGCGCAATCTTCTCCTTCGGAGCGGCCTCTACCAGACCATTCGCAAAAGTATACAGCCTCGGCTTTTACGCTGTGGTCTGCGTATCCTTTTATCGCGCGTGATATTGCACTCTGGGCAAGTGAAAATACTACACCGGAGGAAATTATGGAAATCATAAAGGGGGTTATGGGCGAGCTCGTCGTGCGTGGTCCCGAGCTTTTTGATCAGTTCAAAAAGGACGCCAAAATATCCTATGCTTTCAGGGTGGTTTTCCAATCACCGGAACGGACTTTGACGGATGAAGAAGTGAGTGTTTATATGGGTAAAATCACCTCAGCACTCACGGAAAAAGGCTTTGAGATTAGGTAAATTTTTGCTATACTAGGGCTACTTTATGGCAACAGCAAAAGACAAAAAAAGTTTACCCGCCTCTGGAGGGCAGAAATACGGAGCCGAACAAATCTCCATTTTGGAGGGTCTGGAGCCTGTACGTAAGCGCCCGGGAATGTATATCGGCACGACGGGGCCTGAGGGCCTCCACCACTTGGTGTGGGAAATTTTTGATAACTCCCGCGATGAAGCGATGGGAGGATTTTGTAATGAAATAGAAATCGTGATGCTTCCGGGCAATCGTGTGCGCGTGGCGGACAACGGCCGCGGTATCCCGACTGACATTCATCCAAAGACGAAAGTATCCGCCCTTGAAACAGTGATGACCACTCTCCACGCCGGAGGAAAATTCGGTGGCGAGGATTCGGGCTACAAAGTTTCCGGAGGTCTTCACGGCGTGGGCGCATCCGTAGTGAACGCGCTTTCGGTATACACTCGCGCGGAAGTGCATCACGATGGCGGGAAATTCTTTCAGGAATACAGCCAGGGTAAGAAAAAGGCGGCGGTGAAAAAATTCGGCACTTCCAAGAGAAGCGGAACGATCATCACCTTTGAGCCGGACGCGGAAATTTTCAAGGAAGGCGTGAAATTTAATTGGGATACGGTGGTAAACCACATCCGCCAGCAGGCTTACCTGGTGAAAGGGCTGAAAATTCACATCATAGACGCACGCGGATACGAGGCGAAGAAAGACATCGGAGAGCTGCTAGAAGACGCGGACGCTTTTTTCTTTAAGGAATTAAATATGGAATTTCCCTCCGTCGGCTTTTACTTTGAAGGGGGCCTGACATCGCTCATCAAGTACTACAACAAATTCGTGAAGCCGGTGCAGAGCAATATTTTTTACGTAGAGAAAGAACAGGACAGCGTGGGTGTGGAAATCGCCCTCCAATATGTAGACGACATCACCGACCGCATTGTGCCTTTTGCGAACAATATTTATAACCCGGAAGGCGGCACGCATGTGACCGGTTTTAAGACTGCGCTCACAAGGACGCTGAATACTTACTGCAAGAAAAATGAAATGATGAAGGAAAGCGAAGGGGGATTCACTGGCGAAGACGTGCTGGAAGGCCTCACTGTGGTCATCTCCGTAAAGCTCCGCGAAATACAATTTGAAGGACAGACCAAGGCAAAGCTTGGCTCGATGGAAGCCCAGGGCGCAGTCGCGACCGTCTTCGGCGAAGCGTTCTCAAACTTCCTGGAAGAAAATCCAGACGAAGCCAAAGCCATCATCAGCAAATCCATCCTCGCGCTCAAAGCCCGCAAGGCGGCAAAAGCGGCGAAGGACAGCGTGCTCCGAAAGGGCGCGCTGGAAGGAATGACTTTGCCCGGCAAACTCGCTGACTGCCAATCCAAGAGTGCCGAAGAATCCGAACTCTTCCTGGTGGAAGGAGATTCCGCAGGCGGCTCGGCCAAGCAGGGCAGGGACAGGCGCACGCAGGCCATCCTGCCGCTCCGCGGAAAAATTTTGAATGTGGAGCGCGCGCGCATAGACAAGATGCTCGCATCCAAAGAAGTGAAATCCCTCGTCATCGCGATGGGAGCTTCCATCGGCGACACTTTTGATATTGAAAAAATGCGTTATCATAAAATCATCATCGCGACCGATGCCGACGTGGACGGCGCGCACATCCGCACTTTGCTCCTGACGCTTTTTTACCGCTACTTCAAGAAAATAATAGAAGCCGGATATATTTATATCGCTCAGCCGCCGCTGTACAAGATAAAAAAGGGCAAGCAGATAAATTATGCGTATTCCGACGAAGAGAGAATAAAATTGGCGGGGGATACTGACATCGTTATAGAGAATCTGGATGACCAGGTAGCTCCACCAGAAGGCGAGGAGAGTGAAGAAGAAGAAGTAAAAAAGAAATCATCCAAAGTGCACATCCAGCGCTACAAAGGTCTCGGAGAAATGAATCCGGAAGAATTATGGGAAACGACGATGGATCCCGAAAAGCGCGTCATTAAAAAAGTGAATATAGACGATGCCGAAGAAGCGAACAAGATATTTGATATACTGATGGGCACGGAAGTTCCGCCTCGTAAGTCGTTTATACAATCTAATGCCAAATTGGCGGAGATTGATATATAAAAAAGCTGTTCATTGTGATTAATGAACAGCTTTTGCTTTAACGAGATATCAAACTCGCCATATTTTTTCATCAAGACAGAAATCTATGTGAGCGCCAAGATTCACCACTTGATGACCGCAACTCATACAGATTCCTCCTTTCTCTCGCTTTGCCTCTTTTCGTTTTAGTATTTCTTCTTTCAGAAGAATAAAAATAAAATATCCCAAGACAGACAATACGGGGGAAAATACTACTGACCACGCTATAAATTTTTCCATAATAAGAAGTTTCCCTTACTTTACAATTTATAAAAGATTAAATCAAGTTATCCACCTTTGTGGCTTGCGTCATTTTCCCGGCATTTTGGTATAATATATCCATAACCAATTGTTATTTTGACAATTAATCTAAACTCCATCCATACATCTAAAAAAGTCCCCCGAGTAAAGTAGGAGGCAAACACATTATGAAAACTTTAGGCTTTCTTTTGCTGATTGTGCTTTGTCTTTTAGCATATTCAGTACTCGCGCAGAATCCAAATCTCGTGCCGAATCCGAGTTTTGAATTTTATGATTCGCTTCCAAATGATGATTCTCAAATCGGTCGCGCGACCGGATGGAATGCCTGCTCAAACACCCCTGATTATTTTCACGGCGCTTCGCCGAGCGGAAATGTCAGCATCCCGCAAAATTATTTCGGCACCGTGGAGCTTTCAGGGAATGAAGAGGTAGGGTGTGCCGGTTTTTATGCCAAGCATCCTTCGCATTATTGCGAAGTCGTAGGCAGAAAGCTTGCCAGCCCGCTCATATCAGGTGTGACATACTATGTATCTTTTTATGTGAGCAGGGCGGAAAAGATATCTAATTGCGGAGTTGATCACATTGGCGTTCTTTTTACCGATTATTTCTTCGGGGATACGGTGCACGGATGTGTTATCGTAGATAATCCGCCGCAAGTGCAGGATTTTGCCCACGTTTATTCCGAAGAGATAATCATTGATACTTTGGAATGGACGAAGATAAGTGGCTCGTTTACCCCAAGGGAAATATACCGATTTATCTATATCGGTAATTTCTTCCATGTCCCAAATATGGAAATTGTTTCGGAGCCGCAGGATACTTGTATTGCATATTATTATCTTGATAATGTATGCGTCTCAACTGATCCGGAAGTGTGCGGTGTAGTGGCGAGTGTGCAAAAACGAGAAGCTGCAAAGCATCCGCCGCTCTGGCCGAATCCATTTCAGGACAATCTGTATATCCGTGATGCGGGTGTACCGGCGACATTATGTTCCGTTTTAGGGCAAGAACTCCGGCACTGGGAAGTAATTCCTAGTGAAATTGACTTCTCGGATTTTGAAAGAGGAGTGTATTTCTTGAAAACTGAAAAAGAAGTTTTCAAACTGATCAAACAATAATTTTAAATGAGGCAAACAAAAAGCCCTTCACTTTCAAATTTTGAAGGGCTTTTTTATGGGAATTTTAATATTAAGTGCGCATGCGGACCGCGTCTGTAACTTTTTCGATAAAATTTTTCAAGAGCATCTGCTCTTTCGTGCCGCCCGCCCCGGCGGGTAAATCTCTATTTTCAATCGTCAGCATGCCGGATTCTATTTCCTTATCACCGAGAACGATGACGAACGGAGCTTTCTTTCCTTTGGCGGCATGAATGCGCTTGCCGAGTGATTCATTTCCGGCGATGAGTTCTGCACGGATATGGAAGCGGCGGAGTTCATCACAAATTTCTTTTGCCTTTTCGTCGTGATTCTCACGTACAGGGATGATGGCGACTTGGAGCGGGGAGAGCCAGGTAGGGAAGATGCCGGCGTAGTGCTCTATCAGGAAGCCGATGAAGCGCTCGTGCGTGCCGAGCGGCGCGCGGTGGATGCAGAGGGGAGTTTCCTGCTTGCCTTCCTTGCTGTTATAGGTGAGGCCGAAGCGGGCGGGTACGGCGAAGTCCACTTGGTTCGTAGCGAGAGTGAATTCGCGGCCGATGGCGCTCCATACCTGCACATCAATCTTTGGTCCGTAGAAAGCGGCTTCATTTGGTACTTCTACATACGGAATGCCGGAATCAATAAGCACATCGCGCACCATTTTTTCGGTTTTTGCCCAGAGCGCTGGCTCGTTCACGAATTTCTCGCCGAGCTTTTTTGGGTCATGAGTGGAAAAGCGCATGACATATTTTTCAATGCCGAATATTTTGAAATATTTGAGGTACATTTCATTCACGCGCTTGAACTCGCTCGCGAACTGCTCCTCGGTACAGTATATGTGCGCATCGTTCATGGACAGCGAGCGTACGCGCATGAGGCCGAAGAGCTCGCCAGATTTTTCATGGCGGTATACCGTGCCGTATTCAGCGAGGCGGAGCGGCAAATCGCGATAGCTCTTTGGGCGGGCGCCGAAAATTTTGTGATGATGCGGGCAGTTCATTGCTTTCAGATAATATTTTCCGCCATCATATTCCATCGGAGGATACATGGATTCTTCGTAATAGGGAAGGTGGCCGGACGTGATGTACATGGATTCTTTGGCGAGGTGCGGGGTGCGCACGCGGTGATAACCATCTTCAAATTCCGTTTCTTTGGCGAGGGTTTCCAGTTCTTCCACCATCACGGCGCCGTTTGGAAGCCAGAGGGGAAGCCCTGCGCCCACATCATCATCAAAAGTAAATATATCCATTTCCGCGCCGATTTTGCGGTGGTCGCGGAGCTTCGCTTCTTCGCGGAGAGCAGAGAATTCTTCGAGTGCTTGCTCGGTTTCAAACGCCAAGCCGTATATACGCGTGAGCATCTTATTCTTTTCATCTCCGCGCCAATACGCGCCGGCGACGCGGTCCAAGCGGAAAGAACCTTCAGCGATTTCTTTTGCCGGATGTTCCAAATGTCCGCCACGGCAGAGGTCTTCAAAACCGCCGCATTCGTATAAAGTTATCTTTTCGCCGCGATCGGAAATTTCCTTGATGAGTTCCAATTTGTACGGATTACCGACAAAAACTTTCTCCGCTTCTTCGCGCGAGACTTCGCGGTGGGAGAATTCCGTCCACTTCGGCAGATTCTTCGCCATGCTCGCTTGTATCTTTTCCAAATTCGCTTCGGTCAATTTTTCCGCACCTAAGTCAAAATCGTAATAAAAGCCGTCATCAATGGCCGGGCCGAGGGTAGGGTGCGCGCTCGGATAATGTTCTAATACCGCCTGGGCAAGTAGGTGTGCCAGAGTATGCCGAGCGTTCTGTAATTTTTCGTTTTTATCCATAAAACCTATAATATCACAGTATGGTTGCTTTTCAAATTGAATATGCTATATTTATCTCATTATGGTAGTAAGAATGAGACATACAAAATCGCATACAGCAAACCGCCGCTCGCACCATGCATTGGAAGCGACCAGCTTTTCCAAGTGCGCGAACTGTTCTGCGCTGAAGCGCCGCCACACCGTATGCCCATCCTGCGGCTTTTACCGCGGCAGGAAAGTGACTGATTTGGTGAAGAAAGCAGAGAAGAAGCAGAAGAAAGCAAAAGCCAAGACCGCAGCGAAATAATTCCGCCGCTCTTCAAATAGGGGGCATTTGAGAATAAATTTATGGCAAACAGGCACCTTTCCAGATCCATAGTTCTTCAGACCCTCTTTGAGTGGGATTTCAACGACGGCAAGGTGGAAATCAAAGACGCATTAAAACGCAACTTGGACGAATTTGCTCCTGGGCTGGAAGACGATGATTTTGTGGCGGCATTGACCGAACAAGTATTAAAAAAGAGGGAAGTGGTAGATGAAATTATCCAGAAAGCCGCGCCCGAGTGGCCTATCGAAAAGATCTCCGTAGTTGATAGGAATATTTTGCGCATTGGGCTGTCCGAGCTCCTTTTCGGTGATCGCGCGCAAGTGCCTCCGAAAGTCGCTATCAATGAAGCCATCGAATTGGCAAAAACGTTCGGCGGCGAAAATTCCGGCAAATTTATCAATGGCGTACTTGGTGCCGTGTACAAAGAAATCGGCGAGCCGGGCAAGGACGAGACTTCTAAAAAGAAAAAGAAAGATGACACGCCGGTGGACCCGTCAAAATTGCCGGTAGAAAAATTCGGCGGCGCGCTCATCTATTCAAAGAGGGACGGCGAGACACTCTTTGCCCTCGTGCATGACGTATTCGGCTATTGGACCCTTTCTAAAGGGCATCTTGATCCAGATGATACGGAAGAAGAAGGTACAGTGAAGCGCATCAAAGAAGAATTGGCGCTGGACATCACGATAGTAGAAAAATTAGGCGACACTGAATATGTGGCCAGCCATCCGGAAAAGGGAAAGCTCCTGAAAAAAGTGTCTTTCTTTTTGGCTGAGAGCAAATACCGCGAGCTTGTGTTGGAATCATCCGGCGGCCTCGACGGCGCACGCTGGTTCAGACTTTCCGAAATTCCGGAGCTCCGCATTTACAATGACATCATACCGCTCATAGCCAAAGCAGTGGAGATAATTTCAAAGCAGAAATAAAAGAAAAAATAATTTTAATACAATGATACAGTTTTCCGATTTCGAAAATAAAACAAAAGTAGTATTTAAAGATAAAGACCTCTTACGTCAGGCGTTCATTCATCGTTCATATATCAATGAAAATCCGGCGGCTCATCTTTCGCACAACGAGCGCCTGGAATTTTTGGGTGATGCGGTCCTTGAGCTCGTGGTTACGGATTTCCTCTACAAAAAATATCCGACCTATACCGAAGGGGAACTGACCGCGCTCCGCTCTGCATTAGTAAATGCCATCATCATCTCCGAAGTCGCTTCCGTTCTCGGGATGAATGAATACTTACTCCTTTCCCGCGGTGAAGCCAAAGACACCGGCAAGGCGCGGCAGTATATTTTGGCAAATACCTATGAAGCGTACGTGGGTGCGGTATTTTTGGATCAGGGCTACGAAGCGGCGGATACATTTATCACGGAATCATTGTTGCCGCACACCGAGGAAATAGTTTCAAAAAAACTCTGGCGCGATGCCAAGAGCCTGGTGCAGGAAAAAGCACAGGAATTCGTCGGCTCTACTCCTTCATACAAGACACTGCACGAATCCGGCCCTGACCATGACAAGCATTTTACTGTCGGTATTTTCTTTGCTGGCGAGCTCGTCGGCGAGGGCAAGGGCAAGAGCAAGCAGGAGGCCGAACAAAAAGCCGCCGAGGCCGCATTAAAAGCTAAGAACTGGCTGGATTAATTATGCGGCTGAAGACTTTAGAACTGAACGGATTCAAATCTTTTGCCAAAAAAACTTCTTTGGAATTTACGAGCCCGATCACAGCAGTCGTGGGCCCGAACGGCTCCGGTAAATCGAACGTGGTGGAATCCATCCGCTTCGTGCTCGGTGAACAGTCGATGAAAAGCATGCGCGGCAAGGGCGGCGCGGACCTCATTTTCAAGGGCTCGAAATCCCTTTCTCGCGGCACACGCGCATCCGTCTCCATCTTTTTCGATAATAACGACAAAATATTCCGTCTCGAAAATGAAAGCGGCGAGAATATGAATATGAATTACGATACCGTCTCTATCGCGCGCGAAGTATATGCGGACGGCCTGAATAAATATTCTTTGAACAATACCGATGTGCGCTTAAAAGACGTGAATGCGCTTCTTGCTTCCGTGAACATCGGCTCCTCCGGCCACCACATCATTTCTCAAGGCGAAGCTGACCGGGTGCTGAATGCGCCTTCCCGCGAGCGCCGCGAAATGATCGAAGACGCGCTCGGCCTCAAGATATACCAATATAAAATAAAAGAAGCGGAGCGCAAGCTCGAACGCACCGGCGAGAATATGAAAGAAGTCTCGCTTCTGCGCCGCGAGATAGCGCCGCACCTGAAATTTCTGCGCGGGCAGGTGGAAAAATTCGCCAAAGCGGAAGAGATGAAGACCGAGCTCCTCGGCCTCTATCGCGACTATTTGAAAAAGGAAAGCGTCTACTTGGAAAAAGAAGAAACCGCGCTTTCCGGCGAGAAGAAAAGGCTCGAAGCGGAAATTCGCGTCATCTCCGAGCAAGTAGTCGATGAACCAAAAGCGGAAGAGAACAAAGAAAAGCAGGAAGATCTTCGCGTGGCCGAATTGCGCTCTCTCGAGCAAAAAATATATGCCGTGCGTGCCACAAAGAGCGAGCTCGAACGCAAGCTTGGCCGCATCGAAGGAATGCTCGAACTCAAAGAAAAGAAAGCTGACCTTTCCGGTAAGTGCCCGCTATGCGGACATATCATCGAACAGAAATCCGCAGAAGCCACAGCCGAACATACTGACGACGATTTAGCCGAACTCAAAAATTCGAAAGAAGATATCCTGCGGCAGACCGGTGAAATGGAAAAAGAAATTTCCGTCCTCGACGGAGAGATGCGCGCCCTGCGGCAGGCGATAGATTCCGAGCGCGACAGTGAGCGGGAAAAAGAACGAGAGCAGGAACGGGAGAAATATGCCTATAAGATGAAGCTCGGCGAGCTTAATTCCGCTCTGAATATAGCGACGGTCAAAGAAGAAAATATCATTCGCGAAGCCGAAGCGTTCGAGAATGAGCTCAAGGAAGGCGCGGCACTCGTCGGTCCGGATATCCTTTCATATAAGAATGTAGAAATAGAAGGTACACCTGACAGATACCAGCAGGAAGAGGCAAAAAGAAAAATCGAGCGCTTAAAGATCAAGCTTGAAGATGCTGGTCTTGGCGGCGGGGGAGATATTGCCCGCGAATATGCGGAAGTCTCCGAACGCGACGCATTCCTCGCCAAAGAAATGGAAGATCTCGGCAAGAGCATCGGTTCATTACAAGCCCTGATGGCCGACCTCAAAGAAAAGATCGACAGCGAATTCAAGGACGGCGTGCGCAAAATAAATAAAGAATTTTCCGAATACTTTTCATTGATGTTCGGTGGTGGGCATGCATCGCTCGATGTCGTAGCACAGAATAATAATAGGAGAAAAGCCAAGCTTGATTCTGCTGAATCAGACGATGACGGGGAGATACCACTCGAGCAGGGAATAGAGATAAATGTATCCTTACCCCACAAGAAAGTAAAAGAGCTGCACGCACTTTCCGGCGGCGAGCGCTCTCTCACTTCCATCGCCCTTCTTTTTGCTATGTCCCAAGTAAACCCCCCGCCATTCCTCGTGCTGGATGAAACTGACGCTGCGCTCGATGAAGCGAACAGCCGCAAATACGGTGATATGCTCGAAAAGCTCTCCAAGCATTCCCAGCTCATCGTCGTCACTCACAACCGCGAGACAATGAGCCGTGCCGGTGCGCTCTATGGCGTGACCGTCGGCGCTGACGGCGCTTCCAAGCTCCTCTCCGTCCGTTTTGACGAAGCGGCCGCTATTGCGAAATAAGCCTTATTTTATAAGGTTTTATATTCCTTGACTTTTGCTATAAAAGGGTGTATAATGTACCCGAACATGATAAGTTGATTGTCTGAGCCGATTTTTGTCGTTTTAGACAATTAACCTATCATACACTTCTTAGACAACTAAATATGAAAACTAAACGCCTGACTGTCGCTCAAAAGAAAGCGGCACACGAAAATGCAAAGATTATTTATGCTTGTATTGAAACTGCCGCTGGAATATTTCTGGGCATATTAATGGGTGCTTTTTTCAGAATTCTGGGAGAGGAAACTCGTTCACATGTCATAGGATATGTCATATTCGGCATGTGCACTATGAGCATACAGCTCTATTTTCAGGAGAAAAAATACCCATACGCATTCATGATCGGTCTTTTCATCGGTGCAATTCTCTGGTGCTACATATTTCTTGATCCAGTAGGACATTGCACAATCAGCCATTTCCTTTCAAGAAGCTAAATAATGCAGAAAAATAAAAAAATGCCTCGGCTAATCCGAGGCATTTTTTTATTCCGTTTTTACTTCCTCAAACTTCACTTTCTCCTCCTTTCCCTTGATGACTTTCTCCGGCTGGAAGGCGCGGGAGAGAGGGACGGTATGCATGGCGGCTGTCATGGAGCCGTCTTTTTTTATTTTTATTTCCAGGAGCGCGCCGCGCATGGTATTTACGGAAAAGTATTGATCAAAGATAAAATTACCGAGGCTGTATGCGATGTAGCCATTTTTATATATTTCCGTATCCTGCACCACGTGCGGATGCGCGCCGATGACGAGCTTGGCGCCCGCATCTACTGCGCGGTGGGCGAGCGTTTCTTGCCGTTCATTGTGTTTCGTCTGATATTCATCGCCGAAGTGAAATGATACGACGAGGTGATCTACTTCCGCGGCGGCATTTTTTATTATTTCATCAAAATTCGGATCGCTGGCGAGGAGGAGCCCGGCTTCAGTTTCTGTCGCTTTCATCCAGTCGGGACCCACATCAGAGAAAGCGATATAGCCTATCTTGATACCATACTTTTCTATGATTGCCGGCTTTTTCGCTTCTTCGTAATTCATGCCGCCGCCGGCTGTGAGTATTTCATTTTCTTTCAGGCGAGCGAGGGTATCGGTGAAGGCATTTCTACCCCAGTCGCCGACATGATTATTTGCAAGCGACAGTACGGAAAAGCCCGCGCCTTTGAGAGCGGGAGGCACGGTAGGGTCCATACGGAAAGAATACAAGTTACGTTTGTCAGCGCCTTGATCCGATGCGGGACCTTCCAGATTCGCAAATGCGATGTCCGCTTTTTGCAATATCCCCAGATTTTCAAAAAGAGCGGTATAATCACCGCCAAAATTTTTCATGACAGAATTTTTGACACCCCGATCCAGCATGATGTCGCCGCCGAAGACGAGCGTGAGGAAGTCCGGATCTTTTATTTCCGGCACGCCTTCTTTTTCTTTCACCCAGGCAGTGTCCGCGTCCGCTTCGCCGCCGTAGTATACATTTTTTTTCAGATATTTCACGAGGCTCATGACGTCCGCATATCTATCAGGGCTCCGCAGGAGGGCGATGGCGACAGTGCGGTTGCCCGTTTCGGAAAGCGGTAGTATAAAGACGGATAGTACGGTTTGACGCGCAGGATCAGTGTAGCCGCTCTTGCCGCCCTGATATCCTTCTTCACGCAGGAATTGATTGTTTGATGACCAGATATGGCGGTCGGTCTTATATGTTCGTTTAGAACTTATGGAAAAGAGCTCAGGTTTTTTTGTACTAATGAAACCGGCAAGGCGAAAGAGGTCAAGCGCACTGCCTTGATTCCCGGCGGAAAGCCCGCTCGGATCGGCAAATGATGCTGACAATGCGAGGCGCTCGGATTCCTGGTTCATTTTTGCGATAAAATTTTCACGTCCGAAATGTTCGGCAAGTATTTCCGCGGCATCGTTTGATGATTCCAGAAGCAGGGGATACAAGAGGTCGCCAGTCTGTATTTTTTCACCTTTCCGAAAGCCGCCGTTTTCGCCGTATGTGGCGAGCGCGCGAGGGGATACTATCGCCGTGTCATGTTCGCGCGGTAGCTCCGTAGATACGAGGGCAGTCATGAGCTTGGACACGGACGCGAGCGGCATCACTTCTTTTTCATTCTTTTTTAAAATTATTTCTCCGGTATCCAAGTCGCCCACGATGTATGCTTCTGCGGCTACTTTTGGTTTGGCGCTGCCATCTTTGAGGAAATAAAAGAATTCCGGCTCTTGTGGTACAGGGGTCACGGTGACGGGCGCCGGCTCACCTGTTTTTATTTTCTGATAATTCGCACTCGTAATAAAAAAGACGAGCGATACGCCTACACCGATGGAAAAAATGGTCCAGAAAAATGCCTTGATTTTTCCTGTGTGCGTCATCATGCTAGTTCGTAATCAATTATTTTGCGCTCCAAATCTGCCTTTTTTACTTTTATTTTTACGCTGTCGCCCAGGCGATAGCGCTTTTTCTTTTTCTTGCCGACGAGCTCCAGTTTTTTCTCGTCAAAGATATAAAAATCGTCCGATATGTCGCGGGCGCGTACCATGCCTTCGCACTTTGTCTCAATTTCTTCCACGTATATGCCCCACTCGGTGACGCCGGAGATGATGCCTTTAAATGTCTCCCCAATACGGTGCGACATGTATTCCGTCTGCTTGTATTTGATGGATGCGCGTTCAGCGTCAGATGCGCGCTTTTCCTGGTCGGAACTTTTGCGGGACATCATCTCATACTCGCTCAATTTTTCTTTCGGCACTTTCTTGCCGGCAAGGTATTCCATAAGCAGGCGGTGCACCATCACGTCCGGATAGCGGCGGATAGGGGAAGTAAAGTGCGTGTAGTGCTCAAAAGCGAGGCCGTAGTGCCCGATATTTTTTGTGGAGTATATCGCTTTTGCCATAGAGCGGATGACCGCGCGATGCACGGCGTCCTTTTCGGGCTTGCCGGCGAGCGAGGCGAGGAGTTTATTTATTTCAAATGGGGGAATGACGCCGTTCAGTAATTTTACTTTGTATCCGAGGCCGTTTAGGAAGAGCGCAAGGTCGTGCATTTTTTCTTTTTCCGGCGCGTCATGAATGCGGTACACGAAGACGCCTTCGCCTTTCTTCATTCCTTTGCCAATGCGTTCGGCTACTTTACGATTCGCGAGGAGCATGAGCTCTTCTATCAATTTATTTGAATCTCCGCGCACTTTTTTTATGACTTTGAGCGGCACGCCTTTTTCATCCAGCACGAATTTTACTTCTTCCTGGTCCAAAGACACTGCGCCTTTCCGGAAGCGCTCAGCGGTGAGCTTTTTGGCGATGCCGTTTATGATGGCGAGTTCCGCGTGTAATTCACCATTCTTATCCGTGATAGATTTCTCCGCGTCTTCATAGCTGAAACGCTTTGCGGAGTGGATGACGGTGCGGCCGAACCATTCATCCAGTACCTGACCTTCTGTGTTCATGTGGAATACGGCGCTCATGGTCAGGCGGTCCTGGCCGGGCACGAGGGAGCAGAGATCATTTGAAAGTACTTCGGGGAGCATGGGTATCGTCCTGTCTACCAAATATACAGAAGTCGCCCGCTCGCGCGCTTCCTGATCCAGCTCGCTGCCGGGACGCACGTAATACGATACGTCTGCGATGTGGATGCCGATTTCGTACACCTCACCCCCTGACCCCCTCTCCTTAGTAAGGAGAGGGGGAAGAATGCGGAAAGAAATCGCGTCATCAAAATCTTTCGCATCTGCCGGGTCAATAGTGAAGGTGAGTATGTTTCTGAAATCGCGGCGGCCTTCGTAATCTTTTTCAGAAATGCCGAGCCGGCTGATGGCCTGCGCTTCATCTTCCGTACCTCTTGGCAGATCTGGCGCAAAGCCGCGCTCAATGGCGATGGCATTCATCTCGGCGGAATTTTCGCCCGGCTTGCCGAGCACGCGCATGACTTTTCCTTCAGGCGCTTTGCGCGCATCTTTCCACGACGCTATCTCTACGTACGCTTTTTCGCCGGCTTTGGCGCCGCCCAGGTTCGCCGGGGGGATCAAGATGTCCGTATACATCTTTGTATCATCTGGCTTCAAAAAAAACACGCCGTTCTCTTCTTCAATCACGCCGGAAAAACCACGCTTGGCGCGGGATATGATTTCCACCACTTCGCCCGTCTGCCGCACACCTTTCTTTTGCGGGAATAAGGCCACGAGCACGGTATCGCCGTGCAGGCCGGTGTGCAGATGCAGGGATTCTATTTCCACATCTTCTTCATCTTTCTTTTTTTTCGGTTCCAATGTGCGCAGGTAGCCTACGCCTTTACCGGAAACAGACAGTATGCCTTCAAGGCGGTTAGATTGTGTATCCATATATAGAATATAGCATACCAGTTGCCTTTTTAAAACTTTATGCTAATATAGCTGTATGTTAAAAATTAGATTGAGCAGAATAGGCAGAAAGAACGACCCCGCATTCCGGGCGGTTCTGACCGACTCCAAGAATGCCGCGAAGAGCGGAAAATTTTTAGAAATCGTAGGGACGTATAATCCGAAAGCAGGCGAGGCGAAATTTGACGGCGAACGCATCAAGCACTGGATCAGCCAGGGCGCAAAGCTCTCTGACACGGTACATAATTTTCTTGTATCCCAAAAAGTAATAGAAGGGAAGAAAATAAACGTGCTTTCTAGGAAGAAGCCTACTATCAAGCGCAAGGAGTTGAAAGCGAAGAAATAATTTTATATAATAGTTCCAGCAGTCGCCTTGGTCGGGGACTGCCTGATTAAAAATTTATACAGTACATTATGCAAGACAACGACAAAATATTTCTAGAGTATGTAGTGAAGGCTTTGGTAGATAATCCGAATGACGTAAAGATTGACCGTGCCGTGGACGAGATGGGTGTGCTCATTACGCTCACCGTGAACCCGGCAGACATGGGCAAGATCATCGGACGTATGGGTAACACCGCAAAAGCGATCCGCACATTACTCCGCGTCATCGGCATGAAGAACAATGCCCGCGTGAATCTAAAGATAAACGAGCCCGAAGGCGGCACCCGCCCGGCTTCCGTGAGCATGCCTGTAGGCACTGTGGATCAGGCTATGGAGGACTTGAAGGGAATATAATTAAAATTTTTCCAGAAAAAGCCCGAGCAATCGGGCTTTTTCTTTACGGAGGTGTTACCCCGTATTCTTTGCTACCTGATTTATCGTGTGCTATAATACAAGTATGGTTACCATAACCCTTCCGAAAATTGAATATTTGAAGTTGAAAAAGGAAGCTATCGCGTACCGTCGCTTGAAGGCGGAGGTCTTTGAATCTTTGATGCGGGATCCTGTCGGCCGAGTCGTGAAAAATTTCCGAAAAACTAAAATTTATTCCGAAGGATTTCTGAAAGACCTCGAAGAAGGCCTCCGCTCGTCTTCTTATGGCAAATAGTTTTAAAGTAATTATTGCTGCGCCAAAAGTTCTACAGTACGCGGCTGAGCGGGGAATTTCCGCAAAGTTTATGAAAGCCAGGGCCTACTTGGCAAAAGACATACGGCACTCTTCTTTACGCACCGAACTTCTTGAGCCGAAGTCGGATGGCGTTTATTCTTTTCGTGTAGATAGAAAATACCGAGGCCTTTTCTTTTTCAATACAAGCGGTGAAATTGAAATTTTCGCTCTGACTAATCATTATAAAAAATAACGTCATGCGTTTCCATATTATTACAATTTTCCCCCAGGCCTTTGACTCTTATTTACAAGAGTCTATTATCGGCCGCGCGATACGGGATAAGAAGATACAAATAAAGTTTTACAATCCTATGGATTTTTGCAAGCCAAAGGAGCGAGTGGATGGCCGGCCGTATGGCGGCGGGCCGGGGATGGTGCTGCGCCCGGAAGTTTTCTTGAAAGCATTTTCTTTAATAAAGATTAAAAATAAAAAGGCAAAAATAAAAATCATACATTTCTCTCCCTCCGGCAAAAAATTTGATACGGCGTATGCAAAAACTTCTGCCAAAAAATATACGGATATCATTCTCATTTCCGGCCGGTACGAAGGCATAGACGCTCGTGTTCAGAAAATTTTAAAGGCAGAAGAGATTTCAATAGGGGATTATGTCCTCACCTCCGGCGATTTGCCGGCCATGGTGCTGATAGATTCCATTTCCCGCCAGATTCCCGGCGTACTCGGCAAATATGAATCCCTGGAAGAAGAGCGCGTATCATCCAGCGAAGTGTACACTCGCCCGGAAATCTTCAAATACAAAAACAAGAACTACCGCGTGCCAAAAGTGCTCCTTTCCGGCCACCAGGCGAAGATAGATGAGTGGAAAAAGAGCCGCAATCTATAATTGACTTGCATTTTGTGCGGGCGTACAATTTATATAAACAACTTCTTATTTTCACTTCTTTAAAAAACTCAGACTTATGAAAACTCTCATCTCCGTATGCGCAATGCTTCTGATTAGCTTCGGGTTATATGCCCAAGCATATCATCTGGAAACAGATGTATTTGATCCGTATCTTTCTTCTTCAGATACATTATGCGCTACACTTCGTTTTGATGACTGTGGCCGTCTGTCTTTAAAATTTTTAAGCACAACAGATGCGATGCGGATAGAAATTATAGATTATGAGCCGGATGATGATATATCAAGCTGGAAAGTGATGGATCTTTGCCGCTACAGGCTCACTTCGCGGTGGTATTGTGATACATCTTGGCACAATCCACTTGATTCGGCACAGTTCTCCTATCTCTTAGGAGAAACAGTGGCACGGCTTCGATATGAACACAAGAAGTGACTTATAAATATGAAAGCGGGACTCATCAGAGGCCCGTTTTTTTGATTTTAAAGCTGATTCGTGTTATTCTACAAAAAACTCTAAACCCTACGCACCATGAAAAAAATAAATAAACTTACAGCACTCATCGTGCTATCGCTCGCGCTTGCCGTGCCGGACCTCTATGCGCAAAAGACCCACATTCCCGAGCTTCTCGCGCAATGCGTGATGGCCGGGAGTGAAGTGCCGGAAGACGTGAAACTCCGTGCCCAAGACCTGATGAAAAAGACTGCCGATTCAGTCCTTCGGGACAGCGTCACCGCTCTGGTGCTCCGAAAAGCAGAAAAGAACATTATTAAAGTTAAAATTATCACAACAGGAAAGAATATCGATTATTTTCTTTCCCACGATTCTGCAACGACCGAGATACAGTACACACTTTATCTCCGCTCGGCTTCCGTGCGTAAAGTGGTGAAAGATGGTCAGACTGTCAATAAGTACACTTCCAGCTTGCTTGCCAGCGAAGTGAATTATTTAGATAGAAGATACGGCGTAAGCAGGATGTATATGAGCCGATGTATGAATCCCGGAGGCGGGCAGCATGAACAGAGTGGTTCAAGAAAGGATATCGAGTTTTTTGCTGACTGTATGGCGAATCTAATTGTGATGAGCGCCGCAGTTCCGCTCTCCCTTTCAAATTGTTTGGCGGTAGAGCTGGAAGACAGCACCAGTAGAAATCTTTTTATTCAGTATATCTGCCGACGGGGGATAGAAATTTCTAATACTGACGATGGCATGCATATCGCTGTCACTCGCTATGCGCCGGACGGCAAAGAATTACAATACGATATACGTCTGAATGGGCAGAACTTGTCTCCCATTGCCGTACGTCATAATCCGCAAGAATGACGCGGATTGCATACAAAATAAAAAAAGCGTTCCTCTCGGGGAATGCTTTTTTCTTTATCCACATAAAACGATTGACTTTTTAACGGAGATGAGTATACTTTTGGGGATTGGAAGATTGAGTCACTGATGCAATCCTTTCGCATTATTATAGTGTTATCTTAATCACTCAGAGTCGAATAAGTAAAAGAAAAGCATAACTGAGCTGTTTTTCTTTTGTTTTTTCGTCTCTATATAACAAAATATGCATACAGAAGCAAAGCGTCCGAAGAAGTATTTCTCGAGGTACAAGAAGCCTCTCATTGAGTTCCCGAACTTGATCGAGACGCAAGTAAAATCTTTCAAGTGGCTCGTGGCCGAAGGCTTGAAAGAAGTATTCAAAGAATTTTCTCCTATCGCCGATTATTCCGGCAAGAAGTTCCAGCTGGAGTTCACTTCGTTCTCGCTCGGCGAGCCGAAGTGCGATCAGAACTATGCAAAGACTAATAAGCTCTCATACGAAGGGCTTTTGAAGGCGCGCGTGAAGCTCACAAATAAAATTCTCGGTACGGTAAAGGAGCAGGAAATATTTATGTCCGAGCTCCCGCTCATGACCGGCCATGGCACATTTATCATAAACGGCGTCGAGCGCGTGCTCGTGCCGCAGCTCGCTCGCTCTTTCGGCGTATTCTTCACTGAAAACGAGAGCAAAGGCAAGAGATATTTTGGCGCGAAAGTCATCCCTGCGCGCGGTGTCTGGATCGAGATCGAATCAGAAGCTGACGGCGCTATTTATATTCGCATCGACAAAAAGAGAAAATTCCCCGCTACCGCACTCCTTCGCGTGATGGGCTTCCACACAAATGAAGCCATCGAAGAAGCCTTCAAGGGAAACCCTACCTGGGCGGAAGCTATTAAGGCATCCTTGGCTAAAGATCCAGCCAAGTCACTGAGCGATTCATATATTGATATTTACAAGCGCCTCCGCGACGGCGATATGGCGACCGCTGACAATGCGAAAGAATTCATCAATTCACTTTTTACCGCAGAACGCTACGACCTTTCTCCGGTCGGCCGCTTCCGTTTCAACAAGCGCTTTGAAAAAGACATGGGCGAGGCTGAAATGGCGCGCCGCACTATTTCCAAAGAAGATTTGGTGAGCGTGCTTACGAATATTATCGACCTCAATAATACGCCGGGGGCAAAGAGCGACGACATTGATCACCTCGGCCAGCGCCGCGTGCGCTTCGTGGGCGAGATGCTCCAACAGAAAGTGCGCACCGGTATGATGCAGATCAAGAGAAATATTCAGGACCGCATGTCTACTATTGACGTCGATACCGCGATGCCGATCCAGATTATCAACCAGCGTCCGCTCCAGGCCCGCATCAAGGAATTTTTCACTACGAACCAGCTCTCACAATTCATGGCGCAGGAAAATGTGCTGTACGAGATAGAGCATCTTCGCACGCTGTCCGCACTTGGACCCGGCGGTCTTGTACGCGAGCGCGCGGGTCTCGAAGTGCGCGACGTGCACCCATCCCACTATGGCCGCGTCTGTCCTATCCACACGCCTGAAGGTCCGAACATTGGTCTTATTCTTCACCTTGCAACATATGCGAAGATCAATGATTTCGGTATTATCGAAACTCCGTACATCAAAGTAAAGAACGGCAAGATCACCGGTGAAGTGCAATACTTGAACGCTCTTGAAGAAGAAAAGTACAATATCGCGCACGCCGGCATTCCGTATGACAAAGACGGCAAGATCACCGAAGACAAAGTAGAAGCTCGCGTGAAGACAAACCCAGGCCTCATCGCTCGAGAAGAAGTGGACTTCATAGATGTCGCTACGAATCAGGCTTTCTCTATTGCTACCTCGCTCGTGCCATTCCTCGAACACAACGATGCAAACCGCGCACTCATGGGATCAAACATGCAGAAGCAGGCTGTGCCATGCGTATTACCTGAAGCTCCGCTCGTTGCCACCGGCATGGAGGAATTAGCATCCCGTGATTCTGGCCGCCTCGTCATCGCTGAAGAAGACGGCGTCGTGTCATATATCGATGCGCGTAAAGTCGTCGTCACCGGTAAGACAGAGAAGACCTATACGTTTATAAACTTCCTCCGCAACAACAACTTTTCCGCATTCCATCAGCGTCCGAATGTGAATATGGGAGATAAAGTAAAGAAAGGCGACGTCCTCGCTGATACATCATCGACCGTCGGCGGACAGATTTCCCTCGGGCAAAACATCCTCGTAGCCTTTATGTCATGGTCTGGTTCGAACTACGAAGACGCGATTATTGTATCTGAAAGACTCGTGAAGAAAAGCAAATTTACTTCCGTCTACGTAGAAGAATTTACTTGCGTTGTTCGCGATACCAAGCTCGGACCCGAAATTACCACTCGTGATATCCCGAATGTCGGCGAATTGAAATTGAAAGATCTCGATGAGGATGGCATCGTACGCGTGGGCGCGGAAGTTCGCGAGAACGATATCTTGGTAGGAAAAATTACTCCAAAAGGCGAGACTGAACTTACCCCTGAAGAACGCCTCCTCCGCTCCATCTTTGCCGAAAAAGCACGCGATGTGAAAGACACATCGCTCCGCATGGAACACGGCAAGCGTGGACGCATCATCGGTGTGAAGATCTTCTCTCGCGATCTCGGACACTCTCTCGAATCCGGCATCATTAAGAAGATCGTCATTGAAGTGGCGCAGATCAGAAATATTTCCGTCGGTGACAAGCTTGCCGGACGCCACGGTAACAAAGGTGTCATTTCCACCATTCTTCCTGAAGAAGATATGCCGTACATGGCCGATGGAACTCCGGTAGACATTATCCTCACTCCGCTCGGCGTGCCTTCCCGTATGAACCTCGGACAGATTTTGGAAATGCATCTCGGTATGGCCGCGAACACCCTCGGCTACCAGGCGATCGTGCCGCCATTCCTTGGCGCAAAGCATGAAGAAATAAAAGAAGAGCTCGTAAAAGCGGGCTTGCCTGAAAATGGAAAGATGAAGCTCTTTGACGGACGCTCCGGCGACGCATTCCAGCAGGATGTGGCAGTGGGCTACATGTACATGTTGAAATTGCACCACATGGTGGAAGACAAGATCCACATGCGTTCCATCGGTCCCTACTCCCTCATCACCCAGCAGCCGCTCGGCGGAAAAGCTCAGGGCGGAGGACAGCGATTCGGAGAAATGGAAGTGTGGGCTCTCGAAGGATACGGCGCTGCTTATGCCCTTCGCGAAATGCTTACGATCAAATCCGACGATATCTTGGGACGCTCTGCGACATTCGATTCCATCATCAAAGGAGAAACGATCAAAGCCCCGAACTCTCCGGCATCCTTTAATGTTATGTTGAACTACCTTCGCGGTCTCGCACTTGATGTGAACTTGAGCAAGAAAAACGGGTCGAATTCAGGAAATTCAGAAAATAATTAATCATAAATATATAAAAAATATGAAAACTTTGAACACAACTGATTTCGACCAGATTACGCTCAAGCTCGCAGCCCCTGAGCAGATAAAAGAATGGTCATATGGCGAAGTCACCAAGCCGGAAACCATAAACTACCGCACCGGACGTTCCGAGCGCGGAGGCCTCTTCGACGAAAAAATATTCGGTCCGGAGAAGGACTACGAATGTTACTGCGGAAAATACCGTCGTATCCGCTACAAGGATATCATCTGTGAAAAATGCGGAGTGGAAGTCACCCGCTCTATCGTGCGCCGCGAGCGCATGGGACATATCGAGCTTTCTACGCCTGTCGCGCACATTTGGTTCCTCCGCGGCGTGCCGTCCAGAATGAGTATCCTGCTCAATATTACCGTCTCTGACCTTGAAAAGGTCATCTACTTCGCCGGCTACATCATCACTCGCGTGCATGAAGATGAAAAGGCGAGCGTCATCGAAAACTTGGACAAGGAATATAAAGCCAAGCTCAAGAATGCCGCTGATGATGACACCCGTGAAAAATTGAAGACACTTCTTTCAAATACGAAGAAAGAAATAGGAGAGATATACGAAGGAAAAGTCTTGAATGAAATTTCTTTCCATCACTATTCTTTGAAGTATGGTACGTGTTTTGAAGCGAATATCGGCGCAGAAGCCATCTACTCTATCTTCAAGAATTTGGACTTGGGTAAATTGAAAGCGCACACCGAAGCGATGATCGAAAAGGCAAGCGCTGCTGAAAAAGAGAAGCTCCAGAAGCGCCTTTCCCTTATCCGCGCGATGGATTACTCTAAAGTGCGCCCTGAATGGATGTTCCTTACAGTTATACCAGTGATTCCTCCTGTGCTACGACCGATGGTGGCTCTCGATGGCGGCCGTCACGCGACTTCCGACCTTAATGACCTGTATCGCCGCGTCATCAACCGCAATAACCGCTTGAAGAAATTGAAGGAGATCAATGCTCCAGATGTCATCTTGAGAAACGAAAAGCGTATCATCCAAGAAGCAGTGGACGCACTCATCGATAACTCTATTGCCAAGCAGAATGACTCTGCTGCGATGAGCCAGTCTCAAAAAAGAGCATTGAAATCTTTGTCTGATAACTTGAAATCAAAGCAGGGTCTCTTCCGCCAGAACCTCCTCGGTAAGCGCGTGGACTATTCCGGACGCTCTGTCATCGTCGTTGGTCCGCAATTAAAACTCAATCAGTGCGGATTGCCGAAGCACATGGCTTTGGAACTTTTCCGTCCATTCGTTATTTCAAAAATTTTAGGAGCAGAACTCGCATTCAACATCCGCGGCGCGAACAAGCTCATTGAAGAGCGCACGCCGGAAGTGTGGGCAATGCTTGAAGAAGTCATTCAGGGCAAGTACGTGCTCTTAAACCGCGCGCCGACACTTCACCGCCTTGGTATACAGGCATTCAACCCGATTCTCATCGAAGGAAACGCGATCCAGGTGCATCCGCTCGTGTGTCAGGCATTCAACGCGGACTTTGACGGCGACCAGATGGCAGTATACGTGCCGCTTTCCGAAGAAGCGCAGTGGGAAGCAAAGGAATTGATGGCCGCAAATAAGAACTTGCTCAAGCCACAAAACGGCGACCCTATCGTGCACCCTCGCATGGACATGGTGCTCGGCGCATATTGGATGACGAAGAATGTGGACGGCGAACTCGGCGAAGGAAAATATTTTCCCAGCCCGAATACCGCCATTACCGGATATGAATTCGGCGTCGTATCCCTGCGCGCAAAGATCAAAGTCATGGCGACCGACAATGCCAAGTACAAGAAATACGATCAGGGACTTTTTGACACCACTGTGGGCAAACTCCTCTTCAATTCCATCCTTCCGAATGATTTCGCTTATGTGGGCGATGAGATGAACCAGAAGCGCCTCTCCGCTCTCGTGGATGAGCTCATCATGCACTACGGTATAGACCAGACTCCTCCAATCTTGGACAAGATAAAGAATTTCGGTTACACATACTCCACTATTTCCGGCACCACTTGGGGACTTGATAACGTCAAGATTCCGGTAGAAAAAGCGAAGATAGTAGCTGAAGGCAGAAAGTCCGAAGAAGAAGTAGTATCGCAGTGGAGCGACGGTCTGCTCTCTGAAGAAGAAAAGTATCAGAAGATCATCGAGATCTGGACCCATGCAAAGAAGGAGATCGAAAAGGTATTGCCGAACACCCTCGACAAGAAAGGTTCGACCTATGACCTCTTCACTTCCGGAGCCCGCGGAACCATCACCTCACTCTCTCAGATGACAGGTATGAAAGGTTTGATTCAGAACACGCAAGGACGCACCCTCGAATTCCCAGTCATCCCGTCCTACATCGAAGGCTTGTCGCCGATCGAATACTTCATCACTACGCACGGTTCACGTAAAGGTCTCGCCGACACCGCGCTCAATACCGCAAAGGCAGGATATCTGACTCGTCGCCTTGTGGACGTGGCGCAGGATGTCGTCATCACTGAAGTGGACTGCGGTACCAAAGAAGGCAAAGTAGTCTCCAAGGAAAATGTCTCCGGTATCGAAATCCCGCTTTCCAAGAACATCCGCGGCCGCATTCTCGCTGGTGACTTGAAAGACGCTGACGGAAAAGTGGCATACAAGAAAGGATTTCTCGTTACTAAGGAAGAAGCGTATGCCATCGAAGGCGCGGGCTTTACCGAAGTTTTCGTGCGCTCTCCGCTGACCTGTAAGACCATTCACGGCCTCTGTCAGAATTGCTACGGTCTCGACCTCGGACGCAATCATCTCGTCGACCTCGGCGAAGCAGTGGGCATCATCGCGGCGCAAGCTATTGGTGAGCCGGGTACGCAGCTCACGCTCCGCACCTTCCACTCCGGAGGTGTCGCGGGAACGGACATCACCGCAGGTCTTCCTCGCGTCGAAGAAATCTTCGAGCGCCGCATACCGAAAAATCCGGCTATCGTTTCCCAGACCGACGGCGAAGTCATCGAAGTAAAAGCGAAAGACGACAAAGAAAAAATAATCAAAGTGCTCTCTGATTCCAAAGTGGACGGCAAGGCGAATGAGATCGAATACATCGCTCCGTTCCGCCGCATCCCGATCGTGAAGGCCGGCAGCAAAGTAAAGAAGGGCGACCTTCTGACCGACGGTTCTGCTGATATTGCGGAAATATTCAAATACGGCGGCAAAGAAATGGCCGAAGAATACATTATTCGCGAAATAAACAAAGTCTACGAACTGCAGAGCGCCTCGATTTCTCGCAAGCACACCGAAATCATCATCCGCCAGATGTTCTCCCGCCGCCGCATCAAAGAAGCCGGTGAGACGAACTTCTCGCCTGGAGATGTCGTAGAAAATACCGCGCTCATGGAAGAGAACATCCGCGTCGCTGCTCTCGACGGCAAAGAAGCCAAAGCAGACACCATCGCGCTCGGAATCACCGAAGTATCCCTCCGCACAAAAAGCTGGCTCTCCGCGGCATCCTTCCAAAACACGAATCGCGTGCTTATCGAGAATGCCATCAAGGGCGGTGTGGATTCCCTCCGCGGACTCAAAGAAAATGTCATCATCGGACGCCTCATCCCTGCCGGAACCGGATTCAAGAAGCGCCCGGAAGCGGCACCTGAAGAATAAAAATCAATATGGATCCCGTTAGAGATAACAAATTACAAGCCTCATTAATAAGTAAATATAGTAAAAATTATTTATGAAAATCTCTAACGGGATGGACTCTCCCGTAGAAAAAATAAAGGAGAGGCTTTCCATCGAAGAAGTAGTCTCTTCCTACATAAAGCTTGAGAGGTCCGGGATGAATTTCAAAGCCCGTTGCCCTTTTCACAATGAGAAGACCCCGTCTTTTTATGTGTCGCCGGACAGGGGAGGCTACTATTGCTTCGGCTGCTCCGCCAAGGGAGATATCTTCACCTTCGTGGAAGAATTCGAAGGGCTTGATTTCAAGGGTGCGCTGAAGCTCCTCGCCGAGCGCGCGGGCGTGCAGCTCGCTCGGTATAATCCGAAAGAAGAAAGCGAAAAGGAAAAACTGTACCGCGTGATGGAAGAGGCGACTGCGTTCTTTGAGAAAAATTTGGAAACAAATGCAGAAGCGAAAAAATACCTGAAAGACCGCGGCTTGGAAGAAAAGACTACAGCAGAATTTCGCATCGGTTTCGTGCCGGATGATTGGCGCTTACTGTATGCGCACCTGCAAAAAAAAGGATTTGCCGACAGTGAGATAGAAAAAGCTGGGCTCGCAAAAAAATCAGAGAAAAGCTTGCCCGCCTCTGGCTGGGGGATGTATGATAGATTCCGCTCACGCATCATGTTCCCAATTTCTGATTCTTCCGGCCGTGTCATCGCATTCTCTGGCAGGGTTTTCGGACCGGCGTCCGAAAACCCTGCCAATGCAAAATACCTCAACAGCCCCGACACGCCCATCTTCTACAAATCCTCTGTACTGTACGGCCTCGACAAGGCCAAGGACTCCATCCGCAAGAATAATTTTTCCATCCTTGTGGAAGGACAGATGGATCTCGTGCTTTCGCATCAGGCGGGCTTCAAGAATACCGTCGCTACTTCCGGCACAGCGCTTTCGGAGTCCACTGTCTCTCGCGAAAATGCCGTGAACAACCTCGGCCTCATCCGCCGCCTCTCCGGCAATATCGTGCTGGCTTTCGATGCGGACAAAGCAGGACTTTCCGCCGCCGGACGCGCCGGCAAGATCGCCCTCGCGCTCGGTATGGATGTAAAGGCTGCTTCGCTGCCCGAAGGCATCGATCCGGCTGACCTCATCGTGAAAGAGGGCGCAGAAGCCTGGAAAGCCGCCGTGCGCAATTCAAAGCACATCATCGAGTTCTTGCTCGAGAAAGTCTTAAAAAACACGCCGGACGAGCGCAAGGCAGGCAGGGAAATCAAGGAGAAAATACTGCCATATGTGGCATCGCTCGACAGCGCCATCGAGCAGGCGCACTTCTTAAAGAAGATCAGCGATGCTTCCGGCATACCGGAGAGTGCATTGCAGGAGGATTGGAAAAAGGTAGAGCAAGAGGTAAAATATACTAAGGAAGCGCCCGCCGAAACCTCGGACAAATACCGCGAAAGCAAGATGTTCCGCCGGGATTACATCGAGCGGCGCTTGCTCGGCATAGCTCTCTGGCAACAGAAACAGAAAGAGCCGAAAGTGGACGCGGAGAATATTTTAAACAAGCTCGGTGGTATTCTGGAAAAATACGCCGACTCTAAAGAAGACCTGATATTCGAAGCTGAAGTATTTTATGAAAACAACATACGCCTCGCTCGGGATGTGGCGGAAATGCTGCAAAATCTCGAAGAGGAAGAGATAAATGAAGAGCTGGCGCGGAAGATGCGCGACCTGCATATCGCGGAAGAAAAGAAAGAGAAAGAGAAGTCCGCGGAAATTTTAAAAGAAATCAATGAGTTGAATAAGAAGAAGGAAGAAATTAAAAACAGTCGCTTTTCCGCCTGAGGCGGATCAGCCTTTGGCTGAAATAATATCAATATTAATAATAAATTAAAAAATTATGGCTACAAAAAACAAAAAAATAAATAAGCCGAAAGCAAAAGCAAAACCTGCTAAGGCAAAGCCAAAGGCAGTAAAGAAAGTAAAGCAGGTCAAAAAAATCATCAAAAAACCAGCGCCAAAAAAAGCAGTCAAAAAAGAAAAGAAAGTCGTCGTAAAGAAAGAACCGGTCAAGAAAATGACCGCTGCTGAAAAGAAAGCAGATGACTTGCTAAAAACCTCAAATAGTCTCGTCGAAAAGGGCAAGAAGCGCGGCTTCATCACGTATGATGAGATATTGAAGACATTCCCCGACATCGAGAACAACATCATATTCCTTGATGAACTCTACGAAAAATTCTCCGTCGCCGGCATTGATGTGCTCGAAGGCGGCAATCTCTTGAACCTCGATGCTGAATTGACGGACAAGGACTTGAATAAGTCCACGATGCACGACTCCATCCAGATGTACTTGAAAGAAATCGGGCAGTACCCGCTCATCTATGCATCTGAAGAAAAGGAACTTGCAAAGCGTATCCAGAAAGGAGATTTGGAAGCCAAGAACCTCCTTGCCCGTGCGAACCTGCGCCTCGTGGTGTCCATCGCGAAGAAATACGTCGGCCGCTCGGCTGATTTAACTTTACTTGATTTGATTCAGGAGGGGAATTTGGGTCTTTTCAAAGCAGTGGAAAAATTTGACTGGACGAAAGGCTACAAATTCTCCACGTATGCTACGTGGTGGATACGCCAGAGCATCACCCGTGCCTTGGCCGACCAGAGCCGCACCATCCGCATCCCGGTGCACATGGTGGAAACCATTTCAAAATACAAGCAGGTGCATCGCCGCCTGTCCCAAGACCTCGGCCGCGAACCATTGGCGGAAGAAATTGCTACCGAGATGGGCATAGAAGTGGAAAAAGTACATACCATAGAAAATATTTCGCAGGAAACTATCTCCCTGGAACAGCCAGTGGGGGATGATGATGACAAGTCCACGCTGGAAAACTTTATCCCCGATGATAAGATTCTCCGCCCTGACCAAGAATCTTCCCGCCGCATCCTTTCAGACCAGATTCGCGCAGTATTGGATGAGCTGAATCCGAAAGAAAGAAAAATATTAGAAATGCGCTACGGCTTGCTTGACGGCATCCAGCACACCCTGGAACGCGTGGGCGAAGAATTCGGCGTCACCCGCGAGCGCATCCGCCAGATAGAAGCGAAGGTGCACGACAAGCTCCGCGGACATGATAAGATTTCAAGGTTGAAGAACTACTTTGATTAGCAGGCTTCCCCTCCTTGATTAAGGAGGGGATTGAGGGGTGGTAATTCAAAAAATCACCACCTCGGCCTTCGGCCACTCCTCCTCAATAAGGAGGAGAAATATGTGGTTTGAGCCTTATTTTGTAAGGCTATTTACCTGTTGACTTTTATACCCATATATGCTATACTTATCAGGTAAAGTAGTTTTTTAACAAATATTGATTTTGGGAATTTAGTGGCTGCCAGAGGAGCTTTTTGGCTCTTGCGGTGGCTACTAAACTCTATAAACAAAATCAAATTATGAAAACATTAGATTCCATTCTCTTCTATCTCTTTATTTTTATGTTCCTAGGTCTTTCAGTTGGATTATTCTTTGGTTCAGAACCGATTACGAATAAGCATCTTGTCTCCCTGATTACCTTGGCAGTTGGTGCAATTCTATTCAGAATAGAAAAAGGAAGTTAAAAATCAAACCACCGCGCAAAAGAAAAACCACTTTTGCCGGTGGTTTTTCTTTTGCCAATTTTAATTTATTTTACAATCTTATCCAATTTCACCTTTACCGATTCAAAAGGCTCAGCGCCGGCGATGACGTCCACTACTTTTCCTTTCTTTATGATGAAAGATGAAGGCGTGCCGTTTACGCCCGCTTCGGAGCCGGATTTCATGTGAAGGTCTACCTTGTCAGAATATTTTCCATCCGCGAGGCAGGTAGTGAAGGTGCTAACATTGAGCCCCAGGTCAGCGGCGATTTTCGGTAATTCGGCTGGTTCCAGGGAATCATTTGATTCCGTACGTGCGTATACTTCGTCGGTATATTTCCAGAAGGTGTCATTACCGCCCTGTTCCCAGGCGCATTCCAGAGCGAGGGATTCATTGAAAGCGCGCTGATGCAGCTGTGGGATAGGGTAGTGGCGGTATACCCAGGCTACTTTGTCGCCGTATGCATTTACTACTTCATGCATCGTGTCGTGGAAGCGCTTACAGAATGGGCATTCGGTGTCGGAATATTCCACTATCACTATATCGGCATCCGCATTGCCAAAGATATGTTCGTCTTTTTGTACATCTATGTTGATACTGCCGAGGTCCGGTCCATCTGCAGGGGTCGGTGCGGCTGGTGCTTTACCGCGGAGGAGTATCGCTCCGGCGATGAGTACTCCGGCCAGGAGTATCGCTCCGGCGATGATCATCGGCCCGTTATTTTTATTATTTTCGGCTGCATGTGCCGGTGGTATTTCTTGGTTTTCCATAATGTATCTATTCTTGATTACTGTTAATATCTCCCATTGTAGCATTTTTTCTCGCTATGGTATACTAAGAGTATTACAAGTTAAATTGCTTGCGCAAAGGCGCGGCAGAATTAAAAATAATTTATGTGTAAAGGAAATTGTAATTGTGGAAAGTGCGGAGGATGCACCGTCTCTCTCATCGCCAAGATTTTGGTCATCGTCGGAGGTGTGAACTGGGGTCTCGTCGGTGCAGGCTGGGTCTTCGGCGGCAGTGCTGACTGGAATCTCGTGCACATGGTGCTCGGCTCCATGCCGATGGTAGAAGGTATCGTGTACTTGCTCGTGGGCATAGCGGCTATCGCTATGATCATCGGTTGTAAGTGCAAGACGTGCACAGGTGGCGTATGTGCGACTGATCATGCTTCTGGCCCTGCGGCTGGAAATATGTAATATTTGTTTTCTTCAAAAATCCCCAGGCCTGGCTTGGGGATTTTTGCGTTTTAGGCCTTAAAATGGTAGAATGAGCCCAATCATATATGGGCATTTCCACGGTACTATTTTATATATTGACGTTTCTGGCCGTTTACGTACAGGTCTTTTTTCTCGTTACATTCATTGAAAATCGGGACAAGATCAAGCGCCGCACGGGGGAGACGAAGCTTTCCAAATACCCGGCTGTTACTGTCATGGTGCCGTGCTGGAATGAAGAGAAGACAGTCTACGGCACTGTGCGCTCACTCCTCGCGCTGAATTACCCGATGGATAAGCTGAATATTTTTCTCATTGATGACGGCTCTACGGACGGCACCTATGCTGCTATTAAGCGTTTTGAAAAGTATAACAACATCACTATTTTCAAAAAAGAAAATGGCGGCAAGCATACTGCATTGAATCTCGGCCTCCAGCATGCGAAGACAGATTTTGTCGCCTGCTTGGACGCCGATTCTTCCGCTGATCCGCAAGCGCTCGCCCGCCTCATGAGCTACTTTGAGCGTGATCCGAAGATCATGGCGATCGCGCCCTCCATCATCGTGCGTGATCCAAAGAGCCTTACACAGCACGCGCAGAAAGCAGAATACCACATGGCCGTGTATGTAAAAAAAATGCTCGGCTTCCTCGGCGCCATACATGTCACCCCCGGCCCGCTGACCGTCTTTCGCAAAAAAGTATTTGAAGATCTTGGCCCGTACCGCAAGGCACATAATACTGAAGACATGGAGATAGCCTACCGCATGCAGACGAACGGCTATAAAATAGAACAGTGCCACGACGCGTATATATATACCGGCACCCCGCCGTCAGTGCGCACGCTCTACAAGCAGAGAGTGCGCTGGATATATGGCTTCATAAACAATACGATAGATTATCGCTCCATTATTTTTCGCAAGAAATACGGCAACTTTGCCTGGTTTACTATCCCGTCCGGCATTATTTCAGTGCTTGCCGCCATCTATCTCTTTTCGCGCTTCGCTTCCAAGATTGGCCATTTCATCGCTGAAAAATTCACCCATGTCAGCGCCGTCGGTTTTGATTTCACCCCGAAAGCGCCGTCATTTGACCCTTTTTTCTTCAATGCTTCTTCGCTTCTTTTTATTACGATATTCCTCTACAGTTCGGTTATTCTCTCTATGATCATCGGCCACCGCATGGCAAATGGCAAATGGGGATTCTCCATAAATATGGTATATTTCTTTTGTATCTTTTCGGTCGCCGCGCCGTTCTGGCTGGCGAAAGCGATATTTGCCACCGTCTTTGCCCGTAAGCCCGCCTGGCGATAACATACACATATGGAAAATCAAGACAACAGAAAAATAGACTGGAAAAAATATCTGATAGTGTTTTTCCTGACGGCCGGGCTTTTTCTCATCGCCATCTATCTATCCAATTATTTCGGCGAGAAAAAAATAAATGAGCTGAAAACCATTCAGGATAAAATAGCCATAGATATTCTTTCTTCCGAGACGCAGTTTTCGCTTCTCTCCGAACTGTCCTGTAAAAATGTAGCCGATTCATTTCTTTCCGGCGAGCTCGGCGAGCTGGGACGCAAGCTGGAATGGAGCCAGGACAATCTGGGTTCCACTGAAGAAGTATCATATCTGAAAAAATATTATTCGCTGCTGCAGATAAAAGATTATCTCCTCATGAAGCGCATCGCCGAGCGGTGCAAGGTAAAAAGCGCGTTTATTTTGTATTTTTATACCACCGCCGAAAACTGCACCGAATGCGAAAAGCAGGGGATCGTGCTGTCTACATTGCGCGACCGATATCCCGAACTCCGCGTCTACTCCTTTGATTACTCCACCGACCTCTCCGCCGTCAAAGCCATGCTGAATATCTATAAGATAGAAGACACAAAGCTCCCGGCGCTTGTCATAGATGATGAAGCCCTGACGGGATTCCAGAGCATAGGAGACTTGGAGAAAAAAGTAAATGACTCCTTCAAGCTCCAGGAGCCGAAAGAAGAAACAAAGAAAAATTAATCTTGAGCCGGCACGAGGGATCGAACCCCGGACATCCAATTTACAAAATTGGCGCTCTACCAACTGAGCTATGCCGGCACTTATTAAACAGCTGCGCTAACAATATTTCATACTACACTACGGACGCCTTTTTGTCATTATTCTATACCTTCCTCCTCTTTTATCCTATTCTTTATTTTCTTTATCTTATGCTTATAATCCGTCATCATCGAAAGGAATTTTGACACTTCTTTCGCTTTTGGTTCGCCATCACGGTTCGTATATTTATTCGCAAGCGTCTGCGCCTTCTCTTTTATCTCCTTGCCCTTTTCCTTCAGGAAGCGGGAAGAGAGGATGGAGAAGCGGATGGTCTCGACGAGGGCGAAGTAGCCGAATTTTTTTGCTCCATATACGGCCATATGCTTCACATCCTCGATATCCGGCACTTCCACTTGGAATTCGTGCGGTATTCCGAGGCGTCCGCTCCGAAGGGCGAGAAGCTTTCTTCCTATCATTCCAGCAATTCCGAGAAGGGATATGAAGAATAAGATAAGAAGTAGGGTCATTATATTGAATAGCGCTTCACGTCCTTGATCTTCGCCTTGTTCTTCTCAAGGAGCTGTCCGACGGTCTCATCGCCCTTGATGAACGGCTGATCAAGTAAAGTCTTTTCCTTGAAGTATGTGCTTATCTTGCCTTCGAGCATCTTTTTCTTAATGTCTTCCGGCTTGTCGATGGTAGCTACTTCTTTTTCAAAGACTTCGGTAATCATCGCTTTGGCATTTGCATCGATTTCGTCCGCAGTGATGTATTCAGGCTTCATTGCGGCGATATGCATCGCCACATCTTTCGCCAGGTCGGCAGTGCCGCCTTCAAGGGATACGACGACGGCCATTTTGCCATTGTGGACATAGTTGCCGACAGTCGCGCCTTCGATGGTGTATGCGTCACCCAGCTGGATGTTTTCGCCGGTCTTCTGGATGATCGGGTCTATCATGTCTTTTGCGGCTTCTTTCATTTTTTCAACGCCTTCGGCCAGCGCTTTGTCAGCAAGGGCAGAGAGAAGGTTTGTAAAGTCCTCGTTCTTTGACACGAAATCAGTCTCGCAGTGGAGAGCGATGAGGAGGGTCTTGTTTCCGGAGGTCTTTACCATCACGGCGCCGTCGGCAGCTACGCGGTCAGCTTTCTTGGCGGCGATGCCGGCGCTGTTTTTTTTCAGGATGGCGAGCGCCTTATCCATATTGCCTTCAGCTTCTTCAAGGGCGCGCTTGCACTGCATTACGGATACCCCTGTGGCATCTCTAAGCTCTTTGATAAGTTCTGTGGTGATTTGCATATATTATTTATGTTACATAAAGCGGAAGAACCGCTTACGCTAATTATAAAAGATTATTCTTTGGAAGGCACGCTCATCTGTCCATCCTTGTAGGCGGATACGATAGCGGCGGTGAAAAGCTTGATTGCAGGGATGGCGGCGTCATTGCCGATGATAGGGAAGTCTATGCCTTTGATATTTGAGTCAGAGTTCGCGAGAGCGACGACAGGCACGCCAGACTTCCTGGATTCGGTAGCGGCGATGTGTTCGGCGCGGGCGTCAATGACGAACAGCGCATCCGGAGCTTTCTTCAAGCCAAGGAGGCCGGTGTAGTACTTTGCGAGCTTCTCCATCTTCTTTGCCATTACGACGCGCTCTTTCTTGGTGTATTTTTCGAGGTTGCCTTCGACGGTGTCTTTCTTGTAGTTCTCGAGTTCGGCGATGCGCTTCTTGATTTCGGTAAAGTTCGAAAGAGTTCCACCGATCCAGCGTTCGATGACATACGGCATATTCAGGGATTCTGCGGCATTTTTGACCGCTTCGCGCGCTTCAGGCTTTGTGCCCACGAAGAGCACGGTCTTGTTGCGAGCGCCGAGAGTCTTTATGAATTCGGCTGCATCGCCCAGCATCACGGCCGTCTTTTCAAGGTCTATGATGTCGGTCTTATTCTTGGTAGCGAATATATACTTGGCTACGGAAGGGTGGCGGCGCGTCTTGGAGTAGCCATAATGCGCTCCCGCGTCAAACATCTTCTCTATAGACACTTGTGATACTTGATTTTCCTTGGTATTTTCTGCTTTTTGCATAGGGTTCATATTAGCAGAAAGGCAGGATTTTTGCAAATTTAAAAAGATATGTGAATAAAAAAAGCCCCACAGTTTCGTGAGGCTTTTAAACATAAATTTTAATCCTTATTCTTGGTCACCGAGATGCTTTGGCGTGTTTTCCAGAAATGCCGGAGAGACCAATCGTCGGAATAAATTTTTCCGCTTTCAAACTTCTGCTCCCCGTCAGGTAGATGGATGCCTCCGCCGCTGAAATTTATTACATTCAGCATGGAATTGCTTGCCCCCATCGATTGCAGCCATACTTGTGGAGCAATTACCTTGCTGATAAGGATACTTTCGGGCGCTCGCCCGAATACCTCGATCGGATTTTCCAGGATACATTTTTCAATAGTCAACCTTGTTCCGGTGATGTCATGCAAAGAAATTGAAAGCACCCCATCTGGTTTTCGGCCTATCCAATTTTCCGGATCAATAAATTGGCAATTTTCAAAATTGATGTGTTCTAGTATACAGTTTGAAAATTTAATTCCGCCAACGAAAATACATTTTTTAAAAATTATCTGGACAGAGCCTTCGCCATGCAGAGTGATGATTTCTTTTCGCGCGAAGGAATTTACTTCCGAGAAATCAAAAAATTGGTTTTTGATTTTCAACACATGGGATGGGTTTTTCACCGGATGGCAATTTAAAACCGACATCGTCGAATTTTTCAGGAATTCAAGTACGTCGTCGGAACTCAAGAAGGGCGGTGCGTGCATTACAGCATCAGCTGGCTTAAAGGTTGTTGTGCTCATGGTATATTTTTTTTAAATAGTGATTTAAAATAATTTAATCACATATTATTAAATAACACAACCCCTTTTGCTAAAAAGCCTTTTTTCCGCTACTATAGGCTATATGACCAAAGGCATGCGACAATCCAAGCTTTTCACCAAGACCCGCAAAGAGGCTCCGGCAGAGGAGGTATCTAGAAATGCCGAGCTTTTGATACGCGGCGGCTACATTCATAAGGAGATGGCTGGCGTGTATGCTTATCTGCCATTGGGTATTCGCGTAATAGAAAAGATAAAAAATATAATTCGTGAAGAAATGGATGCTGTGGGCGGGCAAGAACTTTATATGACTACTCTTCAGCCGAAAGATATTTGGGAAAAGACTGATCGCTGGGATGATGCAAAAGTCGATAACTGGTTCAAGACAAAATTAAAGAATGGCGAAGAACTCGGAGTTGGTCTGACTCACGAAGAACCTATAGTGGATGCGATAAGCAATTATGTTTCTTCATATCGCGATTTGCCTTTTTCCGTCTACCAGATCCAGAATAAGTTTCGCAATGAATTGCGCGCAAAAAGCGGCTTATTGCGCGGCAGGGAATTCATTATGAAAGATATGTATTCTTTTGCCAGAACGGAAGAAGAACACACGGAGCTGTACGAAAAAATCGCTGCTGCGTATCATAGGGTGTATACAAGGCTCGGTATCGGGCATATCACATATCGCACATATGCCGACGGCGGCATTTTCACCAAGAAGTTCAGCGATGAATTCCAGGTACTTTCCAGTGTAGGTGAAGACACTATATATTTGGATGAAGAAAAGAATATCGCCATCAATAAAGAAATATACACAGATGAGAATTTGGAAAAATTAGGTCTTGATAAGGCAAAATTGGTGGAAAAGAGAGCGATAGAAGTGGGTAATATCTTTCCGCTTGAAAGCAAGTATACCGATGCTCTGGATGTTTATTTTACGGATGAAAATGGAGAAAAAAAATCCATAATCTCAGGCTGCTACGGAATAGGTGTGAGCCGCACGATGGGCGTGCTTGCTGAAATACTTTCTGACGACAAGGGCATCATCTGGCCGGAAGCTGTCGCGCCTTTTAGGGTGCACTTGCTTGCCCTCGGCGAAGATGAGGCGGTGCAGAAAGAAGCAGAAAAGGTTTTCAATGATTTGGAAAATGCTGGGATAGAAGTGCTTTTTGATGACCGCACGGACATGTCGGCAGGGGCAAAGTTTGCCGATGCGGACTTGCTCGGCATGCCATATCGCGCAGTCATTTCCGCGAGAAGCATGAAAGAAGGCGGTGTGGAATTGAAGAAGCGGAATGAAGAGAAAGGCAGAGTTATCAGCACAGATGAATTAGTTAGGGCTTTAGACCCTAACGAGAGGGTCTAAAGCCCTAACTACATATGTTCAAAAAATTTTACGAATTAATTTCAAACGACATCGGCATTGACCTCGGCACGGCGAATACTTTGGTGTACCTGAAAGGTCACGGCATCGTCATTAATGAGCCGTCGGTGGTGGCGGTCAATACCAAGACGAATCAGATCCTCGCTGTCGGCGCAGCGGCAAAAGAAATGCTTGGCAGAACGCCGGGACATATTCGCGCAGTGCGTCCGCTGGTGGACGGCGTGATTTCGGACTTTGAAGTCACCGAAGAAATGCTTTCATACCTCATCAATAAGGCCGACAAGATGTCCAAGAAATTCGGGCGCCCGCGCGTGGTGGTGGGCGTGCCGTCGGGAACGACGAATGTGGAGACGCGCGCTGTATATGATGCCGCTCGCAGTGCGGGCGCCCGTGAAGTGTACCTCGTGGAAGAGCCGATGGCCGCGGCTATCGGCATCCGCTTGCCCATCAAAGAACCGAAAGGCTCCATGATTATAGACATCGGCGGCGGCACGACGGATATCGCAGTCATTTCCCTCGGCGGCATCGTCAAATCTAAAAACCTTCATATCGCCGGCGACAAATTAAATACCGACATCATCACATACATGCGTGATGAATTCAAAATACTTATCGGCGAAAAAACTGCCGAAGCGGTAAAGATGGCGATAGCATCCGTATTACCCGGCGAGTACATGGAAGCGTCCGTGCGCGGGCGCGATCTCCTGACCGGTTTACCGCGCGAAGTGGTAGTAACCGATACCGATATACGCGAAGCAATAGCACTTTCAATCAAAGGACTTGTGGAAGGCGTGAAAGATGTGCTGGAGACGACGCCGCCGGAAATTCTTTCTGACATCATGCATCAGGGCATCACGCTCTCGGGCGGCGGCGCATTGCTTCACGGCTTGGACCGCTTGCTTCAAAACATTTTAAAAATTCCCGTCTACGTGGTGGAAGATCCGCTCTCCGCAGTCGCCCGCGGCACCGGCGTCATACTGGACGACATAGAAGGCTACCGTGAAGTTCTCATAGGTAATCAAGATGAGCTACCTCCTCGATAAAAAGAATCGGCAGAAAAAATATCGCACCATTGCGATAGGCGTTTTCATTTTGCTCGTCGCCATATATTTCCGTGCGGAAATTTACAATGGCTTTTCGCGTGTTCTCGGCGCGGTGGCAAAACCATTTCTCTCGTTCGGCCGAAATGTGGGCGGCGGCATTTCCGGCACTGGCGCGGCTTTTGCTTCCAAAAAATCTTTGCGTGCGGAAAATGAAAATCTAGAGGCACAGCTCGCCGAAATGCAGGGCAGGATGGGGAACTATGATATTCTGGCCGCCGAAAATGAAAACTTGAAAGAAATATTGGCGAGAAAAAAAACTCCCGGCACATTGCTCCTCGCCGCCATCCTCGCACATCCGAACCGCTCTTTATACGATACTGTACTTATAGACGCGGGCGAAGCTGAAGGGGTGAAAGCAGGCGACAGGGTATTCGCGGAAGGCGATATACCGCTCGGCACAGTGGCGGAAGTCATGCCGCACTCGGCAAAAGTGCTCTTGTATTCAAATCCCGGCGAGAAGACCGAAGCCATCCTCGGCGAAGGGCATGTCACCCTCACCGGCCGCGGCAGGGGAAATTTTGAGATGATTCTGCCGCGTGATTATGTATTGGAGCCAGGCACTGCCGCGCATCTGCCCGGTATATATCCGTATGTCATTGCCCGCACGGCCACGGTCATTTCCGACCCGCGGGATTCGTTTCAGAAAGCGTTACTGATCAGCCCGGTGAATATTAATCACCTCAAATTTGTGGAGGTGGAGGTTTCACCCTCTCCTTAATAAGGAGAGGGCAGGGTGAGGTTCTTATGAAATTTGAAATTATAAAAAAACTAAATAATTTGCTCGGTCGCGCGGGAATTTTAGAAACTCCGCACGGGGTTATCCGCACGCCGGCATTCGTGGCCGTCGGTACGAAAGCGACGGTGAAATCCCTCACGCCCGAGCACGTCAAAAGCGCCGGCTGCCAAGTGGTGCTCGGCAATACCTATCATTTATATTTACAGCCCGGCGATGAGATAGTGCGCAAAGCCGGCGGCATCGGGAAATTTATGAATTGGCAAGGACCGACGATGACGGATTCCGGCGGCTTCCAGGTATTTTCGCTGGGCGCGGCATACGGCAAAGATATTTCTAAAGTAATAAAAATCACCGACCCGTCGCTCCTAATACCAGAGCGTTTTGATGACAGCGATGCTCCGCGCCTCGCGAAGATCGGCGCAGACGGCGTGTCCTTCAAATCGCACTTGGACGGAAGCATTCACTACATCACGCCGGAAAAATCCATCCAGATCCAGCACAATCTCGGCGCGGATATTATTTTCGCTTTTGACGAATGCACTTCGCCGGCGGAAGATGTGCGCTATCAGGAAGAAGCATTGGAACGCACGCACCGCTGGGCGGAGCGATGTTTACGGGAGCACATCAAACTTAATACCACCCCCTTACCCCCTCCTAATTTAGGAGGGGGAAGCTCCGACCTAGGTCGGAGCGGGGGAGGTATCGCATTGTTTGGAATTGTGCAAGGCGGCAGGGAAGAAAATTTACGCAAAAAATCCGCCAAGATAATTTCGGAGATGCAAGTGGATGGAAAAGGATTTGATGGCTTCGGCATCGGCGGCTCTTTCGCGAAGGAAGATATGAGTACTGCCGTAAAATGGGTGAATGAAATTTTGCCGGAAGAAAAGCCGCGGCACTTGCTCGGCATCGGCGAGCCGGAAGATTTTTTTATGGGCATAGAAAACGGCGTGGATCTTTTTGACTGCGTCATCCCGACGCGCCTCGGCCGAAACGGCACGATATATACGAAAAGAGGGAAGATAGTGATCACGAATGCGCAGTACAGAGAAGATTTTACGCCGATAGAGGATGACTGCCCGTGCACGACCTGCCAAGGCTACACCAAAGCCTACATCGCGCACCTTTTCCGCGGCAAAGAAATGCTCGCCGGCACGCTCGCCTCCACGCATAATATGTATTTCATCGTCTCCCTCGTAGACAAAATCCGGCAATCTATTTTGGATGGAAATTTTTATGAATTTAAGGAAAGCTTTATGAGGGAATATATAAAATAAAAAGTGAAGAAATTATTCTTCACTTTTTTTACTAAAATACAAAGTTTATGCCGGCTGTCTTTTAGGCGCTAGGGATAAAGTTTGCATGGGATGTTCTTCTGTCCAAATCTTCAATCCGTGTTCGTGGCCGCATCCGGTTGCCATACATTCAATTTCTCCTGTTGAGCCATTGACTGATAACCAAACAAAAGAGCCACATCTCGCGCATTTTTGAGGGCGATTTGGTTCACGAAATTCCAATGTTGCCTTTTCATTGTTTATGGATTTTACTATTCCATAAACACTATAGGTTGATCCCTTGAAATCAACTACTGAATTTACTGCAATTTTTACCTTTGTTGCCATGGTTTCTATTTTAATGGTTAATAATTAGTGAATTTTTTCTAAGTCCAAAACTTTGGGCTCGGAAATAATCCACCAATACAACCGAACAAAACTTGAAATAATTATAGCAATTTACAACAAAATTGTCAAGCGACAATAAACCCTTATTTTGCTATACTTAATAGACATATGGGGTTTAAACTCAAAACTGAATTTCAGCCTGCGGGCGACCAGCCGAAGGCTATAGAGGGGCTGGTGAGCGGGCTCAAAAAGGGTATGCGGAAGCAGACATTGCTGGGTGTGACGGGTTCGGGCAAGACTTTTACGATGGCGAATGTCATACAGCAGATGCAAAAGCCGACGCTGGTGATAGCGCATAACAAGACCCTGGCCGCCCAGCTGGCGCAGGAGTTCAAGGAATTTTTTCCGGAAAATGCCGTGCATTATTTTGTTTCTTATTACGATTATTACCAGCCGGAAGCGTACTTGCCGACGACGGACACATACATAGAAAAAGACGCGCAAATAAATAAAGAGATTGATCGGCTTCGTCATGCGAGTACGCAGGCACTTTTGTCCAGAAAAGATGTGATAATAGTTGCCTCAGTGTCCTGCATTTACGGCTTGGGAAGTCCGGAAGAATATAAGGAAGAAAATATGTCCCTCGCCGTGGGCGATGCCGCCGGGCGCTCGGAGATAATGAAGCGCCTTATCGGTATGCATTTCTCGCGCACGAATGCGGACCTGACGCCGGGAACTTTCCGCGCGATGGGGCAAAAGGTAGAACTGATGCCGATTTCGGAGACTTTTACATATAGTATTGAATTTTCCCCCTCTCCTTTACAAGGAGAGGGCGGGGGTGAGGTTCTTCGCATTTTAAAAATAGACGCCGTGTCATCCAAAGTCCTCGGTGAAGAGCAGAATATTTTTATTTTTCCGGCGAAGCACTTCATCACGAACAAAGCGAAGCTTCAGCAGGCGATAAAAAATATCAAAGAAGAACTGAAAGCCCAGCTGAAGAAATTTGATAAGGAAGGAAAAATTTTGGAAGCCGAGCGGCTGAAGCGCCGCACGAATTATGATCTGGCGATGCTGCGCGAAGTGGGCTATTGCTCCGGCATTGAAAATTACTCCCGCCACATGTCCGGGAAGAAAGAAGGCGAAGCGCCGGAGACTTTGATTTCATATTTTGGCAAGGACTTTTTGACCATCATAGACGAAAGCCATGTCACTTTGCCCCAGCTCGGCGCGATGTATGCCGGCGACCAGTCCAGAAAAAACACGCTGGTGGAGCACGGCTTCCGCCTGCCGAGCGCGAAAGACAATCGCCCGCTCAAATACGCAGAATTTGAAAAAAGAGTCGGGCAGGTGATATACACTTCAGCGACGCCGAGCGACCGGGAGCGCACAGAGAGCGACCAGATAGTGGAGCAGATAATCCGCCCCACAGGATTGACTGACCCAGAGCTGGAAGTGAAACCGGTGATGGCTTCGGGGAAATACCCCGGCCAGGTGCAGGACTTCATCGCCGAAGCGGAGAAAGAAATTAAAAAATTTACCCGCCGTGGCGGGGGCGGCCGCGTCATTGCTACTACTTTGACCAAAAAAATGGCGGAAGATTTGTCCGCATATTTAAAAGAGCGGAAAATAAAATCAGAATATGTGCACAGCGATATCAAGACCATAGAACGCATACAAATTTTGACAGAATTCCGCCGAGGGAAATTTGATATATTAGTGGGCGTGAACTTGCTCCGCGAAGGATTGGATTTGCCGGAAGTCACGATGATCGGCATATTGGATGCGGACAAAGAGGGCTTTCTGCGCTCGGATGTGTCGCTCATCCAGACGATAGGCCGCGCGGCGAGGAATAGCGCAGGGCGAGTGATACTTTACGCGGACAATATCACCGGCTCCATGAAGCGTGCGATGGATGAGACGAATAGAAGACGCGAAAAACAAATTGCATTTAATAAAAAGCACGGCATCACGCCAAAAACTATCATAAAAAAAATTCAAGACATCACCGAACATATGGATTCCACGCATGACAAAGCTGTCCGCGGGGAGCTTGAACTAGATAAAAAACTGTTCGCAAAAAATCCTTCCAAACTAATCAAACTAAAAGAACAAGCCATGTCCGAAGCCGTCAAAATGCTTGATTTTGAAACTGCCGCTATCCTGCGAGATGAGATTAAAATCTTGAAAAATAAGAATGAGAAATAAAAAAAGTGGTGAAATAAATTTCACCACTTTGTCAGGCGTGAAGGATTCGAACCTCCGACCTCTTCCTTAAGGAAGCGCTATGAGCCAACTAAGCCAACGCCCGGATTTGTGGAGTAGCAAGGATCGTCCTTGCTACATTCTTATTTAATGTCTTGAACCAAAAAATTCCTGATGTTGTTCTTTTGTTATAAATCCAACAACATTTTCAATTCCATTTTCTTTCGCGATACTTATTGTTTAAATTTTATTATAAAATAATTATTTGTTTCTACACTACCATATACATCTTGACAAAGTCAAGTATTGCAAACCCGTTGAAATTGCTATACTTTGCGGAATAATGCAAACCAAGAAAAAAGGGAAGAGGGCGGCGAAGAAGGGCAAGAACTGGCGGAAGTTTTGGAAACTCGGGGTGGAGGAGTTTAACACTCAGTTTTTCGGTGTGAGCAAGGATGGCGAGCTGACGATGACGGAAGGCCATCATCACTACAACCTCGCGGATATGGCGGCAAAATACGGCACGCCGCTGCAGGTGGTTTTCCCGTCTATCATTGAATTCCGCCTCAAGGATCTCATCGGCTACTTCAATGCGTACATGAAAATATACGGCTACAAGGGAAAATTTTTCTATCATTATCCGATGAAAGTGAATCAGAACCGCGAATTTGTCATGCCGCTGATTTCCGAAGGTGCGAATTTGGAAACGACTTCTGCAAATGAATTGTGGATTGTAAAAAAAATGTGGGAAAGTGAGAAATTTCATAATAAAATCCGCGTGCTGTGCAACGGCCCGAAGACGGAGGCATACTTGGATCTGATAGAAGAGCTGCAAGCAAAGGGCATGAGCATCGTGCCTATCATTGAGGGTCCGGAAGAAATAGAAAGACTTTCAAAATACAAAGGGGACATCGGACTGCGTGTGGACTTGGACATAAAAGCGGATACGCATTGGGACAAAAAATTTGACCGTTTTGGCTTGGCCGAACGCGAAGCACTTGCTTTGCCGAAAATGAAAAATTTGAAAATCATGCATTATCACATGGGAAGCCAGATCAAGACGCAGAAAAGTATTTTGGACGGATTGAAACGCGGATTTGGTATTTACGCGCAATTGCAAAAAACGCATCCGACTTTGGACACATTAGATATCGGCGGAGGCTTTGGCATTCCGTATGAAAAGAAAAAGTTTTACACGGCGAAAAGCGTTTCAAGCAAGCTCGTCAAATTACTTAAAAACATGGCGGACAAGGCGGGTATGAAGCATCCGAATCTTATCGTGGAATGGGGGCAGTATATCGTGGCTCCCGCGCAAGTGACGATATACAAGACGATTTCCGAGAAGCCGATACCGAAAGCGAATGCCAAGGCATGGTACATCGTGGATGGATCTTTTATGAATGACTTGAAAGATACGTGGGCTATCCATCAAAAATGGCATGCGATACCGGCGAATAATATGACCAGTAAAAAAATGAAGCGCGTGTGGTTTGCGGGGAGCACTTGTGATAGCGATGATAAATATACTGAAGGGGGAAATTATATCTTGATGCCGCAGATTCCGGAAGATGGCGGGCAGTCTTATTCGCAACTTGTCGCTATTTTAGATACGGGCGCATATCAGGATGCATTGTCTTCTCGGCATTGCTTGCTCGCGCCGCCGCTCAAGCTCGTGGCGCATGATGGCATGATAAAAATAGTGCGCAAGCGCGAGAGTGCGGATGCTATCGGCAAGATATTCGGTTGGAATGGCGATGGGAAATAAAAAATCTATTTTGGTCGTGGGTGCGTTCATGGTATTGCTGGCATTTTTTGTGCTTGGTGAAAATAAGTTAGAGAAAAAAAGCGGGGGTGAGGTGCGGATAGCGGGGCAGGTGCTGGAAGTCACAATCGCAGACACTCCGGAAATGCAGATGATGGGCTTGTCCGGGACTGCCGGTCTTGCTGAAGATGAAGGGATGCTGTTTATTTTTGATCAGCCTGATGCGTATAAGTTTTGGATGAAAGATATGCTGTTCCCGATAGATATGATATGGCTGGATAGCGATAAACGCGTCATTCATATCAAAGAGAATGCTGTGCCGGAATCATATCCGGAAAGTTATGGCCCCAAAGAGGATGTGCTGTATGTGTTGGAGACGGCGGCTGGATTTACACACAAATATAATTTGAAAATAGGGGATAGAGCAGAATTTTAAACAAACAAAAAACCGCCCCGAAGGGCGGTTTTTTGTTTTAGTAATTAGTGAGGCAAGTGAAAGTCATCCATGTGCTCGTCGCGAGTGGAGCGAGCGGCGACCATCTTCTTGGCCCCATAGTCCGCATAGAGCTTGCGACCCACGACAGTGAGTCCAAGTACGATGAGGATGAGCGCGAGCCATCCGAGAAGGGTAGTCGGGAGGAAGTCTGCTCCGAAAAGCGCATTTCCTTCAAGACCATTGCCCGGTACGACGTGGTTCGTGACATAAGCGAGCTCTTCCTTGGCTGCTGTCGAGCCGAACTCATTGTAAGACATGAGGGCGGTGGTGACGATGACTTTGTCTATGCCGCGGGAAGTAGCTTTTGCGGTGATGGTCATGGAACCTACCTGGTTCGGGACCATGTTTCCGGCATTCAGGGTGATGACATTATCATCGCCTTCTTTGCCAAAATTAGAATCCTTGAAGTTCACTTCCTTCGGAAGCTGTACCGTGATAAGGACATTCTCAAAGTTTACTTTCGTGTTGTTCTTCCAGGTGATGACATAATCGATATCTCCGGCTACCGGGATATTATCCGCAGCCGTGGTAATAGTCAGAATTTCATTGCCGGTGACATTTGTCTTTATCGTCGGAGTGGCAGGAGTGCTACCGGTAGAGGTGGAAGTGCTCTGGAAGACGATGACATTGCCGGCATACGTGATGCCCTGGCTGCGTACGAGAGCGCGGAAGTAGTAAATGGTGTTCGGAGAAAGTCCGGTGACACTGTCCGCGAAAGATACGGAAGAGCTGGTACCGAGGCTACGGAAGTTCGTAGTTGAACCGAGAGCCGTAGTCGTGCCGTATTCAAAGTATCCTTCAGCGGCAGTACCGTTCTGGTTTACAAAGATACCGTTCAACGTGGCAGAAGTATTCGAGCGATTGGTGGCCTGTACTGTGGTGACTATGCCGGTCGTAATAGAAGAAGTCGTGGTGAAAGTATAGATCGTACCACGGACAGTACCGGTATAATTATTTGCCGCAATGCGGAAATAATACGTGGTGTTCGGCAAAAGGGCAGGTGTAGGCTGAGAAAAGTTCTGGTAAACAGTAGTTGTGAGCGCATTGTGGGTAGTTTCGGAATAAGAAGAAAGAGTAGGGGAAGTTCCGTATTCGAACCACGCAGTCGTGGTGTATCCATTTGGATTTACCGTACCGTTCATCGTAGCGGAATTGCCGCTGATGTTCGTGGCGCTCTGAGTGACGACGGAAGCATAGTAGTAATAAATACCGCCCCCACCACCTCCACCGCCTCCGCTCACGGAGTTCACGGTGAAAGTAGTCGAATCTGAACATCCGGTACCGTTCGATACCACGATGGTGTATGAGCCGGCAGTGCCAGTATCAGTAGAATTCAAAGACAAAGTGAAGCTCGTACCGGTGACAGCACTCATCGTTCTGGAAGATCCGTTGAAAGAGGCGGTAGTCGTGCCGTTTACAAAGTTTGTTCCGTTTACGGTGGTAGTCATTGCTCCGGAACCTGCGTTTACTGAGCTAGAAGAAAGAGAAGAAATGGTCGGTGTAGAACAAGAAGAGCCTCCGATAGTGAAGTTTACCCAGTTTCCATACACGATGGAACCCGGATAACTCAAAACCACACGCATCGTGTGAGCACCTACTGGGATATTGTTCAAGGTGTAACCAGCAAGGTTTACATCTGAACTTCCAGCTCCCAAGTTCTGTACCTGGAAAGGACCACCGGTATCAGTCTGATACCATGCAGTCGTAGCAGTGCCGTTCGGATTCACGACGCCTCCGAATGTGGCTGATGTGCCGCTGACGGAAACAGTGGGAGTGCCGATGATAGCCGGAGTACCTGAGCCACTTCCGCCGGCAATGGTGAAGTTCACCCAGTTGCCATAGATTATGGAACCAGGATAGCTCAACACAATGCGAAGCGTGTGATTTCCGGCCGGGATATTATTGAGTGTATACGTTCCCAACGTAACATTGCTCGTACCAGCTCCCAAGTTCTGTACCTGGAAAGGGCCGCCGGTATCGGTTTGATACCAGATAGTCGTCGCTACTCCGTTTGGATTTACGACGCCGTTGAAGGTAGCGGAAGTTCCGCTAACCGAAGCGGTAGGGGAACCTACAATGGCAGGAGCGGCTGAAGCAGTTGCACCAAAACCAAAAAGGCCGACCAAAGCAAACGCGAATATGAAGTTTTTTATAATGTTTTTCATATATATAATAATATTTATAATTTATAATGCTTTTTGACCATTTCTCTTAACTTCTCTATTGTATCACAAGGGATTTTAAAAGTCAAGCACCCAGCCAAGTTCCAAATGCAGGGGCAAATAGGGTTTCCTTGACACATCTGTCTATAGCTTGACAAATGCATATAGAGTATGCTATACTGTATGCAGTTACCATGTTCTTTAAAACCTTTTGCCAAAGGGATTTGTTACAACTACTAAAAACGATACACAAACAATTTTAAAACAAATTTGACGATGAAAAAAATAATCATTCTTATGGCTGTGATTCTCACAGTCGGCACAGCTAATGCCCAAGGTGTTGGCTCTGTCATTCAAGGTTGCGACTCGATCGTAATCACCGCTGCTACGCAGGTGTCAGGCACTGTGTATGATGTTTCCGGCATAGTTTACAATTTGTTTTCGGGTAATGTATCCGGATCAGCTGTAAGCGTTACCGCCGGAATTACTCCAAGCTGGAGCAATCTCTCCACTTCTGGAGGGACGTACACGCTGTCTTCACCCGGTAATGTTGCTTTCGGACCGATTCAGATCTCAGGTATCACTGCCGGCGCCAATGTATCATTCCAGGCAGTCTTGTCTGGTAATGCCATTGCCTTTAGCGACACATTCAATGTGTCGAACACAGGCACGCCATGCAGCATCTCTGTGACGGTGAACGGAACTTCTACCATTTGTGCTGGCGACAGCACTACCCTCACTGCGAGTGTGACTCCTTCGGGAAGTTATGCATACCAGTGGAAAGAAAATGGTACGAATATTTCTGGAGCTACGTCAGCCACCTTTACCGGAGCTGATACCGCTGCCACTTATTCAGTGGTAGTTACAGGGTCATGCACAGCGACAGGTTCGATTACCACGACTATGAGCACCACTGCTTCAGTAGCGATATCGCCGGCTAATCCAGCAATATGCTTGGGTTTAAACGCGACACTCACTGCAAGCACCGGTACTTCATGGGTATGGTCAAACGGCCTCACGACTCAGTCAATCGTTGTAAGCCCTACGATGGATACTCCATATTGGGTAGCAGCGACGACAAGTTGTGGAACTGCACTGGACACAGTAACTGTGGTTGTGCTTGGATCTGCCGGTACTATGACTATCTCGACCGCCGCTTTCGGAATTAACCCCGCAAGCGTGTGCGTGAATAACTTAATCGTTATTTCCGCCACTTCAGGCGCTACGAGCTATGATTGGTACTTGAATGGTTCACTGACGCCTCTCACAGGCCAGCACGCTGCGACGTTGTCGACAGGTGTTGCAGGTACGTATACATGCATCGGACATTTTGCCACATGTGGCGACTTGCCTTCGAATAGCATCGTACTGATTGTGAATGCATTGCCTATCGCTGCGATTGACACAAGCGGGGGAACGAGCCATTGCGCTGGAACTACGCTTTTGTTGGGAGGTTTGCCAAGCGGCATGACTTCGTACAGCTGGTATGGTGCAGCATCAGGTTCAGCTCAGACGCTCAGTGTGACGACGCAGACGGGATATGTTCACCTTCAGGTGACAGACCCAAATGGTTGTGTTAGCAATAACACAACTACTGCGCTTGTAACTACACTGCCAGGAGCTACCGCCAACATCACAAATGTAGGATCGGTAAATTTCTGCGAAGGAGGCACTGTCCACCTTGTGGCCAATGTAACTTCCGGAATTCTCTGGGCTCCGAGCGGAGAGACAACAGCGAACATCTATCCTGCCACTACCGGCACGCGTACCCTGACTGTGACAAACGGTTATGGTTGTACCGCGACGGATACGATGCTGGTGACTGCGGTGCCGATTCCGGTGCCAAATGTTCAGGCATCAGTAGGCAGCTTCTGCGAAGGAGGATCTTCAACGCTTTCCAGTACGCCGGGCCTCGGCTCATATAGCTGGGATAATGGTGCGAATGCATCAACTATCACTGTCTATAGCGGCGGAAAGTTTGTATTGACTATCATCAACGGTGCCGGATGTATCGGTAAGGACTCAATTACCATTACTATGCACCCGAGCCCTATTGTGTCACTGAATGCAGGCGTTACGCCTGACAGTGCCATCCTCGTAGCGAGTGTTTCAGGAGGTACTCCAGGCTTCAATTTTTTGTGGACTGATGGGGTAACCTACCAGAACAGAGCTGTCTTCGCAAATGGATTCTATAACGTGACTGTTACCGATACGAACGGATGTTCTGACACGGCTGACGGCTTTATGGTTTCCGGTTTGCCTACGGTCGGCATAGAGGAAGAGCAAGATGAACAAATCAATGTTTATCCGAATCCTTCGAATGATATTTTCAACGTATATCTCCCAAAAGGAAAGTGTGAAGTGACTCTTACTAATATGCTTGGACAGCAAGTCCGACATTTTAGTGCTCAGAGCTCTTTTACTTTCCAAAGGGAATCTTTGGCAAAAGGTGTATACTCTTTGAAATTTATCTACGAAAAATCTATCAAGACCTTTGAGGTAGTGATAGTGGATTAAGGTAAATAATTATGCTTTAAAATAAAAACCCTTGCTCTCTGAGAAGGGTTTTTTCTTTTGCAATTTTTCATATTTTATTATATAATTCATCCGTTCTTCGCCGGATAGCCGCGCTCCGCCAGTAATGGCAGAGTGAGGAAAGTCCGAACACAGACCGGTTTATTCCGGAATTGTAATGGGTAATTCCCATACGGGGCGACCCGCGAGGTGCGAGCAGAGACGCTCTGGTGCGAAAGCACCGAGCATCCCGCCAGTAATGGCAGGATGAGTCCCGACAGTAATGCCGGGGGTGAAACGGCTAAATCCTTACATCTGTGCAAGATCGTGCTCTGGCGCAAGCCAGGGAGAATCGCTTGAGCTTCTTGGCAACAGGAGGCCTAGATAAATGGCTATCATTCCGGCCTCGCGTCGGAACACAGAATTCGGCTTATAAGCGGAGAACATAAACATGAAAGACCCTTCCTCACGGAGGGGTTTTTCTATTGAAATATAAGGGTCAAAGAAAATGGGCGGGGGACTTGCTTTTTTATTTGCAATATGCTATACTTACCCTGTGAGTGTGAGGTTCATCCTCGCATTATTATGAACAATGTATGTGCCGCAAAAGCCCCCTCGGTTCGTCCGAAGGGGCTTTTGTTTTGCCTCGCGCTGGGTGCTTGCATTCCTGACAAAATAGGTTAAAATGGAATTCAGTTCATTTACGGGCCGTTAGCTCATCTGGTAGAGCACCTCATTTGCAATGAGGGGGTGGCAGGTTCGAGTCCTGTACGGTCCACATCTGTTTTCAGCTATAATTAAATAATATGCGCTATAAATTTTTTACCAGTTCTGAATCCGCTTGGCGGGGGATGTATGATGCCATTTCGGCAGCACGGGAATCCGTGTACCTGGAGATGTATATTTTCATCGATGACATGAAAGCGGTGAATTTTTTAGAATTACTAAAAACAAAAGCGCGCAGTCGTGTGCGTGTACGCATTATCCTCGATTCTTTCGGCAGTGCGGAACTTTCCGAAAGGGCAGTGAAGGGGCTTCGAGAGGCGGGCGCAGAAGTTTTTTTCTTCAGCTCCATCTTGCATCGCACGCATCGGAAAATACTAATCGTAGATGAAGAGTATGCTTTCATCGGCGGCGTAAATTTTCACCAGAGCACAAAACATTGGAATGATTTGGTAGTGGGGTTGCACGGCCGGCTGATTACACCGGTCGTCCGCTCTTTTGCGCGGGCCTATGCGTTAGCGGGTGGGCATGATCCGCAGGTGCTGTCCAAAAATAAAAAACTCCCATACCTCGGTAAAACAGAGAATTGGTTTTATGAGCATTTTCCATCCCGCGGTAAAAAGAGCTTGAAGAAAATTTATAAAGAGCATATTCATAATGCTGCAGAGAGCTTGGTCTTTGTTACGCCTTATTTCATGCCCAAGCGTTGGCTTGCCGGTGTATTGCATCAGGCAGTCCTGCGCGGTGTGCGGGTGGAAGTGCTTGTGCCGGCCAGTACGGATTATTTCACGCTCGACCGTGTGAATTATTTTTATATGCACCGGCTCGGCAAGCTCGGCGTACAATTTTACCTGTCACCTTCGATGAATCACGCCAAGGCGATGCTGATAGACGGCAAGGAGGCGCTCATTGGCTCGCAGAATCTAGACGTGCTTTCCTTCGGCTGGAATGCCGAAGCGGGGATATTTTTCAGCGAGCCGGAGCCTGTACAAAAGCTGATAGAAATCACCGAAGCCTGGAAAAGGGAAGCTCAGCTTTTTAATACTGCCGCATATAAGCCCGCTTGGTATGATCGCCTGCTCGGACCGTTTATCGTATTTTTTACGCGTATATCGTAAATTGCTTTTATCTTTCGGAAATGGTATAAAAGGGCAAATCGATCTATAAACAAAATTTAAAAGAGGAGGTACAATTGAAAAGAATTCTCAAGGCGACGGGCGTGGTGGGAACGGGAATTCTCATTCATCGCACCTTTAATTGGATGAATGGCTTCGTGGTAAGCCCGCTCGTGGTCGCATATGTCGGCGGCTACTGGGAGAGCGTATTCCTGATGTCCCTGTATTCCATCATCACCTGTTATATTTTCGTGAGAGTGTACGATTTTTTTAAACAAGATTGTATGCTTATCGAAGTGTTGAAGCAGGGCGAGCGCGAAGATCAGAACGCATTGGCCAAGCTGTTACATCGGCTGCAAAAGATGGGCAGGCTACCCTTGCTCGTCGTCCTGGTGTTTTGGGATCCGGTTGTAGCTGTATTGTATTTCAGAAAAGGCGCATTTGCCTTCAACGGTATGCCCGAAGCGAAAGCGAAGATAATCTTTATCGCGAGTGCGTTTCTGTGTAATGTACTTTGGACGGCACTCATATTTGGCCTCTTTTCCATGAAAGATATTTTTGTGCCCATTCAAGAGCTCCTCTCGGGGCTCTTTTTTTTGCTTGATTTTAGAGCCGTTTCTGCTAGAATAACTATTGTTCCTAAATATATACATACATTCCGGGGTACCCGCCACGGGCGGGCAGGGCTCAGCGTAGATTTACCCGCCGGCGGAGGGTTTACCCTCTGTAGGCGGGGCGGTCGCCTGTTATAATATCTATATGTTTTTGGTGTATATTATACAAAGCCAAAAAGATAGTAAGTTTTATACAGGCATGACAAATAATCTTGAAAGAAGATTATTTGAACATAACCTCGGAATGAAATCCACTCCCTCTACGTACAACAGGGGACCATTTGTTTTAGTTCACAAAGAATTTTTTCCGACAAGGGAAGAAGCAAGGAATAGAGAAAAATGGTTCAAGAGTGGTGTCGGAAGAGAATGGGTAAAGAATAATATTTTTAAAATTTAATAAAATATTCCGGGGTAGCTCAGCGGTAGAGCGGTCGCCTGTTAAGCGATTGGTCGTAGGTTCGATCCCTACCCCCGGAGCAATTGACTTTCTAGCTATATATGATATTGTATAAACAATATCGCTCTTTCACATCGTATTTGATTGGTTTTCAGAGGAGCTTTTGGCTTTTGTGATAACCAATTAAATCTTAAAGAAAATGAAATATCTACAAGCATCTATGGGTTTTCAGATTGAATTACCCATAGCATCTATTCTTATCACAGTAAAAGGTTACAAGCTCATTAAAGGAATTATCCCTTCTACATATGGAGATATTATGAATGACATTCCTCTTTCAAGCAATGTCACTTTAGATTCTCTTTCTTTCTATGATGTATTCGAAGAACTTATGACAAAAAGCAAGTTCTTTATGAAAGATAAATTACTTGCAAGTAAAAACATTTTTTTCTTAAGAAAATGTGGTGTTTATGGCACTTATCATTGGGTTCATATGATTGAGTGGAATGATGAAGGTTATGCTATAGGTGAAAACCCAAACGTAAATTTCTTTATTGAGCCGTGGAGAAATCATTTCGCCCGTAAACATTTACTAGAGGATTCAATATTTTTTGTATTGCAATCCAGAAAGGAGCTGTCTTCGGTAATAACTTGTAGCGATTGCGGAGAGATATTAACTACACAAGAAATCTGTAGCAAGATAATGCATATTGCAAAAGATGATGGCTCACTTAATTGCCAAGAAGGTAAAGCTTACTGCGAAAAATGTAAGCAAAAGAGCTATACTGCTGGTACTTTTGTTGGTGATTGGTAATAGTAATGATTTGTAAAAGAATTAAAAAGCTGCTTTTAAACAAAGTGGCTTTTTTATTTGTATTAGTTCTGAAGTGCTACCATCGGAAACATCTCAAAAATCTTAGAAAAATCCAAATCTCTTTTAATTTGAACCCAGTTGAGAGTTCTGAACTCGTCCAGCAGAGGGAGCAAAATTTTCAACCGTATAATTTAATGGTTATTTTTCTTACCTTAGTATAAGTTCGAACCTTTTGGTATAATATTCTTATGGAAAAAATGAAAAAATTAGAAATTTTAAATGAAAAAATTTTAGTAGAATTATTACAAAATTCTGTTGATGCAGTATATGAAAAAAATAAAAATGCACTAGGTTTTATTTTACATGGAAGTAGAGGCAACGAAGGAATAATAGATAAAAAACAACCAAATAAAGATAGTGATTTAGATATTATTACTATTATAAAAAATAAAGATAAAAATGCATCAGAAGACTTGGCAAATACATTGTGGCAAAAAATAGGACCTACATATAATATTTTAGTAGATACAGGACCCTGGGGTCCTTTGGATTGGGAAGAAGCTATTAAAGAAGATAATTCAGAATTTAAAAAAAAATGGGAACATTTAGGTAGCTCAATAGTTATAGTTGGTGCAAATTCAGAAATAGAAACTCTTTTAAAGAAAGCACTTCTTTAGCTAGATAGTGGTATTGCTAACTTCTTATTTCCTAATACGCATTCGAACATCGTTCTAAGTTCGGAGCAAGATAAAGACCACTGTACAAATTCCTTTGATCTGATATCGTTATAAGCATGAATAAAAAATATCTTATCGGTAGTATTGTTGTGTTAGTAATAGTAGCTTTTATTGTTTTAAAACCCCCTGCTCAAAAAGAAGAAATTCCGGATAATCAGGTTTCAGTGAAGGACTATAAGAACACTTCATATACGATTGAAGGACAATCAATTTTATTAACTGACGGATTTTCTGAAATTGAATCGGCTCCGGGTTCGGCAAGCAAGATCGTGACCCGTTACTTTGGAAATGAAGTTAAGCATGATCTGAATGATGACGGGCGGGAAGATGTAGTCTTCATATTGACCCAAGAGCGCGGCGGAAGCGGTAAGTTTTTCTACGCGGTAGCCGCGCTTGATATGCCTGCCGGGTATGTAGGTTCAGACGCTTTCTTGCTGGGCGATCGCATTGTACCTCAATCAACTGATATTGACGAAGAAATAACGACACAAGGAACCGCTCGTAAAAATGTAATCGTCATAAATTTCGTGACTCGCACACCAAATGAACCGTTTAGCACAGAGCCCACCATCAATAAGAGTGTGTGGATCAAGCTAGATCCTACCACAATGCAATTTGGTGAAGTCGCTCAGAATTTTGAAGGAGAGAGCCGATAAGGGCAACTTTTGATTTTTGGCTTTCCAAAAGTAACTTTGACAACTTACACACGAGGTAGTATTGTATGCTTAAATAAACAATCGCTTAATCTCTAAACAGAAAGGGCGGTTATAACTCGCTCTTTTATAAAACAAATAGCCAATGAACACACAAGTAACTCAGCTCCGGGGAGGAAAAGAGACAGGTCTTTTTGAGCTTAAAAAGCATTCCCAACGCATAGGGTACTCAGTGCCCAAATTCTTTGTATTGTCTGATATTGAAAATGAAGAAGAATTGGCAAAACTTGCCAATCATTTCAAGGGAGAAAATGTCATTATTCGCTCTAATTCTGTTATGGAAAATGGCAACTTAGGTTTTGACGGCATTTACAAAACTGTCGTCGTCAAGAACGGCAACTTTGAAAAAATAAAAGAAGCATGCCAGCAAGTTTCAGAGTCTCTTTTTTCTGAAGATGCCATAGCGTATCGCAAAAAAGCAGGTATCGCAGAGGACTCAATGAGAATCATTATGCAAAAATTCATTGGACAGCAAGAAGTTCCCGGAACATTGCATTACATTGTGATGGAAACTTCTATAAATGCTCAAGGGGACATATCCGTGGTAAAGAGCGGAGTGCACGACTTCATCAATGTCGGAGTAGATTACGAAGAAGTAATTATGGGCAGAGATGGAGAGATTTTAACAAACACCAATCCCTTCAATGCTTTTTCAAAGTTTAATTTGCCTAAAAAGTTGCAAATGATCGCAATGGAATTGCAAGCAATATTCGGGCCTGTTTCTCTCGAAGGAGCATATGCGATGGATGAAGAAACTCGCGATGTAAAAGTTTTTTTGTTTCAGCGAAGATTGTTGGCAAAAGAATTCTATCAGGCACAGCCGGAAGTTGTTCCAGATACATACAAAGATGAGGACATCTTGTTTCGCTCCAATTCTTACAGAGGAGCAGGGAAGATAGAAAATCTGCCTATTGTCGTTATGCCTGGCATAGAGAATATAAATGTATGGGAAAATGACTTGCGTGGAAAAATCTCCCAGCTCAAATCCGATGTCATTTTATTTGTGCCGACGATGGAATTAGGGGTAATAAGGTCAAGAATTCTGAATGACTATACCGCTTTGACCGGGGTTAAAGCGATTGTTTCTTTGGAAGGGATTGACTTTGCGTCGCATGTGTTCAAGGTTGCATCACTTGCACGGATTCCGTTTATTTCAGTAGAAAGCTTTCCTTTTCTTGAAAGATTAAGCAGAGGCTCGCTGTTTTTCACGGAAAATCAAGCGGTGCTGTGTGCGGATGAAAAACGAGAAGAACCTGAAAAATTTAGGTTTGATCGTCTTAAAAAATCCAAGGCAGTATCATTGGCAAAAGTGGTGAAAAAGAAAGGAGTTGCTGTTGAATTTTCTGAAGATGAACATAAACTTGGCTTCCAATTTAATCCCGAGAAGTTTTCATTTAAAGATTTAGAGGTTTCCTTTCATAGATTATTAGAGGATGTCTCCGGCGAAGTTTGGCGGGTGACACATAACTCTGTGTCTTTAGGTTTTTGGTGTAAAAACTCAGAAGGCCACATCATTGAGTTTTCCGGATGGTCTAACTATCTGAAGAAGGAGGGATATCTGGGTCTGGATAACTTCAAGGAGAATTTTGAAAACAATCAGATTGAATGGAACTTGATTCAGAAAATCTTTACCCAACTTGAGGAGGGTGTTCCTTCAAAGGGATTGTTCAAACAAATTACTGATGTTCTTGGATGGAGGTAGGTTTCTAAATTTAACCAATACCGGTCATAAAAATGGCCGGTATTTCTTTTGTTCAGCTATTTATCGATGCGGGCATCCCGCCCAGCAGCACGGCCGGCGCATGCCGCTCTTTAGTTTTGAAATTGCTTTTTTGATGCGAATGTTTCTGGTCTCTTCTTTTTTACCGGAAGTGACCCAGCATATCCACTCATTGCGGGCGAGCGGAGTAATATCTTGCCATGTTGCCAATGCGGCAGGAGCGGAAGCGAGGGCTTTTTGTAAATCTATCGGCACAGTATGCATAATATTATTTTACCATTAAAATCTGATATAATATATTTATGCAAAAAATTGTACCAAGTATGTGGTTTGATATGAATTGCGAAGAAGCGATCAATTTGTATGTTTCTATATTTGCCAGTGTACCGGGGGCGAATGGGGAGTCAAAGATAGAAAGCATTATGCGCTATCCAGAGCGGCAGCTGGACGGTCCGCCGCCGGGGATGGCAGGGAAAGTACTGACAGCGATATTTTATCTCGGTGGGCAGAAATTTATGGCTTTGGACGGCGGGCCGTATTTCAAGCCGACGGGCGCGGTGTCATTTTTGGTGGAGTGCGATGACCAGGCACAGGTGGATCATTTTTGGGATAAGCTCGGCGAAGGCGGTGATCCGAATGCGCAGCAATGCGGCTGGCTGACGGACAAGTTTGGCTTTTCCTGGCAGATTTCTCCGAAGCGCTTGGGTGAGCTGCTCTCTGATCCGGACAAAGCGACAGCGGATAGGGCGATGGATGCGATGCTCAAGATGAAGAAAATAGTCATTGCGGATTTGGAAAAAGCAGCGTATAATGGGTGAACTTATAAGTTAAAAAATAAAAAATTATTTTATGGCAAAAAGAGGAACGACACTGAGCCAGCGCCCAAAATCGCGCCGCTCAAAGAAGACACAGAAGCGCTTGGCGGTAAAAAGGGAAATGCTTGCAAAGAAGGGGCCAAAGAAGCTCAAAACTAAAAGAAAGAAATAATCAAAAAAGATCGGCTGAAGCCGGTCTTTTTTGATGGAGAAGAAATGCCATTGAGCAAATCAATGTGTTCCGCTATTACTTCGAAGCAGGCAAATAGCATATCTCTAAAAGTTTGCTATAATACATCTATATGATCACTTTGGGTAAGATCGTGGTATCTGATAGGGGTGATACTCATCGCTTTGGTTCTTTATTTTGTTATTAATAATTAATTTTATATATATGAAAATAAATCTACAAGGTAAGGGTATGGAAGTTTCCGCGGCGATAGAGGAGTATGCAGTGAAGAAGATGACGAATCTTGGCAAGTTGCTCACGAAAATAGAAGAAAATGGCGGGGAAGTGCTGGTGAATTTTTCCGTGGGCAGGACGAGCAATCATCACCGCGGCGGCGATGTGTTCCGGGCGGACTGCTCCATATCTATCGACGGCGAGAACTTTTATTCCGGCGCGGACAGGGAAGATATGAATGAGGCGATTGATGAAGTGAAGGAAAATCTGTTCCGCGAGATCCGCCGCGCCAAGGAAAGAAAAAAAGCGCTCTTCCAGCGCGGCTCCCGGGCTATCAAGAATATGCTCAAAGGAATTACCGGGAAATAAAGACAGAATAATCCATCTCTTTTTTGCCTTCAGGAATTACTTTTTTGATTATGAATTTCCCGTCTTCTAAAGCGGCATCGGTGATAATAATTCGCTTATCGTCTTTTATGAAATAAATGCGTGGCCAAGCATAATATGCGCGAAATTTATTATATAATTCTTCCGGACGTCCAACGTCCGGAACGATCAGCCCGTCTTCTTTTTTGATCTTCCCGCAATGAGTGGCCAGATTTTCATCCTGTTTCTGCGGGGCGAGCTTGCCGGTGATATAGTCCGGTAAGGTCCGTACAAGGAGTTGTCCACCGAGCGTGATAAGGCGCTTGCGGAGCTCGGGAGTAGTTTCATCTGTGCCGATGGTTATTTTTTCTTCAGCAATGATGTCTCCGGCATCCATCTTGTAGATCATCTTCTGGATTGATACGCCGGTCTCTCTATCACCGTGCAGGATAGCGGATTCGACAGGGGAAGCGCCGCGGTATTTAGGCAGCAGAGAATAATGAATATTCAGTGATCCTAGTCGTGGCGCGTTGATAAGATCTTCCGGCATTATTTTGCCGTATGCCGTTACGATACAAATATCAAAATTGTTTTTTCTAATTTCTGAAATAAAATCAGCGTCCAGTTTTTCCGGCTGAAGAAAAGGAATATTGTTTTCTTTAGACCATATCTTTACCGGGGGCGGAGTCAGCACTAAATTGCGGCCCGCAGGCCGGTCAGGCGCGGTGACGATGAGCGAAGGAATATGACCCGCTTTCTTTAATATCTCTAAAGTTTCGGCAGCCACATCCGGCGTACCGAAGAATACAAAATTTATTTTCTCCATATTATTGTTGCGGCGTCTCTTCCTTGAGGTCTTTGGCGTGATCGGAAAAGAGGATGCCGTTCAAATGATCGGTCTCGTGCTGGAATATCTGGGCAAGGAGCCCTGAGCCGCCACGGGTGAATTTCTTGCCGTGCTCGTCATATGCGCTCACGGTCGCCTTCTTCGAGCGAAAGGTCTTGCCGTACAGCCAGCGTACGGACAGGCAGCCCTCGGGTACCCAATCCTTCTCGCGGGAAAGTTTCGAAATCTTCGGGTTGATGAATACGAGATCTGGTGCTAAAGGTGCTTTACCGTCAGGCATTCCTTTGCCGCGCACAAAATTGCTATCGAATACTTTTCCGGAAACGAGAAAGATGCGGAGCGAGTAGCCTATTTGCGGCGCGGCGATGGCGACGCCGTCCGGCTGGGCGCGCAGGGATTCGGCCATTTCTTTGAGTACTTTTTTTATCTTCGGCGTCTTGATATCTTTTACGAGTATCTCACTGGAGACTTTGTGCAATACTTTTTCTTCTTTTTGAAGAATTTTTTTCATTAGATTTATTTCAGCTCTTTCAGGTATTCAAGCAGCTTGGTGAGCTTTATCGTCTCTTGGCTCCTGGTGGACATATCACGCACGATGACTGCGCCATCGAGGGCTTCTTTCTGCCCGAAAATAAGGGCATATGGCACGCCGAGCTTCTCTACGATGGCGAGCTGAGAACCGAGAGAATCCTTGCTGATGGATTGCGCGAGCGGCACATGCGCTTTGCGCAATATCTCGATGATGTTGAGGCTTTTTAGCTTTGCTTCAGCGCCGAGCTGGATGAAATATATCTTCGGTTTCTTCAGTATGCGCGGAGCGAGCTTCTTGAACCACGGTGAACCGACGACGCGGTCCACACCGATGGAAAAGCCCACAGCCGGCACATCTTTCTTGCCGCCGAGCTGGCGGGCAAGGTAATCATAGCGTCCACCCGAAGCGATAGTGAGCGGTGCGCCGTCTTCAGCTCCGCTTTGCTCGATGACTTCAAATACGGTGCGAGTGTAGTATGAAAGGCCACGTACGAGATTTTTGTTGATATTGTACTGGATGCCCATCTCTTCCAAGTATTCAAGCACTTCTTTGAAATGTTTTTTACAAGAAGGACAGAGGAATGATACGGCGTCTGGTGCCGCTTCATTTATTTCTTTGGTTTTTGGATCTTTAGAATCGAGAATGCGCAGGGGATTGGTCTTCAGTCGCTCGCGATCTACTGGCGGCAATTGATTGATGTGCTTTCGGTAGTAACCGGAAAGTTCTTTCAAATAACCCGCACGGCATTCTTTGTCACCGATGGAATTGATATCGATGGAAAGATTCTGCGCGCCGGCTTCTTCGAGGGCAGACATACCGGCCTTGATGACGAGCGCGTCCATGATGCTCTTATCAGAGCCGAGAGCATCCATGTCGAACTGCCAGAACTGGCGGTAGCGGCCGCGCTGGGGATTGTCATGGCGGAAGGAAGGGCCGTATTGGTAAAACATCACCGGCTGAGGCATATTTATCATGCCGTGCTGTATATATGCACGCATGAGGGCGGCAGTGTGCTCAGGGCGGAGCGCGAGGTGATCACCGCCTTTGGTGCGGAGTGTGTACATTTCCTTGTCCACAATATCTGTACCCTCACCGATGCCGGAGGTGAATATCTCCGTGTGCTCGAGCATCGGCGTCTCGATCGGTTTGAAGCCGTAGTAGATGGCGACTTCCTGCGCTTTTTCGAAGAAGCCCTGGAAGGCGTAATATTCTTCATTCATGATGTCACGCATTCCTTTTGGGGAGGCAAATTCTTTCGATCCGGCTTTCTTCTGCTCGCTTGCTGGCTTTTTTGGTTTGTTCATATTTTTAAAATTATTTATAATTATTATTACTCTTCTTGATTAAAATCTCCCGGCATCAGTCCGAGATGGGAAGGGGGAAGCAGGCGCAGGAATGCACGACCCACGATAAGTTTTCTCGGTACCGCTCCCCAATAGCGGGAGTCAGAGCTGGCGGTGCGGTTGTCACCCATTACGAAATATTCGTCTTCCTTGAGCTCGAAATGCGTCTTATCATTCGCGGCATTCTTCACGTACGGTTGGTCGAGCTTGAGACCCTCCGGATGCTCCCTGTTGGTGATCGTAACTTCACTGCCTTTGATATCGATAGTCTCATTCGGCAAGCCGATTATCCTTTTTATGAAGAACTTTGTAGTATCATTCGGATACTTGAATATCACGACATCACCGCGTTTTGGTTCGCCGAGGCGGTATGATACTTCATCAACCACCAAGTATTCTCCATTTTCAAATGTCGGCACCATAGAAGAACCCGACACGATGAACGGCTGAGCGATGAATACGCGGATAGGTATGACGATGGCGATGGCGATGATGGCGAAGCGCGCGAGTTCCCAGAAAGATTGTCCGTCTGTTTCTGGTTTTCCATCTTCGCTGTCTTTGCCTCCGCCGAGATCTTCCAATATTTCCTCGGAGATATCTTTTTCCATATCGTTCTATTCTATACTAAAAAGATATTGACAGCAATGAGAGTAGTGTGTCTTTGTTTATTTTTTAGTCTGACGCATGTGATATACTTTCCATTATGAAACTCATCGTCGGCCTCGGCAACCCGGGCAAAGAATATGAACATACTCGCCACAATGCGGGCAGGATAATCACCGCCCTTATAGAGAAAAAATTAGAAGGGAGCGGTGCGGGCAAGAAAGACGGAAAGATTAAATTTCTCGTACCCGATACTTTTATGAATCTCTCCGGCAAAGCTGTTGCGCCATATATAAAATCAAAAAAAGATTTAGCAGGTCTGGTGGTGATATATGATGATATAGATCTGCCGATCGGCTCCATGAAAATTTCCTTTGATCGCTCTTCCGGCGGGCATAATGGCTTGGAATCTATCATCAAGGCCGTGAAGAGCAGGGAATTTTTGCGCATCCGCATCGGCATAACCCCCGTTACACCATCAGGTAAATTAAAGAAGCCGGCAGGGGAGCAGAAAGTGCTTGGTTTTTTACTCGGCGAATTTAAAAAGCCGGAACTTGAAATTTTAAAGAAAATTTCCAAACGCGCCGCCGAAGCGGTGGAAGTTTTTTATACCGAGAGCAAAGATAAGGCGATGAGTTTGTATAATTAATAATGAGATAAAGTGTTGTATACTACAGAGCATGAAAGAGAATTTAAAAGCGGTACCAAAAATAGAAAACAATAGAGAAAATTCTTTACAAAAAATTTTCTCTAGCGACTTTCTTGTTCGTGCGAGGAGGCATGCATCATATTATGCCATGGCGCTTCTTCTTTCTATTGCTACTGCATGTTCTCATGAAAAGCAAGATGAAGAACCCTCGCTCAATTTAGATAAACATGCAGGTCTATCAAGTGAAAAAATTTTTACATTGTTAACCTCCGCAATGCCTACAGGACAGAGCAATAAAGAAGGTTTTCTTAAAGACCCCGCTCTTCGTATAGTTGATGACGTACAGTTTACTCGTATTCCTTCGATTTTTGATACCTTGCCTGCGATAGAAAAAGCAGAATGGGCTATGCGTACAGCGAGAGGTATGTATGCCATGGGACTTTCGTCGTCCGAAGAAAACTTTGAAATGGTTCTAAGACAGATTGTGGAGTCTCGTACTACGCCGGAAATACTGAATAAAAAAATTTTTACCGATCGGAATATTTGTGTCATTGCTAACAATCAGGAATATTTTGTTGACGATGAAAAGATGCCGCATATAAAATTTGCCCCCAAGAATTTTGTGGAGGCTTTAAAGAAGCAGAATCCGGCTGATCTTAGAGTTTTTAGAGCTGGTGGTTCAAAGAGTTCTTTAGAGAAAACTAAAAATAATATCAGAGAATACATTCTTTCTCATAAAGAACTCACTCTTGTTTTTGAAACTCATGGGACTCCCCAGGAATATGCGTATAATGAGGGCCTGAATTATGAAGATGAGGCCGTGGGCTCCATCATTTTTGGCGATATGACAAAGATACCTCATTCAGAAGTGCCAACTACGGGTCAGCTCCTCCGTGTAGAAAGAAAAGGAATGATTACACCAGGAGATCTTGCAAGTTTTTTCGCTGACCGCTATATCACTAATAAAATTTCGGATGTGCCTATGTTGGTATTTAGTTCGTGTCATAGTCAGAATTTTATAAGGTCTCTCTATAAGAAAATCACAGAGATTAATTCGGAGCTCGGAACTGATATCCCTTTGCCTATATGCATGGGAGATGCCGAGTACGGACAAATATCAATAGCTCAGATAGATCTCACGGATCATGACAGTGGCGCCCAAGATATAATTCTGAATCAGCTGCTTTCCAGAGGGCAAGTGACGATTGGCAATGCCATCCAATTAGAAGAACAGCATTCTAAGGAATTAATAAATAATATTTCCATATTTATACCTTTGCGTATTGAGATTAAGGCCAAAAAGGTGGATACCTACCTTCAGATTGCTGAAGATGGCAGAAGCAAGGAAATTTTTAATAAAATGTATGCCGAAGGATTACGTAAAAATCTATATAACGAAAAAACCTCCCATTATTTTAACGCAGTTTAATAAAAAATGATGAGTTTGTATAATTAGTTTTATATGCATCACGATACGAATATAAAAGAAAAAAAGAGTTTGAAGCAAAAAATGGGCAGATATTATATCGCCGCTACCATCAGTATCCCGATTCTATTATTACTTACAGCAAAGTATTTCATTATGGAGGGCAGATTGGAATTTATCACGTTGAATTCTCTTTCAAGCAGCATCATCGCGGGAGCAATTTTTATCACGGGCTTTCTGCTCGCCGGAGTTTTTTCCGACTATAAAGAAGCGGACAAAATTCCCGCAGAGATGCGCTCAATATTAGAGAGTATTATTGCCGAAGGCGATGCTCTGTTTCGCAAGGATGCCGGTTTTGCAGAGAATAATCAGCAGATAAAGCATATTGCTGTGCGGTTTATACATGAATTTGAGGAAGGCCTTAGTCATATGAAAGATCATAGTCATGTGGAACACGCGCTCGCCGAGATACGGAACTTTGATGAAATTTTTGACGACATGGAGCGCCGAGGGGTTCCGCCGAATTATATGACCCGCATCAAGACCGAGCAATCCAATCTGAAAAAATTATTGCTCCGCGTATATCATATCCAAAAGACGAAATTTGTGCCGTCCATTGTCTTCCTCATGGATTCCATGGCCGTGCTCGGCATCGCGCTCATGCTCTTTGTGAAGACGGATTATTATATCGGCTTTGTGCAAGTCGGCATCATCTCGTACATTCTCTTATACGTACGGCACCTCATCATCGTGCTGGAAAAGCCATTTCGTAAAGGCAAAGATGATACGGAAGACGACGTGAGCATATTTGTGCTTCGTGAATTATTACAAAAACTGGAGAGTGAGAAGGGGATTATTAAATAGTGTCCCAATTTAGACTTTATCAAAACTTTATCTCTGTGAATTGACATTGCTCATTACTCCTATAGAATTGGGGTATGAAAAACAAAAAGGCTGTTCCGGTCTTGCGCTGCCTATTTCTCTCGTTCTTTATTGTTTCTTTTGCTTTTACACCTGTTATTTCTGTGCTTGCACAGGAGGCTGAACTAACGTCATCTTCTGCGGTGGACACGATAGAAGCTAATATTAATTCAATAGAAACTTCTGATAGCCAAGTAATAAATACCCCAGTAGAAGATGACATAGATTCAGGGGAAAAATCAGAAATAATTAAAGAAGAGGAAGAGTCTGAGTCAATGATGATGCAAAGCAGCACGCCGACGGATCCGATTCTGCCTTCCGGACTTTCACAAAGCTCTAAGCGCTTTGTCCCTACTGTAGATGAAACTACTGGTGCGCTTGAGTATTCGTATGATCTAAATATTCCTCCAGGTAGAAATGGTTTGTCTCCAGAACTTAAGCTTTCTTATAATTCCGAAGAAAATGATAATCAATCAATCGCAGGATATGGATGGAAAGTTTCGATTCCTTATATTAGTCGCACAATTAAGCATGGCTCGGACCAACTTTATACGACAAATTATCAAGATTTTGTTTCCTCATTGTCGGGAGAACTTGTCCAGCTTACACAGCCAAATCCAAGTGATCTTGATGAGGGAACATATGCGGCGAAAATAGAAAACGGCCCTTTTATTTCTTATGAGTATGTTGGCGGTATTTGGACAGCTCAAAGTAAGGATGGCACAGTATATGCTTTTGGTTCTACCGCAAGCGATCGAAAGGATAATCCATCGGATTCTTCTCAAATATATACCTGGATGGTTTCAGAAATTCGGGATACGAATGATAATTATATTAAATACGAATACTACAAACATAACGGCCAAATATACCCAGACATCATCACTTATACAGGTAATGGGACGACAGACGGTGTATTTGAAATTGAATTTGATCGCGAAACCAGAACCGATGTGATATCTTCTTATGAATCTGGCTTTCTTGTTTCTACAGATTATCGAATCAGTGAAATAGGTGCTAAGGTTTCTGGAAATCCAGTACGCTCATATGCTTTTGATTATACGACCGGGGATAATGGTGCTCGATCAATCCTTTATCAAATAATTGAATCTGGGACGGACGTCACTTCCACGACCATCACTTTGCCGCCTGTGGAACTTACGGGAATTAAAAATACCGGAAGTAATGTGGGATGGACAAGCAGTTCAAGTTGGACCGCTCCTTCCGGTGTGACACATGATGGCGCATCGCTTTGGGGAGATATAAACGGTGATGGATATACGGATCTGCTTATTTCATATCATACTGGCGGAACCGATTATAAGACTGCATATTTAAATAATGGCGACGGTACATGGACTACTTCGAGTGCGTATGAGCCACCGGTTGTTTTTGTGCAGCTCGGCTGGCCGCCGGCTTCATATGGATATACTCTTCAAGATTTGAATGGTGACGGATTAGCTGATCTTTTCCAGTCCAACAGAGTATGTATGGGGTTTTCTTCTTGCTGGGATGAGACGGCAGTATACATCAATACCGGTAGCGGTTGGTCCCTCTCGAGCACGTATACAATACCGACTTCTATTTTTTGGGAGGGCAACAGACTTGGAACACTTGCTGATTTGAATGGTGACGGATTGGTGGATATATATCGTTCATATTTTAATCTCTCTACTATCCCAAGTGCCGGAGGAGTATATTTGAATAACGGTGATGGCACATGGACATCTATCTCCCTTACAAGTTGGGTATTTCCATACGCTTCAAATGATAATACTGTATATTATCCCGATCTCAATGGAGATGGCATTACGGATATAGTCCATATTTCTTATAATAACTCAAACGGTACGACATCCACTGCTGCGCATCTGGGTGACGGCGCCGGGCAATACATATCCGCAAGCAGCTGGGCTCCAAGTTTAAATCTTTCATTCTTTTATCCCGGCACCCCTTCGGATTTTGGAACACGATTTGCGGATATAAATGGTGACGGGCTTCCTGATTTGGTATATGCTGTCGGATGGTATGGAACGACTTATAAAGCCGCATACTTAAATACAGGAACCGGATGGTCATCAAATATAAGCGCTTGGACGCCGGCTACGAATTTTACTAACGGATTTATCCCGAGCGGATTTTTACTTGATCTTAATGCTGATGCAGTTACTGATATTGTTCAGTATATCTCGTCGACCAGCATGACTGTATATCTCAATAATGCTGAAAAACCGGATATAATTTCCAATATTCAAAATTCTGCCGGAGCTTCAACTGATATTTCTTACACACTCTCAAGTAAGTATGTGAACGGTAGCGCATATTTAAATCCTAATTTACCCCTTATCATTCCGACAGTATCAGAAACAGTTACTAATGATGGAAATGCCGGAACCGCGACAAGCTCATATACTTATTCCGACGGTCTTTATCATTATGATCCTACAGATTATAGAGATAGGAAATTTGCGGGGTTTGGAAAAATAATTAAAACCGATGCCGTCGGTAATATCACCAACACATACTACCACCAGGGCGACGCCAGCAATTCATCTGTCGGAGAATACAATGATCATGTCTCAAAAATTGGAAAAATATACAGAGTAGAAAATTACGACAGCTCCGGAAATTTATACAAGAAAACCATCAATACATGGGATAAATATAATTTGGGAACAGGTAGAGATTTTGTAAAATTAGCGCAAAGCGTTTCTTCTGATTATGACGGAAATTCAACCCACAAAGATATCGCCGAATCGTACACATATGACGACACGAATGGCAATACGCTCACCAAGACCGAATGGGGAGAAGTGACCGGCGCCAATGACGGCACATTTACAGATACAGGCATTGATGACAGGAAGACTACCCTTACCTATGCCACCGACGGCGCATATCTCGTGGGTTTGCCGGAGACGGAAAAAGTGACCGATCACAGCAATGTGACTGTCAAAGAAATTTTGCACGAATATGACGGCCAAGCGCTCGGCACAGTTATCTTGGGAAATGAGACGAAGACGAAAGAGCTCATCAGCACCGGCTCATACAAGACGACAGAAAAAGATTATGACGGTACCTATGGCTTGGTAACAAATTCTCATGATGCGAATGGTAATATCACGACTTACTCTCCTGATTCATATAATTTATATCCGGAAACAGTAACCGACACGCTTTCAAATGTTGAAAAATTCTATTACGATTATTCTTCCGGCAAAGTCACGGATTATTATGACAAGAATAGCAGTCAGTTCACCACGGTATATGATGGCTTTGGCCGCCCGCTGGAAGAAAAAATTCCGGATGCTGGTGGGCAGGTGACGAAGGCCATGTATGTGTATGACGACACGAATTTGCCAAACAGTGTATATAAGAGAAATTATCTCAACCCTTCACTCACAACAGATTCATATACATATATGGACGGCCTCGGCCGCCCGATACAGACCCGCACGCAGGCGGCGACCGCGGGTGATTACCGCGTGAGCGATACGATATACGATGTCATAGGCCGCGTGTACAAGCAATCCTTGCCATATTTCGCTTCCGGCTCCGCGCATACCGCGCCGACTTCCACTGCTGCTTTGTATTCCGAATCTTTGTATGATCCACTGGGAAGAATAACCAAAATTTCAAATACCGTCGGCGATACTTTGTACGCATATGATAATTGGTACACAGAAATCACCGACCCGAACGGCAAGATAAAAGGCTATGAGAAAGACGCTTTCGGAAATCTTGTAAAAGTGGACGAGCACAATCAAGCCGCCACATATACCACCAGATATTACTGGGATGCCACTGGCAATCTTGCGAGCATAAAAGATGCAAGCAATAACGTGCGTGCTTTTGCCTATGATAAGCTCGGCCGCCGTATTTCTGCCGATGATCTGCACACGCTAGCTGATACCACCTTTGGTCTCTGGCAATATGTATATGACGATCAGGGTAATTTGAAATCGCGCATTGATGCCGCTGGTGTGCAGACGGATTACAATTACGACCAGCTCAACCGAGTCATAAAAGAGGATGACACTTCAAATTCTGGCTTGGACATCAGCTTCGCATATGACACCTGCGCGAATGGCGTTAGCAAATTGTGCACCGTCACTCAGCTTTCCGGCACGACTACCGATTATGATTATGACCTCGTCGGCAATGTCGCCTCCGAAACAGAAACGATAAGCAGTACCGGCTACACCACGGCATACACCTATGACTATCAGAACAACATCACGAATATAAATTATCCCGACAGCGCGGATGTGATGTATGACTACAATGATGCCGGAATGGTAAAAAGTATTTCACGCCAGGAACCGGGCGGCTCCGTAGTATCCGTGATGGATGCCGTAGATTACGCCGAGAACGGCAAGCCTTCCGGTCTGGGCTATGCGAACAGCATGAAGATCGACCTCACCTATGACCCAGCACAGCTGTACCGCCTGGTAAACATTTCCGGCGCTCCTTTTCAGGATATTTCTTACACTTACGATCCTGTGGGCAATATCCTAAACATCACCGACATCGGCACGGGCGATGCCGCAAAGGATGTGGATTATACGTATGATGACCTGCACCGCCTCACCGATGCTCGCACGAACTCCGTCGCCACCGGCTCCACCTACAACGAAAACTACCGCTACGATGCCCTCGGCAACTTCACATACTTCAACGCCATCCCGTACTCTTACGCCGGAAACACCGGCACGAACTATGCGAATCCGCATGCGGTGACGAGTGTGAACAGTGTGGCGTATTCGTACGACAATAATGGAAACCTCACAACTGATAGCACGAATACTTATTCATGGAATTACAGGAATGAAATGACAAAAGCAGTCACGCCAAGTGCGACGAATATTTACATGTATGACCACACTGGCAAGCGATTGACCCTCTATGATG